>CANQQB010000058.1 GCA_947625845.1 uncultured Oscillospiraceae bacterium
CTTCCACTCCCTCTTGCAGTATCTGTTCCTTGCCCAAACATCAGAGGGTGATGTCCGCATTTAGGTGCTCTGGACCCTTTAAGCATTTGCCGCCATATGTACGTCCTAGTAAAAACGGGGGTTCGATGTGACGCTTTTGGCCGGTCAGACCCCTTGCGGCGCAACGGGTCCAGAACGTCAAAGTCAGGGGGGTAATGATACTATACGACCACCCTCAAAAACCGTAGTTCATTGCGTGACATACTTCAAAAGTTTTAAGCAGATCACAACAGACAACGGCTGGTGCGAAATGCACCAGCCGCTGTCTGCTGTTCAATTCCAATTCCGTAAGGCAGTTGCCATTTTCAATTTTTCGGTGTCACACTGTCTTACGGAACCCCTCCGTTGCCGGACGCCGGTATCCTCGAAATTCTTCCGACGAAAGCCCCCCTTGTCAAAGGGGGGTGCCCGCCCCTTGGGGTCCCCAAAAGGCAAGCCTGCCTTTTGGGGAGAGGAGGAGTCGCTGGCTATCCGTGATTTGCCGCTTGCGACAAATCACGGCCTAGCCATGCGAGCTCCGACGACGGGCGGGGGGATTGCCGTCAATAATGTGCGGCTGCGCCCCATTCCCCTTGCACAGGGGTCGTTCCATATGGGATCTCACGCCACGCCGTGACCGGGTTTTGCCTCGGTCCGGCGCTTGCGCACGATGGCGTTAGGGGGCGCGCACACGGGCAATTTCATGCGCAGCGCCATCTTTGCGTGGCTGGCGGCGGCGACCGGTCCGCCGTCCCCGTCAAACATTTCCCCGCAGGTGAACGCCAGCGGCTCCGCGCCTGGTGTCAGCAGCTCCAGCGCGTCCCCGGGGAAGAACCGGTTGCGCTGGGTCAGCACGGCGCTGCCGTCCCCGTCGCACCGCTCCACCACCGCCACGATATCATACCGAGAGAAGTAACAGGCGTCTGCGGTATACTGGCCCGGCTGGCCGAAGTAAAACCCGGTGGAATAGGGCCGGTGGCTGACACTAAGCACCTCGTCCCGCCAGACCGGGGCCAGAGGCCGGCCCGCCAGGGCCGCGTCCATCGCGTGGCGGTAGGCGTTGGTCACCGCGGCGGCGTAATAGGCGGACTTGGTCCGCCCCTCGATCTTGAGGCTGGTCACCCCCGCCGCCAGCAGCTCGGGCACGTGGTCGATCATGCACATGTCCCGTGAATTGAAAAGATACGTGCCCCCGTCCTCGGTCAGCTCCATATACTCCCCCGGCCGCTTTTCCTCGGCCACGTGGTATCTCCACCGGCAGGGCTGGGCACATGCCCCCTGGTTGGCGTCCCGGCCGGTCAGGTAGTTGGACAGCACGCACCGGCCGGAGAAGGACACGCACATGGCCCCGTGACAGAACGCCTCCAGTTCCAGCTCCTTTGGCGTCCGTGCCCGGAGCGACCCTATCTGCTCCAATGTCATCTCCCTGGCCAGCACCACCCGGCTGGCCCCCAGGTCACAAAACGCCCGTGCCGTGACCGCGTTCATCACCCCCGCCTGGGTGCTGATGTGTACGGCGGCGCTTGGCGCGTACTTTTTCGCCAGGGTCAGCACCCCCAGGTCGGAGACGATGAGCCCGTCCGCGCGGACGGCCTCCAGGCTCTCCAAATACCCCGGCAGAGCGTCCATCTGCCCGTCCGTGGGGATGGTGTTCACGGTCACATAGACCTTCACGCCCCGGTCGTGGCAAAATTTTACGGCCCAGGCCATGTCCTCCGGCCCGAAGCAGCCGGCCCCGGCCCGCATGCCGTACCCCGGTCCGGCCAGATACACCGCGTCCGCGCCGTAGGTCACGGCCATGACCAGCTTTTCCCTGTCCCCGGCGGGGGATAAAACTTCCGCCTTTTTCCCGCTCATACCCAACGCTCCGCTTCACGATGATATTATCGCCAGTGTATCACGTTTTCCCCGCCGATGCAAAACGCGGCTCTTGCGCGCGACGACCCGTTGTGCTACAATACCCCCGTTCATGGAGGATGCTGTCACGCCGGATAAGATGCTTTAGGCGTCTTATCCGGCTTTTTCACGGAGGAAGAGCCATATGAAGACCGATTTCACCCAGGGGAGGATCGTCCCGGCGCTGGTCCGGTTCGTGTTCCCCATCATGTTCGCCATGCTGATCCAGTCCCTGTACGGAGCGGTAGACCTGATGATCGTGGGGCAGTTTTCCGACGCGGCCAACGTGTCGGCGGTGTCGGTGGGCAGCCAGCTCATGCAGTCGCTGACCATGGTCATCACCGAGCTTGCCGTGGGCACCACGGTGCTTCTGGGACAGTACATAGGCCAGCAGCGGCAGGATAAGTGCGGCCCGGTGGTGGGAGCCACCATCTTCTCCTTCACCGGCATGGGGCTTATGCTGGCCGTCGTCATGCAATGGCTCTCGGCCCCGGCGGCAAAGCTTCTGAACGCCCCGGCGGAGGCTTTCTCCCAGACCGTGGCCTATACCCGTATCTGCTGCGGCGGCGCGGTGTTCATCGTGGCCTACAACATCCTGGGCAGCGTGTTCCGGGGCATCGGTGACGCGAAAATGCCCCTGGTCACCGTGGCCATCGCGGCGGCGTTCAACGTGTTCGGGGACCTGCTGTTCGTGGCGGGGCTGCACATGGGCGCGGCGGGAGCCGCCATCGCCACTGTCATGGCCCAGGCACTGAGCGTGGCGCTCAGCTTTATCATCATCCGCCGGCGGGGCATGCCCTTTCCCTTCTCCCGCCGGGACGTGGGCTTTCACAAAAAGGTCATCGGCCGCATCCTGCGCCTGGGAGCGCCTATCGCGTTACAGGACCTTCTGGTGTCCGTCAGCTTCCTTATTATAATGGCCATCGTCAATAAGCTGGGAGTGATCGCCTCGGCAGGCATCGGCGTGGCGGAGAAGCTGTGCGGGTTCATCATGCTGCTGCCCAGTGCCTTCTCCCAGGCCATGAGCTCCTTCGTGGCGCAGAACTACGGCGCCGGGAGGATGGTCCGCTCGGAGCGTGCCCTCCGGTGGGGCATCGGCCTTTCCTTCGCATGCAGCCTGGCGCTGGGGTATCTGGCCTTCTTCCAGGGGGTGCCGCTCAGCACCATATTTTCCAAGGACATGGAGGTCTGCCAAGCCTCGGCGGAGTACCTGAAGGCCTACGGCATCGACTGTCTGCTCACGTCGTTTCTCTTCTGCTTCATCGGCTTTTTCAACGGCTGCTCCAAGACCGCCTTCGTCATGGTCCAGGGCATCGCCGGCGCCTTCGGCGTGCGTGTGCCCCTTTCCATCCTGTTCAGCCATATAAAGCCCGTGAGCATATTCCGCATCGGCCTTGCCACGCCCTCGTCCACATTCGTGCAGATCATCCTGTGCTTCGTCTACTTCTTCCGCTGCCGGCGGGAGTACGTGGGCACGGCTGCCTGGCGGGAATGAGGTCCCGGCCCGCTTGAAAACGGCATTGACGAAAAGGTCGTGCCGCTATACAATATGTAGCGCTGTATTTGACGGGAGGGATCGACCATGAACGTATTGGCGCTCACATGCGGCACCGGCGGGGGCCACAATACCGCCTGCGCGGCGGTGGCCGAGGCGATGGCCGCCCGCGGCCACGCCGTCAGGACCCTGAACCCCTACACCCTGAAAAACGACCAGGTGGCGGAGGTGGTGGACAAAGCCTATATCCTGCTGGCCCAGAAAGCGCCCAACGCTTTCGGCGCGGCCTATAAGCTGGGGGACGTGTACCGGAACCTGCCCTTCCCCTCGCCGGTCTACCGGCTCAACCGGCTCATGGAGCCGCTGTTGGAGGAATACATCGAGGAAAACCATTTTGACGCCGCGGTGACCACCCACCTGTTCCCGGCGGAGATGCTGACCAGCATGAAGCGGCGAGGCCGGGTCAAAATGCCCCGGACCTGTTTCGTCGCCACGGACTACGCCTGCATCCCCTTTACGGAGGAGACGGACCTGGACCGGTACGTCATCCCCGCCAAGGCCCTGACGGCGGAGTTCGTTGGCCGTGGCATCGACCCAGAGCGCATCCGTCCCCTGGGCATCCCGGTCCGTGCGGCCTTCCGCCAACAGGAGGACAGGACAGCTGTCCGGGCACGGCTGAGCCTGGACCCGGACAAAAAGGTCATTTTAGTGGCCGGCGGCAGCATCGGCGCGGGGAGCATCCGCCAGGTGGTGTCCATCCTCCTGGACCGGTATGAGCCCAGCGCCCAGATCATCGTGGTCTGCGGCAGCAACCAGGACCTGGAAAACCAGGTGCGGGAGGCCTTCGGCGGCCGGTGCACGGTCCTTGGTTTCACCGACAAGATGGCGGACTACATGAAGGCCAGCGACCTGTACCTTTCCAAGCCCGGCGGTCTTTCCTCCACCGAGGCGGCCGTGGCGGGCACGGCGCTTGTACACATCACGCCCATACCCGGCTGCGAGACCAGCAACATGCACTTTTTCGCCCAAAACGGCATGAGCCTGGCCGTCACGTCGCCGGAGGACGAGCTGACGGCCGCCTGCGACAAGCTGCTGGACAGCGCCGCGCGGGAGGCAATGATCGCGGCCCAGCGGCGTATCATCCCCGCGGACGCCGCCACGGCCATCTGCGAGCTGCTGGAAGAAGAATATGAGCAGAGCAAAACATCCGACTGAGATACATACATAAATAAGGGGGAGAGCAACCATGCAAGAGGTAAAAAAACCGAAGAAACCGCTGATATTCTACTACGGCATCGTGATGCTGGCGCTGGTGCTTTTTAACCTTCTCTTTCTGCCCTGGCTGGCCCGGCGGCAGATAAAAGAGGTGGACTACGGCACCTTCATGACCATGACGGAGACCGGCGAGCTGGGCCAGGTGCAGATCGAGTCGAACCAGATATTGTTCACCGACAAGGACCAGACGCAGGTCTATAAGACCGGCCCCCTTGAGGACGCGGGGCTGGTGGACCGGCTGCATGAGGCCGGCGTGGCCTTTTCCAGCCAGATCATCGAGCAGACCTCGCCGCTGCTGTCGTTTTTCCTGTACTGGATATTGCCCATCGTGCTGTTCGTGGGCATCGGCCAGTTCATGAGCAAGAAGCTGATGGACCGTGCCGGAGGCAACTCCATGATGTTCAACATGGGCAACATGGGCAAGTCCAACGCCAAGGTGTACGTGAGCAGCTCTGACGGCATCCACTTCTCCGACGTGGAGGGTGTGGACGAGGCGGAGGACAATCTGCGGGAGATCGTGGACTACCTGCAAAACCCGGATAAATACAAGGAGATCGGCGCGTCCATGCCCAAGGGCCTGCTGCTGGTGGGACCTCCGGGCACCGGCAAGACCATGCTGGCCAAGGCCGTGGCAGGCGAGTCCAACGTGCCCTTCTTCTCCATGTCCGGCTCGGAATTTGTGGAGATGTTCGTTGGCATGGGCGCGTCCAAGGTGCGGGACCTCTTTAAACAGGCCAAGGAGAAGGCCCCCTGCATCGTGTTCATCGACGAGATCGACGCCATCGGCGGCAAGAGAAACGCCGGCGGCCCCGGCGGCAACGACGAGCGGGAGCAGACCCTGAACCAGCTTCTCACGGAGATGGACGGCTTTGAAGCCAACAACGGCGTCATCATCCTGGCGGCCACCAACCGGCCCGAGGCCCTGGACCCGGCGCTGACCCGGCCTGGCCGGTTCGACAGGCGGGTGCCGGTGGAGCTTCCCGATCTCAAAGGCCGGGAGGCCATATTGAAGGTCCACGCCAAGAAGGTGAAGATCGGCGAGGACGTGGACTATGAGCGTGTGGCCCGGATGGCATCCGGCGCGTCCGGCGCGGAGCTTGCCAACATCGTGAACGAGGCGGCGCTGCGGGCCGTCCGGGACGGACGAAAGTTCGTCACCCAGGCCGATCTGGAAGAGAGCATCGAGGTGGTCATCGCCGGGTACCAGAAGAAAAACGCCATCCTCACCGACAAGGAGAAGCATATCGTTTCCTGTCATGAGATCGGCCATGCCCTGGTGGCGGCCAAGCAGACCAACTCCGCGCCGGTGCAGAAGATCACCATCATCCCCCGCACCTCCGGGGCATTGGGGTACACCATGCAGGTGGAGCAGACCGACAAGAACCTCATGAGCCGGGAGGAGCTGGAGAACAAGATTGCCACCCTCACCGGCGGCCGTGCGGCGGAGGAAGTGACCTTCGGCTCCGTCACCACCGGCGCGTCCAATGACATCGAGCAGGCCACCAAGCTGGCCCGTGCCATGATCACCCGCTACGGCATGAGCAAGGACTTTGACATGGTGGCGCTGGAGACGGTCAATAACCAGTATCTTGGCGGGGACGCGTCCCTGGCATGCTCGGCCGAAACGGCGGCGGAGATAGACCGCCAGGTGGTGGCCATCGTGAAGAAGCAGCACGACAAGGCCGCGCAGATATTGACCGAGAACCGGGCCAAGCTGGATCAGCTTTCGGCGTACCTTTACGAGCACGAGACCATCACCGGCGACGAGTTCATGGCTATTTTAAACGGCTGACGCCGGACATGACGCATACGAACAACACACGGCTGGTCCCACAAGGGGCCGGCCGTGTCCGCGTCCGGGGACATTTTACATGGATTTTACAGGGACGGGATAGATATCTTATCCTGCCTGTAGTATCCTTTTGTACAGGGAACAGGAGGGCAGGTCATGACGAAGAAGATATTTCACGCCCTGTGCCTGGTGGCGTTCACGGTATTTCTGGCGTCGCTGGTGCTGATCATGGGGGTGCTGTACGAGTATTTCTCCCGCATCGAGCAGACACAGCTTCGCATGCAGACCCAGCTTGCCTCCCAGGGTGTGGAAAAAAGCGGCATGGACTACTTCGACGGCCTGGACGTGCGGGATTATCGCATCACCTGGATCGGCCGGGACGGAAGCGTCCTCTATGACAGCAACGCGGACAACGCCACGATGGAGAACCATCTGGAACGCGCGGAAGTGCGCCAGGCACTCTCCGGCGGTTTTGGGGAGAGCCAGCGGTATTCCTCCACGCTGATGGCGCGGTCTCTCTATGCGGCCCAGCGTTTGGCCGACGGGACGGTGCTGCGCCTGGCCATTGCCCAGAACACGGTCCTCACCATGCTTCTTGGCGTGGGGCAGGGCTTCGCCGCGGTCATCGTCATCGCCCTTATGGTGTCTGTGCTGCTGGCCCGGCGGCTTTCCAGGCGCATCGTGCAGCCGCTCAACGCGGTCGACCTGGACCGGCCCCTGGAAAATGAAGGATACGAGGAAATATCCCCCCTGCTGCGCCGTCTGGACGGCCAGCAAAAGCAGCTCCGTGCCCAGACCCGGATGCGCCGGGAGTTCACGGCCAACGTGTCCCACGAATTGAAAACGCCCTTACAGACCATCTCCGGCTGCGCCGAGCTTATCCAAAACGGCATGGTACGGCCCGAGGACGTGCAGTCCTTCGCCGGGAAGATCAGCGCCGAGGCCCGGCGAATGATGCATCTCATCAGCGACATCATCAGCCTTTCCCACCTGGACGAGGGACTGGGAGACACGCGCATGGAGGACACGGACCTTTATGCCGTGTCGGAGGCGGTCGTCCGGAGCCTGCAGGTCCGAGCGGACCAGGAGGGCCTGACCCTCGCGCTCACCGGCGGCTCTGCCCCCATGCGCACCATCGGGCAGCTTGTGCACAGCATCGTGTTCAATCTCTGCGACAACGCGATCAAATACAATCACGCCGGCGGCCACGTGACCGTAGACGTGCGCCTATCGGATGCGGGCGCGGTCCTCACCGTGGCCGACGACGGCATCGGCATCCCGGCCGATCAGCGGGAGCGCATCTTTGAGCGCTTCTACCGGGTAGACAAGAGCCGCAGCAAGGCCACCGGCGGCACAGGCCTGGGCCTTTCCATCGTCAAGCACGCCGCTCTGGTCCTGGGAGCGGACATCGACCTTGCGAGCGAGGTCGGCCAGGGCACGACCGTCACGGTCCGCTTCCCCCTGGACAACTAGATCGGTCAAAACATAACGCGCCGCCGGAAAAATTCCGGCGGCTTTTTTTACGCAGATTTTACAGACCCATGGTGACGGACTTTACATGCTTCTGGTACGCTCAGGACAGAGAGAATACCGCGGATAAGGGAGAAACACATGGATATTTTTGACTTCCTGTCATTGTTGGGCGGACTGAGCCTGTTCCTGTTCGGGATGAACGTGATGGGGCAGGCGCTGGAGCGCCGGGCGGGCAGCGGTCTGCGCACGCTGCTGGGTAAGATGACCACGAAAAAGGCGGCGGGCCTGCTCACGGGCCTGGCCGTCACGGCGGTCATCCAAAGCTCATCCGCCACGACGGTCATGGTGGTGGGCTTCGTAAACTCCGGGCTCATGACCCTGGCCCAGGCCATCAACGTGATCATGGGCGCCAACATCGGCACCACCGTGACGGCCTGGATACTGTCCCTGGCCGGCATCGACGGCGGCAGCCTGTTCGTGCAGCTATTGAAGCCCAGCTCCTTCACGCCGGTGCTGGCCCTGGCGGGCATCGTCCTTTATATGTTTTGCCGCAGCGACAGGAAAAAGGACACGGGCATGATACTTTTGGGCTTTGCCACGCTGATGTTTGGCATGGAGAGCATGTCAGGCGCGGTCGCCGGACTCCGGGACGCGCCCGGATTTCAACGGCTGTTCCTGCTGTTCAAAAACCCGCTGCTGGGCGTGCTGGCCGGAGCCGTACTGACGGCCGTCATCCAGTCCAGCTCCGCGTCGGTGGGCATTTTACAGGCCCTTGCCGTAACAGGCCGGGTGACCTACGGCGCGGCCATCCCCATCATCATGGGCCAGAACATCGGCACCTGCGTCACGGCGCTGCTGTCCGCCGTGGGGGCCAACAAGAACGCCAAGCGCGCGGCGCTGGTGCATCTTTCCTTCAACGTGATCGGCACGGCGGTGTGGCTGGCGGCGTTTGCTCTGGTAAAAGCGCTGGCCGCTCCGGCGCTGTTGGACGAGAGCGCGTCGCTGACCGGTATCGCCGCGGCCCACAGCGTGTTCAACGTACTGTGCACGGCGCTGATGCTGCCCCTGTCGGGCTTTCTGGAAAGGCTGGTGCGCCGCCTCGTCCCGGACACAGAGCGCCCGGAGACGCCCAGCGAGCTGGACGAGCGGCTTCTGGCCACGCCGCCCATCGCCCTGGAGCGGTGCCATGAGACGGCCGCCCGCATGGCCCTGTGCGCCATGGGGACCCTTCGGGATGCCATCTCCGCTCTGCGGGACTACTCTCCCGCTCTGGCCCGGCAGGTCCGGGACGGGGAGGAACGGACCGACCACTGTGAGGACATCCTGGGGACCTATCTGGTGAAGCTGAGCGCCGGACAGATCAGCGAGGCCGACAGCGGCGAGGCGGCGGAGCTTTTGAAGGTCATCGGGGACTTTGAGCGCATCGGCGACCACGCGGTGAATATCATCGACTCCGCGGAGGAGATACATGAAAAGGACCTCGTTTTAAGCGACAGCGCACGGGAGGAAATGGACGTGCTCACCGCCGCCATCGGGGAGATCACCGACCTTGCCATGCAGGCGTTCCTCCATAAGGACCTGGACGCGGCGGAGCGGGTGGAGCCCCTGGAGCAGGTCATCGACCGGATGAAGGAGACCTTCCGCACCCACCACATCCAGCGATTGCAGCAGCAAAAATGCTCCATCGCGGCGGGGTTCGTATGGAACGATCTGCTCACCGACCTGGAGCGGGTCAGCGACCACTGCTCCAACATCGCCGGTTGCGTCATCGACAGGACGCTGGGCAGCCTGAATGTCCACGAGTCCGTCCGCGCCATCCGCAGCGACCGGGAGCGGTTCCGGGAGCGGTATGACGCCTATCTGCAAAAATACCTCCCCTCCGCCTCAACCCAGAGCGAATAGTATGGCGTTCTGCCGCATGCTGTGGTATCATTGAGGCATGAAACGCAAAGAAAAAACAAAACGCCTGAGCCAGGCCATGACGTTCATCATTCTTTTTGGCATCGTGAGCCTGTTCTCGGACATGACCCATGAGGGAGCCAGCAGTATCCGAGGGGCGTATCTGTCCCTGCTGGGGGCTTCCGCCGGGACCATCGGCTTCATCTCCGGGCTGGGGGAGCTGATCGGCTACTCCATGCGCTATGTGTTCGGAAAAATCACCGACCGAACCAAGCAGTACTGGCCCATGACCATCGCCGGCTACGTGCTGGACATCGTGGCGGTACCCGCTCTGGCCCTGGTGGGTGAACACGGCTGGATAGCCGCCTGCGCGCTGCTGGTCATTCAGCGCATGGGCAAGGCCATCAAAAAGCCGGCAAAGGACACCATCATGTCCTTCGCAGCCAGCCGGGAGGGCGCGGGCAAGAGCTTCGCCATCCAGGAGGTGCTGGACCAGTTCGGCGCGTTTCTGGGGCCGGTGCTCTTATATCTGGTCATGCTGACCAAAACAGACGGCACGACCTATGAGGTCTATGCCGTCTGCTTCGCCGTGCTGGCCATCCCCGGCGCGGTCACCATCATTCTTCTGCTGGTGACAAAGCACCGCTTCCCGGACCCGGAGCGGTTCGAGCCCTCGCCGAAGGAATATGTCCCTTTTAAAATGAAGCGAGAGTTTGTTTTATATATCGCCGGCATCAGCCTGTTCGCCTTCGGCTTCATCGACTATTCCCTGATCATCATGCACGTCTCCCGGACGTACGCATCCCTGGCCTCGGGCCTGGCGGAGACGTCCTCTCTGGTAAACGACGGCACCCTGCCGCTTTTATACGCGGGGGCCAT
The DNA here is from genome assembly GCA_947625845.1 of uncultured Oscillospiraceae bacterium. Lineage (GTDB taxonomy): Bacteria > Bacillota > Clostridia > Oscillospirales > Oscillospiraceae > CAJOIG01. The sequence continues at coordinate 10,728 of CANQQB010000058.1, forward strand.
GCTGGCGGATGCGGTGGCGGCGCTGGTTTTCGGGCTGTTGTACGACAAAAAGGGTGTGAAAGCCCTGGTGTGGTCCACAGTGCTGTCCGCGCCCTTCGCGCTGTTCGTGTTCGCTGCCCGGTCGGTGCCCATGGTGCTGGTGGGCGTGGCGCTCTGGGGCGTGGGCATGGGTGCCCAGGAGTCGATTTTAAAGGCCGCCGTCACCACCATGGTCCCCAAGTCCAGCCGGGCCACCGGGTACGGCATTTTCGAGTGCGCCTTTGGCGCCGCCTGGTTTTTGGGGAGCTGGCTTTTAGGGGTGTTGTACGACGTGAGCATCCCGGCCATGATCGGCCTGTCCGTGGCGGCCCAGCTCGCCGCCATCCCCCTGTATCTGGCCTCCTCCTGGAGCCGTTGACCGCCACCTCCCAGTCAAAACCTCCGGCGAAGCCGGAGGCTTGAATAGGCCCTAGAAGGGCCTGGGACCGGCAGGCGTCTCAAGACGCATCGAAATTTTACCGCTTGTATCGCTTGCCCCACAGCCCGTAAACGGACAATCCCTTTCCCTGTGAGTGCTCTCGTTGATTAAGTTTTTTGCTTGTAGCTCGCTTCGCTCGATGCTTGCAGCTAAAGCGTTTTGCGAAACGCCTCCACTGGCAAAGCCAGTGGTTTCCGAAACCAATAAAAACTCGCCGCCCTCCGGGCGGCGACGCCTTTTTTCCTGCACCCGGTTTCAAACAAGTCCTTGGGTACGATGGCCGGGATGCCGTCGGGCACTACGATGTCCCTATATTTGTACTCTCCCCGGTATCTGCGATTCTTGAGAATGTGGTCAATGCTATTGTAGGTCATTTGCTGACCTTTCGCGTTCTTGATGCCTTGCCCATTCAGTCAGTCCCGGATGTCCGTCATGCCCGGATGACCTTCTCGGACAGGTCAGCGGAATAATACTCAGCGTAGCCTTCCAAGACGGACTCCAAAATGATGCCCTCCGCGCCGTTCGAGATAACCCCTGTGGCCGATACCACCTTGACGCCGTTCTTTTTGAGCGCGGCCTTGTACCTGGCGCTGTCATAGCGGTTCCGGGCGAAGCGGTCAAGCTTCCAGACAATGATCATGTCGAACAGTTTCTTATTGCTGTCCTTGATCATGGCTTGGAACTCTGGGCGGTTATCCGTCTTGGCGGAGAACGCCCTGTCTATGTAGTGGCGCAGCACTGTGATGCCGTTTTTCTCCGCAAAGGCGGTACATTCGCGAATTTGCCCCTCAATACTTTCTTCCCGCTGGTTATCCGAGGAGTAACGGGCATAGATCACAGCGGTCATTTCGTCTCCTCCTCATCCTCCGCTACACCCTCGATCAGATTTGTCACCACAGCATTGAGCTGTGCGGCATTCTCGCTGGTGATGACCGGGCGGCCAGTGCGGGCCTCGATGCTGCGCCGGGCGTCTCCGGCAACTTCCCCGCCAGCCTGGGCGACGACGATGTTTTCCGCCAGACCCTGCGGATTTTCCGTCTTGGTCAGTTCCGTCGTCGTAGCCTCGGCCAGCATGTTCAGAGCCAATTCCACTCTTCGCGTTTTCAGTCACATCGGCTTTGCCAACCGTTCCTGTGCCGGTAAGCTGCACACCGCTGGCATTAATCGTGGCAGAGGTAACAGTAGATCCGGCATCCACGTTTACAGCAGCATTCGCACCATTGATTTCCACATTACCTCCTTGAAATACATGTATTTCTTATGTGATCGCTCAAGCCGAACCATGCGTAAGCTCAACTTCAGCAATTACATAGCAAAAGAGAAAACCCTGGGTGCTACGTTAGTGACACGGAATAAAGAGTATGTGCGTTCTCTGTGCGGCGATCTTAAGCGCATGACAGAGACAGCCGCCCTACACATGGACATGTAGAGCGGCGGTCGGGAAAAAAGGACGCAGTTAGTCAGGCCGTTGAAGACCACTTTTTCAACGGTCTTATCGTATTGCCCTTTGAGGCACAATCAGGTCAAAAAATTTGGAACCAGAGGGCTTTCCCCTCTTGCCAGATGTGTGGGAAAGTGCTAGAATGGGATAACTTTTGGGATTTGAACCTACGTACTCTTTATTCCGTGTCTTGCTAAGAGTCCCGGAACGTGTTATAATTATGTGCATTTCAGAATGAGACGCTACGCAATCTTTATTCCGTGTCTTTCACTAGCTGACTAATCCCAGTTGGTTCAACATACGGGCATGTTCTTCGCCGGTAGTGATGAGATAGATCCGCGTTGTCTCGATGGACGAGTGTCCCAGCACGTCCGCCAGCTTTACGATGTCATGGCAGGATCGATAGAACACGGTGGCGAACAGATGCCGGAGGTTGTGAGGGAATACCTTGCCGGGGTTCACCCCCGCAGCAGCGCATACGGATTTCATCTCTGACCATATCTGATGACGGCCCAAGCTCTTACCGCTTCTGGTGAGGAACAACTCACCGGAGGCGATTTTCTTTTTTCTGGCATACTTCAGCAGCTTTCGGCAGAGTTTCCCCGGCAGCATGATGGTGCGGATCTTTCCCTTCAAGCGGATCTCCGCTTTCTCGCGCTGGACCGCCTCCACGGTGATAAACCGCAGTTCTGACACCCGGATGCCCGTGGCGCATATTGTCTCCATGATCAGCGCCAACCGGGTCTTTCCAAGGGAATACGCCGTATCTACCAGATGGTCATATTCTTCTTTATGTACTCAGTTAGTTTAGGTCAGCATATCTTTTCTCCTTCATGCTTCATGAAATCGCATGTAGCGGCTGAAGCTAGAACAAGTCCATTATATCGCGTGTAGTTGATTTTAGTCAATATAACGAACTTAATTCCTAGTCCTCTTCCGGCTATAATTTCAAGGGAGGTGGATGGTCATGCAGGAAGGGGATCTATTTCTAAGGGAAGTTGGTCAGCGTATCGCTGAAAGACGAAAGGCTCTTGGACTGACACAAGAGCAGCTTGCGGAGCTTGGAGATATGACTACGCAGTTTGTTTCCTATGCAGAAGCAGGGAAGCGTGGAATGCGTCCTGAGAACCTCCTAAAGATTTCCTCGGCGTTAGGAGTGAGTGCCGACTATCTGCTTACAGGGGAGAGAGTTGATATCGATTACAAAATGATAACCAGCAAATTGCGCCAGCTATCATCTCAGCAAATCAAGATAATTGAAAACATCATTGACGAGTGTGCAGCTCTTTGGGGAAAAGAGCATTAGAAGGAGTACTCTACCGAGACCACAATATAAAGAAAGGGCATCCCGGCATAAACCGAGGGATGCCCTCTTTATCATGCAGCGTTTCTATAGGAACTCTGGCAACAGACCACAGTTTGCTTTATCCAAAACTCGGTATCTTCACGATGGTGGTGTCCAGTTTTTGGGTCCGCAACGATAACAAGCGTCCAGTTCCTGGGACGCATAACACCATAATTACACAGTAGCTCACATGATTACACGATAGGCGCCCATAATTACACGATAGGAGGCCACAGTTACACGATAACCACCATGATTACACGATAGTGACCCTCCGCATTAATCCCACCAAGGGGCAAAACACCACAAACCAGATCGACCGACTGGCGTTATCCCCCGACTGGTCATAAGCAAAAAGCCCGAAAAGCCCAGAAACACCGGGCTTTTCAGGCTTTTTCAGATAAACGAAAAGAAACGGCGATTGTATCACAATCACCGTTCCTTTTTGGTGGAGCATGTTGCGTTAAATCCGAACCGAACGCTTCTTCGATCTCTTTCAGTGTGATGGTCTCCGTCCCGTCGTGGTAGTTGAAGGTGAATACCAGCTTGTCATCAAAGACGTAGACCGAATTGATGAACGTATCAATAATGCCCTTTTGATAGGACGGGTCATTGGCGTTGCCATACTTGAATCGGCTGATCCAGCTGACGATCTGCTCTTTCGTGTATGTGGGCCTTCGCATCTGCGCTTGCAGGATGGCGATCTTCAAATCGTCCCGCTGGGCCTCCAGCTTGTCCAGCCGCTCCTTGGTGGACGATGTGAGCACTCCCGCCTGGATCGCGTCGAGCATATTCTCTATGCCCTTTTCACACTCCTGAAGCTGATGCCGCAGCGCTGGCAGGGTCGTGTCCTCCTGCTCCTGCAGCTTCACGATGGATTCCGCGATGCGCTCTATCTCCAAGTCTTGCAGCACCCGCTTCACCGTGCAGAGTACGACAGCACGCTCTATCCACTGTTTTTTGACGGCTTTCCGCTTGCATCCCAGATGCCGTTTCGCACCGCCGCATTTGTAGTAATAATGCTTGACGCCCTTCGTGCCGCTGGTGCCGCTCTCGCCCACCATCAGCCGCCCGCAGGTCCCGCAGAACAGTTTTGTGGTCAGCAAATACTCGTCTGCCGCCTTCGCCTTGGCGGGAGCTTTCTTGTTCTTCTCCAGCCGCTCCTGCACCCGCGCAAAGGTCTCCTCGTCGATGATGGCCGGAACGCCGTTGGGCACGACCACGCCGCCGTAGCGGTACTCGCCTATGTACTTCCGGTTTTTCAGCATGATGCTCACCGTGGCGCACCGGAACGGCCTTCCCTGGGTCGTCTTCAGTCCCCGGTCGTTGAGCGACTGCGCGATGTCCGTGATCGTCTCGCCGTCGGCATACCGGATGAATATCTCCCTGACGATCGGCGCGGTCAGCGGGTCGATTACGAAGGAACCGTCCGCGTCTACGGCATAGCCCAGCGCCCGCCAGCCGCCGTTATTCTTGCATTTCAGGGCGTTTTCCTTCTG
>CANQQB010000059.1 GCA_947625845.1 uncultured Oscillospiraceae bacterium
AGCTTGGCGCTGGCGGGAACGTAGTCCTTCTCCGCCGCCTTGGTCAGCAGCTCCTCGCCCTTGGCGGCGTCGCCGCTGTCCAGGGCCTCCAGGGCCTCGTCATACATCTGCTCGGGCTTTTTTCCGCAGCCCGTGCACAGTCCCAGCAGCATGACCGCCGCCAGGAGCAGCGCCAATACCCCCCGAAGCCTCATTTGATGCGCCCCCCTGTTTACCCTTCGTCGATCTGCTCCAGCAGCTGGACTGCATCCTCGTCGCCCAGCGCCGCCGCCTGTTCCAGCAGTTCCCGGCCCTTGGCCTGGTCCTGCTCCACGCCCTCGCCGGTCAGGTACAAGGCCCCCAGCGCGAAGACAGCATAAGGCTGGCTCCATCCGGCCGCGGCGGTCAGATACTCCACCGCCTTGTCATAGTCCTGCTCCACGACACGTCCCACACAATAGCATACGCCCAAAGCGAACAGGGCGTCCGGGTCGTCGTCCGCCGCCGCGTCCTCCAGCAGCTCCAGACCTCTGGCCTCGTCCTTCTCTACACCGTGGCCATAGAGGTATATGTCGCCCAGCGCATACTGCTCACCGGTGGAAAGGGTGTTCTTCTCTTCCCACTCCTGCAGCAGCGCGGCGGCCTTCGCATAGAGCTCCTCGGCCTTCGCCTCGTCCTGCTCCACGCCCTCGCCATCGGTGTACATGGAGGCCAGCCATACCATGGCCTCAGCGTTTTCCTCGTCCGCCTCCAGGGCCTTTTCATACCACTGGACGGCCTGGGCGCCGTCCACATCCACCGCGCCGTAGCCCACGGCATAGAGCTTGCCCATCAGAAACATGCCGTTGGACTCGCCCTCGTCCGCGGCCTTTTGGGCAAACTCCAGGGCTTTGGCGGCGTCCCGCTCCACGCCCATGCCGTAAAGGTAAAACTCCGCCAGGTTAGCCATCGCCAGCCCGTTGCCCAGCTCCGCCGCCTGGCTGTAGAGCTCAAAGGCCTTTTCATAGTCCTGCTCCACACCCTCGCCATAGCTGTACATATAACCCAGATTCACCATCGCGCTTGCGTTGCCCAGGTCTATCGCCTGGGTATAATACTCTATGGCCTTGTCGTAGTCCTGCTCCACACCATCGCCGTTATCATACATCATACCCAGGTTGCACGCGGCGTCGCCGTTGCCCAGGTCCATCGCCCGGGTATAATACTCCACGGCCTTGGCGTTATCCTCCTCCGTGCCGATGCCGTCGTCATAGAAGAAGCCGGCGTTACTTGCAGCAATGCCCCGGATCTCGTTGCTGCCCGCGTCCGCCGCGGCCTTTTCCGCCCACTGGAGGGCCCGGGCGTAGTCCTGCTCCACGCCATAGCCGTTATAGTACATCTCGCAGAGATACTCCCCGGCACGGGCGCTGCTCAGCGCCGCCGCGGCCTCGTAGCATTCCGCCGCTTTGGCGTAGTCCTGGTCCCTGCCCAGAGCATAATAGTACATGTTGCCCAGCATCGATTGGGCGTAGGCGTCGTGCCGCTCCGTGCCAAGGGTGAACCACTCAAACGCCTTTTCATAGTCCTGCTCCACGCCCTCGCCGTTGCCATACATATACCCCAGATCACCCGGCGCGAACATGTCCCCGTTGTCGGACGCCCGGGTCAAAAGCTCCAGGGCCTTGTCACAGTCCTGCTCCGTGCCCCGACCGAAAAGATACATCGCGCCCAAAAGGCGCTGAAGCGTGGCGTCCGCAAGCTCTGTGTCGGCGGAGAGGGACTCGAAGGCCTGGCCGTACAGCTCCTCGGCCTTCGCCTCGTCCTTTTCCACACCCAGGCCGTTCTCGTAGAGGTAGCCCAGCCGGTACACGGCCTCGACATTGCCCTCTTCCGTCTCCGCGGCCTTTTCATACCATTTCGCGGCCTCGGCATAGTCCACGTCCGCCACGCCGTAGCCCTCGGCATAGAATTCGCCCACGAACTCCATGCCGCCGGGGTTTCCGGCCTCCGCCGCCTGCCGGCTCAGCTCCAGCGTTTTGGCCCAGTCACGCTCCACGCCCGTGCCCCGGAAGTACATCACGGCCAGGTTGTTGAGGGCGAGCGCTTCGCCCAGTTCCGCCGCTGTCTCATAGAGCTCCACAGCCCTGTCATAGTCCTGCTCCACGCCGTCGCCTTTTTCGACCATATAGCCCAGATCCAACGCCGCCTCGGCCCGGTATTCATCCTGGGGCGACTCGTCCACCACCTGCTGGTAAAGGCGCATGGCCTCGTCATGGTCCTGCTCCACGCCGTCGCCGTCGCGGTACATGTAGGCGAGTCTGAGAAGGCCGTAATAGTTCCCCAGGTCCGCCGCTTTCTGATAGAGCTCCGCCGCTTTGGCGCCGTCCTGCTCCACGCCCTCGCCCAGCTCGTACATAGTGCCCAGGTTCAGCACGGACGTGATATCGTCCTGTGCCGCGCCCTTTTCAAACCACTGCCGGGCAAGCTCCGGGTCCTGCTCCACGCCCTCGCCGTTGATATACATATTCCCCAGCATCCCCTGGGCAAGGGCGTAGCCCTGTTCCGCGCCCTGGCTGGCCCATTGAAAGGCCAGCTCCGGGTCCGGCTCGACGCCCATACCTTCGCTATACATATACGCCAGCATGCCGGCGGCATCGCCGTTGCCGGCCTCCGCCGCGGTCTGGAAGAGCTCCAGCGCGCTTTCCATGTCGCCCGCGTCATAGGCGTCCCGCCCCTGCTCATAGAGCGCGGCGGGGTCCTCCGCCGCCAGGGCCGCGGGGCCCAGGCCCAATACCATGGCCGCCGCCAGAATGAATGCCAATACCTTTTTGATGCTCATTGTTTGTTCCCCTTTCCTTTTCATCCGTTACGTTATCTTCCTGCCCGCCGCCGGGCCGTCACCGCTATGAGGGCCGCGCCGCAGCCCAGCAGCATCAGCGCCCAGGGCGCCAATGCCGTCTCATCCCCGGTCTTGGGGCTGGCCGTCCCGGGTGCCGCCGTGGCCGTAGCAGCCGGGGCAGCCGTCGCGGTCGGGACCGCCGTAGGCGCAGGCGTCGCGGTGGGCGCAGACGTCGCCGTAGGCGCAGCTGTTGCCGTAGGTACCACCGCAGCCGTAGGTACCGGCGTCGCCGTAGGTTCCGCCGCAGCCGAAGGCACCGGCGTTGCGGTGGGCACAGCTGTTGCCGTAGGCGCAGGCGTGGGGGTAGGCGTCGTGCCGCCCGCGGGGGCCTTCACGGTGAAGGATATCTTCTCCGCTGCCGGGTCCAGGCGCAGCATAAGGTGATCGGAGTATTCCGTCACGCTCTGGATACCAACCGTATCGGTGATATCGTCGGCTTTACGGAGCGAACCGGTATCGTCGCCGATGTATATGTAATTGGCCACGATCGTCTGCTTCGTAAAGGTTAGGGAATCCAGCGCCTCAATTTTGCCGTAGGTGGACAATTCCAGGCGGCGTCCGCCGGGGTTGTTGACGGTGACCTCCGCCCAGCGGAACTCGTCGCCGGTGTCCTCCAGCGCAGCGTTCACCACGCCGTTTTTCAGGGGATAGACGTACCACCACATGTACACCTCGCCGCCCGGTTCCCCAAAGGACGGGCCTCCCCGATCGTCGTAGGCGTACTCAGCACTGTCGCCGCTGGGCCACCAGCCACCCCTGGTGAGCAGCCACCCGCCCTCCGGCGGGATAACGTCACCGTTCGTCAGGATGGGGCTCCTGTCGCTGCCATAGGGGTCCGCCGCCAGCAGCGCGTCCGGCTCGTTGACCGAGAGGGTGGCGGAGGTGATCTTCTCGATACGCACCGTGACGCTCTCCAGGCCCTTTTCCGCCGCCGCGTCCGCGTTCACATGGTAGTGCAGCCGGTCGGACCCGTCGTCGTTCTCGCTGATATAGCCCATGGTCACCTCGGTATTCTCATCCGCCGGCACCACGGCGTAGCCCGTCTTTACATAGACACGGAAATAGTTTTCGCCGTACCTGTCCATCACGTATTCGGAGGCGCGGATGAGCGCGTTCGTCTCGCCGGTGACGTTGACCCGGATGCCGCCGGGCGCCAGGGTGAACTCGATCACGCCGTTATCGCTGAAAAGGGTATACTTGCCGCCTCCTATACCTGTCGCCGTGCCCGTCTTCATCAGGGGCTCCGCGCCCTCCGGAGCCTTGCTCAGGTCCAGGGTCACGCCGCTCGCGTCCTCCGCCGCGTAGAGCACATGCTCGTCGTCGGCGTGGCTGTAGGAGTGCCTGTTGTTGGCGCAGTCGGTCAGGCTCCAGGAGAAGTCGGCATACGTATGGGAGGTGACCTTCGTCCACGTGGGCGTGTCCGGGTTGGGGGACACGGTCACATTAAGCTCGGTCAGCGTGGGGTCGGTGATCTGAAAGACATACCGGTGATAGATGAGCGTGTCCGGCTCATAGCGATTGTCGAACTTGTAGCGCTGCTCGGTGATCTCCACGCCCGCGTCGGGGAACTCGACCACGTACTCAGCCGGGACCACGATGCGGCCCGCGCCGCCCTCTATCAGCGCCCCGTCCGTAAGGGGCGCGTCATATTTTTGGTCGATATCCGTGGGGTCGGAAGAAAGAAGCACGTTCTCCCCCGTCACCTTCAGCACCGGCGTGGCCGTGGCCACGGGCAGGGGGCCCACCGTCACGGGGCCGGCCAGGGATTTCGCATCCGCCGCCGGCGTCAGAAGCTCTCCATCGGCGTTGTACCAGCCGTAACCGTCGGCCGGCAGGTCATTCACCGTCAGGGGCGAGTCTATCTGGTCGCCGAGTATGTTGGCGCCGCCGCAGCTCACGGCGCTGTCCACGCCGGCATAGGCGCCGCCGGACAGAGACGCGGAGCCCTCTTCTCCCAGCAGCAGGCCGAAGCCCTCCGTGCCGGTGACGCTGCCGCCTGTGACCGTCGTATCGCCCGTGCTCACGATGCCGATGTCGCCGCCGGTGACCTCGCCGCCGTTGAGCACCAGGCCGCTATAGGCAAGGACCCCGATGCTCATGCCCAGGCCGCCTCCGCCCTCGCTGCTGATGCTGCCGCCGTTGATGACAGGTCTGTTGCTGCCCATACAGGCGATGCCGACGGAACTGCCGGAGATGTCGCCTCCGTTCACCGTCAGGCTGTCCGCGTCCGTGACGGCGAGACCGCCGTTTTCGCCGCAGATCACGCCGCCGTTGATGGTCGTCTCGCCGCCATCGCAATAGATGCCGCCATTGAGTCCGCGCACCGTGCCGCCGTTCACCGTGAGCCGGCCGGCGTCGATATTGATCGCACCCGTTTTGTTAGTCGCGCCGTCGCCCGTGTCCTGGACCGTACCGTTCTCTATGGTCAACGTGCCGCCGTCCACATGGATACAGACCGTCGACAGCGTGTTCTCCCCGCCGGCAAAGCTGATGCTGACGCCCGCCGGGACGGTGAGTATCTCCTGGGCCGTCACGTCCGCCAGCAGGGTCACCGTGGCCGTGCCGGCCTCAACGGCCGCCGCCCATGCCTCGTCAATAGTGGCATAGTCCCGGCTCTCGCCGCCCGCCGTGATCCGCACCCCCACGTCCGCGGACGCGGCCTCGGCCGCGGGCTCAGCCGTGGTCTCGGGTTCCTCTGTGACCGCGGGGGCGTCTGCGGCCTCCGGCTCTGTTGTTGCCTCCGGTTCGCCCGTCGTCTCCGGCTCCGCCGTTTGTTCCGGTTCGCCCGTCGTCTCCGGTCCCGCCGTCTCTGCCGGCGCAACCGCAGCCTCGGGCGCAGCCGTTTCCTCCGGCTCCGCCGCCAGCGCCGGCATGGCCGCGCCCAGGATCAGCGCCGCCGTCAGGGCCAGCGCCAGAAAGTATCTCACGCTTCGCTTCATGTCATATCTCCTTACACTAGCTGTTTGCCGCAGTCGGGGCAGTAGTAATGGCCGCCGCGTAAGGTCATCTGTTCCGTGAGAAAACTTTTATCGCAGTTGGAGCAGATTGCCGCGACCAGATCCCCTGAGCCCCATCCTTCATAATCTCCCCCGGACACCTTGTCCAGCGCCTCGTCGGCCAGCTCCTCAAAGCTCTTATTGTCGTTTTCCATAACGGTTCTCCTTTCTTGTTTCTGTCTCTTTATACGTTCCAGCGGCCCAAAAGGGCTATAGCGGCAGAAAATTATTACGCCAGGTCATGTTCAGCCGCTGCCCGTGGGCAGACAGCGGCGCCTGGTGGCGACAAAGGCGACGCCTGTGCTTTCCCTACGTTCCTCTGCCCGGTTTGAAAGCACCCCCTTATGATTTTATCATTCTGGTCGAAACGCTTCAATAGGGTAGACCTGACGTTTTCGAAGTCAGACCTGACGTTTTCGAAGTGGGCCGTCGGCCTTAATACTGATCCCTGATAAGGAGATCGGCGGGACAGTCTACACGGTCACGGGCGGTTACGACGGCATCGAGCTGCGCGCTGTTATACCCCAAGATACCGGTCGTGCTCCCGGCTGACGCCGGAACCGCACGACATGGTATAATAGCGTTGAAAACGCTATTATACAAAAAAATACCGGTCGTGCTCCCGGCTTGTGCCGGAACCGCACGACATGGTATAACAGCGTTGAAAACGCTATTATACAAAAAAATACCGGTCGTGCTCCCGGCTTGTGCCGGAACCGCACGACATGGTATAACGGTAAATGTCGAGTAAGCAACTGTTCGACAAATCGACACTTGGTCAGGTTTGCTTACCAAGAAAGCGGCGTGGGTTCTCTCACGGTCGGCTGTGCGGATTGTGACATCAATGGGCATATTCTCCCGGCGGGAGGCCGAGATCAGAAGGCTGGCCGCCATGCGGATATTTGATGAGCAGGAATTTCGCCTGGCCGGCATGCACTTTCTGGGCTTTGTTTCCGAGAACGACCAGGTCACGGCCCTGAAATGCCACTATTATCAGGGCCTGGCGGAGGCGTTCGGGCAGGGACAGGACCCCCGGCTGCTCCGGCAGCTCGAAGAGCTGATGGCCTGGGACGACGCCCGTCCCCGGTTTTACTGCACGATCATGGCCCTGGCCCTGGACGACCGGGACCGGCTGACGGTGAATTTCTATTACCGGGAGACGAAATAAGCCCCGCGCCCCGTCAGAGCCGTCCGAGTTTCCGGGCGCAGTCGTCGCAATACCTGTGAAAGTAGGTCCTCCATCCAACATTGTCGGTATAAGTCTGGGTCGGTTTCTCCGGGTCATGGCAGTTTTCGCATGCATAATAAGTGGCCGCATCCACGCCGAAGATGTCCTCGAAGGTGTAGCCCCCGGCGACCGCGTCCAGCTCTTCGTCGGACAGCTCGCCGCTTTTCACCTGGGGGCGCTTCACCCGGTCCAGGATGGCCTGCGCCTGCTCCAGGGTGATCTCCTTGCCATACTCCTTGGCCAGGGCAACCACGTCCTCGGCGGACTTGGCCTCTTGCAGCTTTTTCAGCATTTCCTCGTTCATTTTGTGTCTCTCCTTTTCAGATGATTTATTTGAAACGCGCTTCGCGTCGCTTCTCTGTCTCCTTATACGTCCCGGCCGCCGAACGTGTCACGCCCGGTCTTTTTCTCCCTTTTTTTCTCCCTTTTTTTCTCCCTTGTAACAGTAGTAGAAGTTGAGGGACAGTCTGTCCTGTTCGTCCATGGCCAGCCCGAAGCCCAAGCACATGAACGCCGGATGCCCGACGCTCCACCGCATCAGGCGCCCGATCTGCTCCGCCATGAGCGGGGCCTCTTTTTCAAACAGCTCCATCAGCCCCTGGTACAGGAAAAACGAGAGCTGAACGTATATCTTGTACTTCTTCTCACCCGTCAGCCAGTAGTCCGCGCCCGCGCCCCAGAGATATCCTCCGCAGTGTCCCAGTGCGGCGCGGGTCATCTCGGCCAGACGTGCGAAGGCGGGGATGCCGCAGTCTCTCAGATAGTCCAGATAGTACTCGTCCGCAATGTGGTATTTGGAGCTGCCGATCCCGGTGGAATAATGGCACTTCAGCACTGTGACGGTATCCCTCACGGACATGCACCCCAGATAGTTGAGCGCGCTCAGGTCCTCCGTCTGGCCGTCGGTCACCTTCATGGCGGCGACATTTCTGATCTCGTCGCCGCACAGGGGGAATATCCCGGTGTTCTCCTGCAGCCAGCGGAACACGTCCTCCATATTCTCCCTTGTCTCATGGGCGAGCCGGACGTCATAGCGAAGCCTCTCCGGGTCGCCTTTGTCCTCCACCATGGAAACGCTGCGGACCATGTCCTTTTGACGCAGAAACTGGAGCAGGGGATGGGTCCTGTCCCCGGTGGCCTTGTCTGCGTAATAGATCTTGAACGCCGGTCCATGCCCGTCGTCCGCGGCAAGGTTGACGCCCAGCATGTCCACCCGTCCCTCGACAAAGTCCTCCCTGTGCCGCGCCACGAATTCGTCCAGCGTTTCCTTCCGGTCCGCCGCACCTGTCTCGCCGACCATGATATATCCTCCCTATCCTTATGGAATATGAAAAGGGGCTGCCGAAAATGTGGCAGCCCCTTTTGCTGTTTAGGATCACTTGCCGAACAAGCTGCCAAACCATTCTTTCGTCTCATCGATCCATGCCGTGCCGCCGGCGACAGCGTCCAGCATGTCGTCGGGCAGCTCGCCGGTCGCGACCGTCTTCACCCGGTCGAAGATCTCCTTGGCCTGCTCCAGGGTAATCTCCTTGCCGTACTCCTTGGCCAGGGCGACCACGTCCTCGGCGGACTTGGCCTCTTGCAGCTTTTTCAGCATTTCCTCGTTCATTTTGTGTCTCCTTTTCAGATTTTTTATATTTGAAACGCGCTTCGCGTCGTTTCACCGATTTATATACTGCTCGGCCAATTTGAGCGCCGGTGGGAACCAGGCGGCGAAGTCCTCCGGCCGGGCGTCCATCCAGGCCCGCAGCTCGTCCATGGGTACCCACCGGAGCCGGGCGATCTCTGACCTGTCGAAGGCCAGCTTATCCGGCTCTGGCGCCTGGGCCGGGCAGTGCAAAAACACGTGGTCCAGCTCGTGCTCGCCTATGTCCCCCTGGCGCATCTCGTAGAGAAAGCTGCCGCATGGGCAAAACCCGGCCCCGGCGTCGGCCGTGATGGGGAGCGCCGTACCCAGACCCAGCTCTTCCCCCAGCCGCCTGTTCAGACAGTCCGCCATGTCCATGCCCGCCCGCGGGTGGGAGCAGCAGGCGTTGGCCCAAAGCCCCCCGGAGTGGTACTTGCCCGCCGCCCTTTGTTGCAGCAGCATCCGCCCCCCGGCCCGGTCGTAGAGGAAGATGGAGAATGCCCGGTGCAGCAGTCCCTTCCGGTGGACCTCCATTTTCTCCCCATAGCCCACGATCTCGTCCCGCTCGTTCACCAGGATGATGTCTCTCTCGCCGCTCATAGCAAAGCCCTCTCTGTTGTTGTGCTGTCTCTTTATACGTCCCGCCGGCCGAAAGGGCCGACAGGGGCGAAAATTTTTTCAGCCCAGAAAGACCTGGTCGAAGCCGGTGTCCCGCAGGATTGCGCCCACAGTGTCGTTGACGTGCAGGAGCCGGAAATGGCCCTGGCCCAGCTGCTTATACATGATGAGCATGACCCGCAGCCCCGCCGAGGAGGTGTATTCCAGGTCCTGAAGGTCCGCTGTCACGTCCTTCACGGCGCTTTCCCCGTCGGCGGCCCGGAACGCGGCCAGAAGCTCCGGCGCGCTGATGGAGTCCAGACGCCCGGACAGGCGCATGACGAGCCCGTCCCCGTCCTGGCTCTGGTCGATGGCAAAGCCCCCGGTCCCCGTGCCGGCGGTTTTCGCCGCTCCGTCCGGCGTCATGACCCACACGTTGATCTTCTCCAGCGCGGCGGCAATGGCCTGGCGCTGCTCCGGCGTGCAGGCGTACAGTGTCCGCAGACCCATGTCGGCCACGCCGGTGATGGGCCGCCGCTCCACGGCAAGGCCCATGCTTTGCAGGAAGGCGATCTTTTCCTCGTTATTGGCGAACACCGGCGCGTGGGCCGCGTCGGCGGTCTTTTTCTCCACCTGGGATTCCACCAGCTTCAGGAACTTCTCTCCCTGTCCGGCGGAGACAGCCTGCGCGATAACGAGGAAGCAGTTGTCGCTCTCAAAGTCCGTGGTGACCCAGCAGCCGCCCCGGTCCGCCAGCACGGCGGCGATGCTCTTGACCATGGCGGCGACCTCGTTTTTGTCCAGGTACGCCACCAGTCCCTCGCAGTCGATGGTGACGGGCCCCTCCGGCAGCAGTGCGGCCGCCGCTGCCACGCTCTCCGCGTTGGTCACGTCCGCCGCCCGGAAGATGGCCTTGCCCCCCAGCAGCTCCCTGGACACCCGGTCCATATCCTCCGCCACCGCCGGCAGGTCGCCGCCCACGTAGTGGTACCCCCGGTCCATCAGGTACTTGGCCTTGGGCGTGTAGCCGCAGGCCAGGTCCAGCACGTTCCGGTTCCCCGCCTGCTCGATCATCCGGTTGGCCAGGGCGTAGCGCAGCTCGATGGTGATGGCGCCGATGCGCTTCAAAAGCGCGTACTCATCGCCCTGGGCGTCCACATGGGGCATCTGCTCAAAGCCCAGCGCCTTCTCGATGGCGATGGAGTCCTCATTGCCCACGGCGCTCAAAAGCGTGAGCGTCATCTTCGCGGTGTTGAACACCGGGTTCGTGAGCTCATAAAGCTCGTTCATGCGCGTTCTCCTTTCGGTACGGTTTTACTATACCCCCAGCTCCAGGAGCACCTGTCCCTTTTGGCGGCGTTGTGCGGCGTGGGCGGGGCAGAGCATGATGCCGAGGCGGCAGTCTTCAACTAGGTAATAATGATGAACGCTCATATCCGTCAACCCGCAGTCCGCACAGATACACCCGCAAAACGCGGCCAGGTCCATCCCGCCGGACACCTGGTCCAGCGCCTCGTCGGGCAGCGCCTCATGGCTCTTCCTGTTTTCGTTTTCGTCCATCGGCTTCACCCATTCGAGAATCTGATGTTATAGTGGGACTCGCAATACCAGTTGCCATCAGGGCCCTGTTTGTTGCCAGAGCCGCAGCGGCAGTCCACACAGTCATGGAAAATGACACTCTTTCCCCCGGACACATTTTCCAGCGCCTCGTCGGCCAGCTCCTCAAAGCTCTTTTTGTTCTCGTTGTCGTTCATAGCCGTTCTCCTTTCCGTTCTCTGTCTCTTTATACGTTTCAGAACGCCCAAAGGGCCGACGGTCCTGAAAGGTTTTTTCAGTCCCCGGCGGCGGGCTCTTCCGCCGTCAGCTCCTCCAGCCGCGCCATGGCGATGGGGAGTCCCTGCTCCGCTGCGGCTTTCAGCAGCTCCACGGCCTTGTCCACGTCCTGCTCCACGCCCAGGCCGGTGAGATAGCACATGGCCAGCGAGGCCATAGCGTCCCGGTCGTCGTCCTCGGCGGCTTCGGCCAGCAGCTCCGCGGCCTTGTCCGCGTCCTGCTCCACGCCCAGACCCAGGAGGTACAGCTGGCCCAGGGTGCGCGTGTCGGAGATGTCCATGTCGTCCTCGGCCTCCCACGCCAGCAGCAGCTCCGCGGCCTGGCCGAAAAGCTCTTCGGCTCTCGCCTCGTCCTGCTCCGTGCCGTTGCCGTCTTTGACAAGGGTGCCCAGCTCCATTAGGGCCTCCACGTTCTCGCCGTCCGCCTCGATGGCCTTTTCATACCACTGGACCGCCTGGGCGTCGTCCTCCTCGACCACGCCGTAGCCGTAGTCGTAGAACTGGGCCAGCAGATACATGCCCTGGCTGTTGCCGGCCTCGGCCGCCTCCTGGGCCAGCTCAAAGGCCTTGGCCTCGTCCCGCTCCACGCCCTTGCCGCACATGTACAGCCAGCACAGGTTCGCCGTGGGCAGACCGGAGTCGTCGCTCTCCATAGCCTTCTCGTAATATTCCGCGGCCTTGGCGTAGTCCCTCTCCACGCCGTCGCCGTATTCGTAAATGCAGCCCAGGTTGTTCAGCGCCATGTCGTCGCCCATCTCCACCGCCTTCTCGTACCACTCCCGGGCCTTGGCGTAGTCCTGCTCCACGCCCTCGCCAAAGTCGTACATCACGCCCACGTCGTAGGCCGCTCTGGCGTTGCCAAGCTCCGCCGCGGTGGTATAGCACTCCAGCGCCTTCTCATAGTCCTGCTCCGTGCCCTCGCCGGCATAGTACAGATAGCCCAGGTACTCCCAGGCGTCGTCATAGCCCTGCTCCGCCGCCTGGCTGAGCAGCTCGAACGCCTTTTCGGAGTCCGCCTCCGCCCCTTCGCCGTACATATACGCCAGGCCCAACTCAAAGGCTTCCTCCGCCGTAGCCGGTTCCTCCGCCGCCAGGGCCGTCCCGGCCCCGCCCAGCACCAGCGCCGCCGCCAGGGCCAGCGCCAGCAAATTTTGCATACTACGTTTCATGTTGTCTGCTCCTTTTCACCCATTCCCAAATTTTTCTTCATAGTGGTTCGGGCAATACCAGTTGCCATCGGGGCCCTGTCTGGTGGCGGAGCTGCGGCAGGCCACGCAATCCTGCACAACGACACTCCTTCCCCCAGCCACATTATCCAGAGCCTCGTCGGCAAGCTCCTCAAAGCTTTTTTCGTTCTCGTTGTCGTTCATGTCGTTCTCCTTTCCGCTGTCCGCGCGCTTACCGGACCACTTCTCCTCTTTGGCGGCGTTTGGCGACACAATCGGGACAGAGATTGATGGACAAGCTGTAGCTGTCGTATATCACCTCACGCATATGAACGCTCTCGTCGATCCGCGGGCAGTCCGCGCAGGGATACCCCCCAAGGAGCGCGGCAAATCTGTCACTCCCGCCGGCCACCGCGTCCAACGCCTCGTCCGCCAGCTCTTTCCTGTTCTCGTTTTCATTCATTGGCTTCACCCATTCCCAAATATTTCTTCATAGTGCCTTGAACAATAGACTTTGCCATCGGGGCCGATCCTGCCAGAGGCGTCATAGGGTTTCTTGCAGATCACGCAATACAGCTCATTGACCACCTTTCCCCCAGCCACATTGTCCAGAGCCTCGTCCGCCAGCTCCTCCATGCTTTTCTTGTTCTCGTTGTCGTTCATGTCGTTCTCCTTTCGGCCCGGTCTCACACGCTCTTGAAATTCGGGCACTTCGCGTTGGGGTTCCCGCCGAACATGGCGTAAACCTCTTCGTTATCCATGTCTAAAATCGCGCAGCCCCCGTATAACCGGCAGTTGTCGCAATTGCTGTTACGCACAAATTGCGCAATGAATTTCCAATATCGCATCTTGTCACTCAGAGCACCTTGTTGCACCACTCCCTCTCCGCCGCCGGACACTTGGTCCAAAGCCTCGTCGGGCAGAGCCTCCACGCTTTTGTTGTTCTCGTTGTCGTTCATGTCGTTCTCCTTTCGGCTGTCCGCCGTCAGTCGACGGGGATCGCTTCGCCTCCATACGTTCGTCTGAACAGTTCGGCGCAGTCGTCGCAGCAGAACTCGGTCCTGGGGCCGATCGGCGTCGGATAGTACAGGGTATACTGCCGGCCGGGCTTTTTCCAGCACTTATGGCACTTCTCAGCGAAAATGTCGTCCATCTGGTCCGATAGTAGGCCGCCCCAGGAGGGCCCGCCTCCGGACACCTTCTCCAGGGCCTCGTCGGGCAGGGCCTTTTTACTCTCGTTCCTGTCCATAGGTCACGCCTTATAGGGGCAGTCCGTGGCTTTATTCCCCAATTCCTCAAAGATATCCGCCATAGTGACGTCATCTCCTATGCCGCCGCAGGGGTAACGGCTGCAGGTGCTGCAAACAGTTCTTAGAAACCGATTATACTGCCAGATATTGAAACCTCCCCCGGTCACCTGGTCCAGGGCCTCGTCGGGCAGGGCCTCCACGGTTTTTTCGTTCTCGTTATCGTTCATAGTCGTTCTCCTTTCGGCCCGGTCTCACATGCTCTTGAAATTCGGGCACATCGCCTTAGGGTCCCCGCCAAACATATTGTAGAACTCTTTATAACCAATATCAAGCTGTCGCGGACAGTTTTCCTTGCAATAGTTGCTGCAGCCTTGGCAATTGTTTCTGCGTTTAAAAGCGAGCGCATAAGGTTCATATGCGAAATCTTCGAACCCCACCGTTTTCGTACCTCCGGCGACCTTCTCCAGGGCCTCGTCGGGCAGGGCCTCCATGCGCTTGATGTTCTCGTTGTCGTTCATGTCGTTCTCCTTTCCGCTGTCCGCCGTCAGTCGTCGACGCGCACCGCTGTGCCTGGGCCATACGTTTGTCTGAACTTTTCGGCGCAGAAGTCACAGCAGGTCGTGACAGTGGGGCCAAGCGGTTCCGGATAGTACAGGGTATACTTCCGGCCGGCCGTTACCCAGCACAATGTACACATCCCAAAATGGTCATGCTCCCAGGAACTCTCCACCATCTGATCCCGGTGCGCGAGGCGGTCACCGAGGCCGGCGCCCCCGGACACCTTGTCCAGCGCCTCGTCGGCCAGCTCTTCCATGTTCTTCTTGTTCTCGCTATCGTTCATAGTCGTTCTCCTTATTCTTCCGCGGGACGGGCCACCAGGAAGCACATGTCGTTCAGCTCGCCCTCGTCAAAGTAATCATAAAACGTAAAGTTGTACAAAAACCGCTCGGCGGGATAGATGCCATAGCCGTCCTGGTCATGGTCCGTGGTGTCGTAGGGGTCGGCCACGATGAGCACGTCGTCCTGGGTGGTATCGGTGCCCATGTCGTCGTAGCCGATGATGATCTGCCAGTGGGCGCCCCAGTCGTTCCAGCCGATGATGATGGGCGCGCCCGACGCCAGGGTCTCCTGGATGTAATCAAAGGTGAAGACCTCCGCCGCGTCCTCCCCCGCGTCGATGGCGGAATAGCACGCATAGCCGCCCACCGCGTCGAAAAGGCCCGCCATCTGGCTCATGGTGGTGGCCACCGGCTCCAGCCCCTGGGGCCGCAGCTGGGCCAGGCTTTCCTCGTCATAGTCCCCCCGCAGGCCGTACCACTCCATGGTCATCAGCACGCACGCCACGCCGCAGCTCCACTCGCTGGACTGCTGGATGGTCTTGAAATTGGTGAGGATGGTCAGGCTGTCGGTGGAGGTCATGTTGTAAAAATCCGGGTGGCGGAAGTAGGGGCTGTCCTCATGGTCCCCCGCCCGCTCCACGCTGTCCG
>CANQQB010000060.1 GCA_947625845.1 uncultured Oscillospiraceae bacterium
GGCCCGGCTATTCCGAGTCCGAGCGCCACGTGGGGGAGAGCATGGAGCGGCTTTTCCGGGGCTGCGACAAGCGCATCATCGTCACCACCTTTGCCTCCAACGTCCACCGTATCCAGCAGATCATCAACTGCGCCTACCACTATGGGCGCAAGGTGGGCGTCACCGGCCGGAGCATGGAAAACGTGATGAAGCTGGCGATGGAAGAGGGGTACCTGACCGTGCCCAGGGGCGTGCTGGTGGACATGAACCGGATAAGCGCGCTGCCCCCCGAGCGGGTGGTCATCATCACCACCGGCAGCCAGGGGGAGAATATGTCCGCGCTGTACCGGATGGCATTTTCCGAGCACCGGCAGGTGCAGATCGGCGCGGGGGACAGGGTCATCATCTCCGCCTCCGCCATCCCCGGCAACGAGCGGACCGTCACAAAGGTCATCGACGAGCTTTTCTGGAAGGGCGCGGAGGTCATCTACGACCGGAGCATCGACATCCACGTGTCCGGCCACGCCTGCCAGCAGGAGCAGAAGACCATGCTGGCTTTGACAAGACCCCGGTTCTTCATCCCCGTCCACGGGGAACACCGGATGCTCTGCCGTCACGCCGAGCTTGCCAGGGAGATGGGCGTGGAAGCGGCCAACGTGGTCATCGCCAGCGTGGGCGAGGTGGTGGAGCTGACACCGAAGCGTATCGTCAAAAACGGCGCCGTCCCCTCCGGACGGGTGCTGGTGGACGGCACCACGGAGGAGGGCGTGGAGAACATCGTCCTCCGGGACAGGCAGCATCTGGCGCAGGACGGCATGCTGGTGGTGGTCATGACCATGTCCGGCCAGGACGGCACCATGATCGCCGAGCCGGAGATCATCACACGGGGGTTCGTGTACGTCAAGGACAACGCTCAGCTCATGGAGGAGATGCGCCGGGTGGTGTACGAGTCCATCGAGTCCTGCGAGCGGGCGCGTATCACCGACTGGGCCGACATCAAGGGCCGGGTCAAGGCAAATCTGAGCGGGTATCTTTACAAGGTCACCCGCCGCAGCCCCATGATCCTGCCGGTCATCATGGAAGTGTGAGCAAAATGAAAGCGCGGCTTTCCGGGATGGAGAGCCGCGCCTGTTCATATGTTCCTTTTACAGCGACGCGATAAGAAAGCCGACGAAGGGCAGGGACAGACCCGCGATAAATACCGGCAAAAACCAGCGTCCCAGGGGTACGCACAGCACCGAGCAGACGGTCATATAGGCAAAGCTCACAGCCACGGCCAGAGCCATGACCGCGATCAGGAGCCGGGCCGTCTCCGTGTTGCGCACAGGCCGGTCCGACGGCGTGTTCCAGAGGTTCGCGGGCAGCGCGCCGACAAAGCAGACCAGGCCGTAGACCGCCAGGCCGATGATGGGCAGGACGATGACGGCGGGCTTGCCGTTCCAGCCGTCGATCCGGCCGGCGGCGTTGAAGTGGGTGGGGATCTGGTCCGGCATAGAGGACCAGCGCAGGGCGATGAATACCATCGAACCCAGCAGGACCAAAAGTCCCAGCACATGCAGCGCGCGGCGGAGCGTCTTCCTGTTCATGGGTACACCTCCTTTGCTGTAAACATACGCCTTTTTCCTTGCGATTGCAATCAGGATGGTATATGATGGGGGATACATGAAAACGGGGGAGAGTGATGCTGAATGGCGCAGGTGTCGATCGTGGGCTGCGGGGCCTATGAGCCGGAAGTGTGCCGGGAGGCGCTTATCAGGGCGCTGGAGCCGGTGGGGGGACTGGAGTTCGTCAAACCGGGCATGCGGGTGGGCATCAAGGCCAATCTGGTGTCCTTTATGAAGCCGGAATCGGGGGCCACCACCCACCCCGTGCTGCTGGCGGAGCTGACAAAGCTACTGAAAGAGCGGGGCGCGGCGTCGGTGGTGATCGGGGACAGTCCCGGCGGGCTGTACACCGCCGCGTACGTGAAAAACGTCTACCGGGCCACGGGCATGCACCAGACGGAGGCCGCCGGGGCGGAGCTCAACATGGACTTTACCCAGAAAGAGGCGGAGTACCCCGACGCCAGGGTGGCCAAGCGCTTCACCTACACCGGCTGGCTGGACGGGTGCGACGCCATCGTGGACTTCTGTAAGCTGAAAAGCCACGGCATGATGGCCATGTCCGCTGCGGCCAAGAACCTGTTCGGGGCCATTCCCGGCACCATGAAGCCGGAGTATCACTATAAATACTCCAACGCCGCAGATTTCGCCCGGATGATCGTGGACCTGGACGAGTACTTTAAGCCCGCTCTGTCCATCGTGGACGGGGTGGTGGGCATGGACGGCAACGGTCCCACCATGGGGGACGCCAAGCAAATGGGACTGCTGGCCGCGTCCAGGTCGCCTCACGCGCTGGATCTGGTGTGCGCGGAGCTCATAGGCCTGAAGCGGGAGGACGTGCCCACGCTGGAGGCGGCCTACGAGCGGGGGCTTATCCCGGCCAGTTGGAAGGAACTGGATATCGCCGGGGACGCGGAGGCGTTCCGGGTGCGGGATTTCAACAATATCGGCACCAAAAACGACGTGGTGTTCTTCGGGGAAATGCTGCTGGGGGAGGGGAATAACCCCTTCAAGCGGGCTTTCGGGAAGATTATGCAAAAGGCGCTCAGCTCCCGGCCTAAGGTGGCGCCGGGGGAGTGCGTGGGCTGCGGCCAGTGCGGGCAGATTTGCCCAGCTAAGGCCATTACGATGAAAAATAAGCTGCCGGATATCGACAGGAGCAAGTGCATCCGCTGCTTCTGCTGCCAGGAGTTCTGCCCCAAGGGGGCGATGAAGGTATCCCGTGCGCCTGTCGCGCGGCTGCTGAACCGGTAAGGGGGAGGTAACGTATGTATTTTGACACGCACGCTCACTACGACGACGAGTGGTTCGACGCTGACAGAGACGCGCTTTTGGCTTCGCTGCCCGAGGCGGGGGTGGACCTGGTGGTGAACGCCGGGTGCGACGAGGTGTCCAGCCGGGCGGCCATTGAATTGGCGCACAAATATGACTTCATCTACGCCGCCGTGGGCTGGCACCCCCATGAGGCCAAAAGCTGGACGGACGAGAGCGCGGATTTGATACGTGCCTGGGCAAAGGACAAAAAGGTGGTGGCCATCGGGGAGATCGGGCTGGACTATCACTACGATCTGGAATGGAAGCAGACACAGCATGCGGTGATGGAGGCACAGCTTCGCCTGGCGGAAGAGCTGGACATGCCCGTGATCATCCACGACAGGGAGGCGCACGGGGACTGCATGGAGATATTGCGGCGGCACCCGAACGTGCGGGGGGAATTCCACTGCTACTCCGGCAGCGCGGAGATGGCGAAGGAGATACTGTCCTGGGGCTGGTATCTGGGGTTCAACGGGGCCATCACCATGCAGGGGGCCAGACGGGCGTTGGAGCTGCTGGAGACGATGCCCACGGACCGGATGCTGTTGGAGACGGACTGCCCCTATCTGGCACCCATGCCCCGGACGGACGGGAAGCGCAACGACTCCCGGAAGCTGCCACGGGTGGCGGAGGTCATAGCCCAGGTGCGGCATACCACGCCGGAGCTGGTGGCAAAGGTGTGCATGGAAAACGGCAGGCGGTTTTTCGGGATAGAATGACAACACATAAAGGAGAGACAGATATGTACATCATCCAAAACGGAAATATCCACGACGCGGTGCATCCCCAGGCGTACAAGGGGGATATCCTGATGCAGGACGGCAAGATCGCCGCCATCGGCGAGGGTCTGGCCGTGCCGGAGGGGTGTGAGGTCTTTGACGCCAAGGGGCTGGAGGTTTGGCCGGGCTTCGTGGACGCACATACCCACATCGGGCTGGACGGCTACGGCATAGGGTACGAGGGCCGGGACTACAACGAGATGAACGACATCTGCTGCCCTCAGCTTCGGGCCATCGACGGCATCAATCCCATGGACCCCACCCTGACCACCGCGCGGCAGGCCGGCGTCACCACCGTGTGCACCGGGCCGGGCAGCGCCAACGTGCTGGGCGGGACGTTCGCCGCCATCAAGACCGTGGGCCGCCGGGTGGACGACATGGTGGTCCGGGCCGAGGCGGCCATGAAGTGCGCTTTTGGCGAAAACCCCAAGCGCTGCTATCAGGACAAGTGCGACTCCACCCGCATGTCCACCGCCGCCATATTGCGCCGGGCCCTGTTCGAGGCGCGGGATTACAAGGCCCGCAAAGACGCGGCGGGGGGCGACGTGTCGAAGATGCCCAAGTTCGACATGAAGATGGAGGCGCTGCTGCCCGTGCTGGACAAGAAGCTGCCCTTGAAGGCCCACGCCCACCAGGCCAACGACATCTTCACCGCTCTGCGCATCGCCCATGAGTTCGACGTGCTTATCACGTTGGAGCATGTCACCGAGGGACATCTCATTGCCGAGGAGCTGGCGGCGGAGCACGTGCCGCTGGCCGTGGGGCCCACGCTGACCCACGCCACCAAGTTCGAGCTGCAAAACAAGACCTGGGCCACGCCGGGAGTGCTGGCCAGGGCCGGGTGCCACGTGTCCATCATCACGGACAACTCCGTCATCCCCCAGCAGTACCTGCCCCTGTGCGCCGGGATGGCCGTCAAGGCCGGGATGGACAGTTTCCAGGCGCTGAAAGCCATCACCATCAACGCCGCTCGGCACGCCGGCGTGGCCGACCGGGTGGGCTCGCTAGAGGTCGGCAAGGACGCCGACGTGGTGGTCACCGAGGGGTGCCCCTTCGAGGTGTTCCACACCGTGAAGGCGGTGTTCATCGACGGCGAGCCAGTGGCTTGAAAGCGGATAAAAGATAAGGAAAGACCCGCGCTCTGTGAAAGAGCGCGGGTCGCTTATTATGTTATGCGTTTGTTTTGCCCAGGTCGATCACACCGTCGAAGCGGGACAGCTTGTCGGTTGAAAACTGGTGGGAGACGACCAGAAGAAGTTTGCCGGAGATGGACAGGATCAGATCCTCGATCTTCTGCGCGGTGCTCTCGTCCAGATTGGCCAGCGGCTCGTCCAAAATCAGAACGTCCGTATCCCGCAGCAGCGCACGGGCCAGACAAATGCGTTTTTTCTCGCCGCCGGAGAGGTTCGCGCCGTTTTCCGTGACGACGGTATCCAGCGCCTCGGCACGTGCAAAGCGGTCAAGGCCGAGGCTTTGCAGCGTGGTCATGAGCTTTTCGTCGCTCACGTCGGCGTACATGGTCAGGTTGTTCCGAAGCGTGTCGTGGAACAGGACCGCCTCCTGCCGGACCACGGTGATGGCCCCGTAGGTGCTGTCATACGCGGCGATGGGCACGCCGTCCATGGTGATGCTGCCGTCCGTGATATCATGATAGCGCAGGAGCAAATTGATGGCGGTGGTCTTCCCGCAGCCGCTGGGGCCTTTGAGCAGGTACTTTTTGCCCTTCTCCGCCGTGAAGCGAAAGTCCCGCAAAAGCGGGCGGTCGGCGGCGTAGCCGAAGGAAACGCCGTCATAGCGGATCGCCTTCTCGATACCGGGCAGCGATCTCGCGTCCGCGCCGCCGCTGCCTTGCGCGATAAACTGTTCCATCGCCGCGCAGGACGGTTTGATGGCGATGAGCTGGCGGATGATCTCCGCCAGAGAGATGAGCGGGTAGGAGAGCTGGTCGATCATGCCGATGGCGACGAAAAAATCGCCTGCCGTAAATTCTCCCGACAGGACAAGATATGTGGAGCACGCAAGTACGACGAAATAGGAAAGGTAAGAGATCAGTGTGGTGATGAGCTGCGCGGCCGCACCAAGGGCCGTGTCCCGGAGAAGCTTGTCCATGGTCGATGCGTTGGACGCGTCAAAGCGCGCGAGAATGTGCCGCTCGACGGAGAAATTCTTGATGATCTCAAAACCGCTGAGCCAGTCGTTCACCTTGGCCAGGTCGTTCTCGACGGACTTGACATACGCGTCCGTCGCCTTTTGCAGGCGCTTTTCAATAAGCTTGGGCACGTACAGCGGCGTCGTCAACAGCGCCAGCGTGATGAGCGCGATGCACCAGTCCAAAAGGAACAGCGCGACACTGACGAAACCGATCTTCAGCAGTATCTCCCAAAACAGGGGAAGCTGCTGAAAATAGCGGGCGCGGATCATGTCGGCTTCGTTGGCGTACTTCGCAACGTACTCCCCCTGGGGCTTTTCCTTGTACGTCACATAGTCCTGCCGCAGGATGGCCGCGAAAATGTCCCGCTTCAAAAGCCGCAGACAGCCAACGGAAAACCGGTCGCTTGCTCGCCTATAGAAGTAATAGAACAGCACCTCGCCGAGAATGAAACCGATCAGCAGGGCGGCGTATCGGAGCGTCGTCCCCCTGTCGCCGGCGAGGGCACAGTCCAAAACGTCGCCTTTAAAAAATTGCAGCACCACCGCAAAAGCGGTGCTGATGAGTACAAAAACCAAAGCCCCTATGTAATAGGCGCGGTTCTTTCGCAGATATTTCTTCATTTTAAGTATCCTTTCTATTCGTTTGCCGAAAACGATAGAAGGACAGGCAGGTATTTCCTTCTATCGCTCAGAAGGAAATACGGCGCTTTACCATGGCAAAGAACCTCCTGTGATGATTTTCGCGCAAAAAGCCCGCGGGCTGACTTAATCGAACATGCGGCGTGTATAATACTTTTTGTCCGCCAGGACGGAAAACTCCGTCAGGACGGTGTTCATGCCGTCGCTGCGGTAGCGGATCGGGGGCGCGTTCAGCTGCAGGGTGTCGCATTGTTTGTACGGGATGGAGATGCGCACGCTGGTGCCCTGGCCGTGGCGGCTTTCCATGATGACGGAGCCGCCGTGGCGCTCGGCGATGCCGCGGACGATGAGAAGTCCCTGGCCGGCGCCGACGTTGGGGTCGGCGTTGTCGGCGGTGGGCTCGCCGTTGAAGATGCGGGCCATCCGCTCCGGCGGGATGCCCTCGCCGTTGTCCTGTACGGCGATGATGAATCGGTCGTCCTGCCGGCTCAGCCGCACGTGCACCGCGTCCCCGGCCTTGCAGTGGGCCAGGCTGTTGGTCAGGATGTTGGACAGCATGCACTCCAAAAGGCCGCTGTCGGCCATCGTCAGGTGCAGACCCAGGTCCGCCTCGAACAAAAGCGAGACGTCCCGGTCGCTGAAAAACATGCCGGCCGTGTCGCAAAGCTCCCGGCACAGCGTCCCCAGGTCCGTCACGCCGGGCAGCAGGGGCAGGGAGCCCCGCCGGATGTCGTCGGCCAGACGCATGTGCTGACAAATGCGCAGAAGGCGGTAGTATTCCTGGTAGAGGACGCGGACCGTCTCGCCTGTGGCGGCGTTGTCCTCCGCGTGGGTGCCGCGGACAAGCGCGTCGATGGCCATACGGGTGGTCATCAGGTGGGAGGACAGTTCCTCCAGCGGCTTGCCACAGGTCAGGCAGGGCGGGGCGCTTTCCCGGATGGACCAGGCGCAGACCATGACATCCTCTATCCGCCGGACGGACACGTTGGCGTGCCGCTCGCCAAGGCGGACGGAGGCGATGAATTGCTCGGCCGGGTCGTCCAGAATGTGCGCCGGCAGCACGTCGGCCGCGCTGTCACCGGCGCGCACGCCTAAAAGGGCAATGGCAGCCGGGTTGGCAAAGACAACGACGCGCCGGAGGTCCACGCCTAATATGGGATCCCGGCTCAGTTCAAAGAGCGACCCGAGCTTCTCTGGAGGCAGGCTCATATCTTTCCCCATACTCTCTTTTCTATGTCCCGCGCCGGGGGCATATGCCCGGGGCGGGGAAGGGTGCTATTACTCATATCATACCAAAACCTTTGAAAAAGAGCAATCCCCGGCGCGGAAATGCCGACCCGGAGGCGCCTTTCGGCGGAAAAATTTCTGGTTTGACGCGCTTTTTTTATGAAAAGGCTGGAAATACCGGAAGGATTGGTGTATAATGCCTGTGCTTGCCTCCGGGAGTGCTTGCCGGGGGCGGCGCAGAAAGGTTCAAAATTACTTTAGGAGGATAAAAATCATGGTAAAAGTTGGTATCAACGGTTTCGGGCGCATCGGCTCTCTGGTCTTCAGGGCCGCCATCAAGGCCGACGACATCCAGGTCGTCGCCATCAACGCTCCCGGCCACCCCGCGTCTCAGCTGGCCTACGCGCTGAAGTATGACACCGTGCACGGCCGCTTCGACGGCACCATCGAGGCCGACGACGAGGCCAGCACCCTGACCGTCGACGGCAAGAAGGTCACCGTTCTGGCCGACGCCAAGTACCGCGATCCGGCGCAGCTTCCCTGGGGCGAGATGGGCGTTGAGTACGTGCTGGAGTGCACCGGCCGCTTCCTGGAGAAGGCCACCGCGCAGGCTCATATCGACGCCGGCGCCAAGGTCGTCGTCATGTCCGGTCCCGCGAAGGACGATACCCCCATGTTCGTCTGCGGCGTGAACCTGGAGAAGTACACCCCCGATATGCAGTTCGTCTCTAACGCTTCCTGCACCACCAACTGCCTGGCTCCCATGGCCAAGGTCCTGAACGACAACTTCGGCATCGTCGAGGGCCTGATGACCACCGTGCACGCCTCCACCGCTACCCAGGCTGTGGTGGACGGCTTCTCCAAGAAGAACTGGCGTCTGGGCCGCTCCATCTACGGCAACATCATCCCCACCAGCACCGGCGCCGCCAAGGCTGTGGGCAAGGTCATCCCCGAACTGAAGGGCAAGCTGACCGGCACCTCCATGCGTATCCCCGCCGCCGACGTGTCCATCGTCGACCTGACCGTCCGTCTGGACAAGGCCGCCACCTATGACGAGATCTGCGCCGCGATGAAGGCCGCCTCCGAGGGCCCCATGGCCGGCGTTCTGGAGTATGTGGACGAGGAAGTCGTTTCCTCCGATTTCCAGACCGATTCCCACACCTCCATCTTCGACTCCAAGGCCGGCCTGGCTCTGAACGACCACTTCGTCAAGCTGATGGCTTGGTATGACAACGAGTGGGGCTTCAGCTGCAAGATGCTGGACCTGACCCGTCACATCAACTCTGTCCGTCACGGCAAATAATCCGGCTCTTTGACGCAAGGGCGGCGCAAGCCGCCCTTGTGTTTTGCCGGGGGCCGGGCGGACCCGGTTCATCTTATAAGATATCCCGGCATATATTCGTTTATCCGGCATACACCAAGACGGTAAGGAGCATGTATGGCTGAGAAGAAGGGTCAAAACTTTTTACACGGAGCTGCCATTTACACCGTTGGCATCATTCTGGTAAAGATACTGGGCGCGGTCTACAAGATCCCCCTGGGCAACATCCTGGGGCGCGCGGGGTTCAACCACTTCGATGTGACCTATAAGATCTACAACTTTTTCCTGACCATCGCCACGGCGGGTCTGCCGGTGGCCATGAGCCGCCTGATCTCGGAGGCGGACAGTCTGGACAGGGACAATCAGGTCTATCGGATCTTTCGGGTGGGGACCGTGACGTTCCTGGTCCTGGGCGCTGCTGGAACGGGCATCATGATGCTGTTTCCGGCGGAGATCGGGGCTCTGATGGGGGACGTGCAGACGGCGCGGAGCATCTTTGTCATGGCGCCCAGCGTGCTGCTGGTGTGCGTGACGGCGGCCTACCGGGGCTATGCCCAGGGCCATGCGGATATGATCCCCACCACGGTCAGCCAGGTCATCGAGACCGCCGTGAAGGTGGTGGTGGGCCTGGGCTGCGCCGGGTACCTCTACAAGGCCGGGTACAGCGTGGAGATCTGCGTGGCCGGCGCCATCCTTGCCACCACCGTCAGTTCCCTGGCGGCCATGGTCTACATGATGGTGAAGGTCCACCGCAAGTATAAGATCATCCCGGGACCGGAGGCAACCGACAAGCCGCCCACCAACAAGTGGGTGCTCAATAACCTTTTGCGCATCGGCATCCCCATCACGTTCTCCACCTCCATCATGAGCGTCATCCAGGTGCTGGACGCGGCCATCACCCTGAACCGGCTGCAGGGAGCCGCCGGATTTACCGACGAGGCCGCTCACGTGCTCAACGGCGTATATGCCATGGCCATGACGGTCTACAATGTGCCGTCGGCCTTCGTGATCCCGTTTTTGTCCTCCATCGTGCCCGCCGTGTCGGCGGCCCGGATGAAGAAGGGGCCGGCGGAGGCCGCCAACATCGCGGAGAGCTCGCTTCGCATGAGCACGCTGGTGTGCCTGCCCATGGCCATCGGCATGGCTGTGCTGGCGGAGCCCTGCATGCGGGTGCTGTATCCCGACGCGGCGGGGCAGGGGGCCCTGCTGCTGTTCGAGCTGGGCATCACCTGCTACTTCATGACCATGAGCCTGATGACCAACTCCATCCTGCCCGCCAACGGCAACGAGCGCCTGCCGCTTATCTCCATCATCCTGGGCGGTATCGCCAAGGTGGCCGTGACCTATGTGCTGGTGGGGAACCCCAACATCAACGTGTACGGCGCGCCGCTGGGGACGCTGAGCTGCTACGTGGTCATGCTCAGTACCAACCTGTTCTTCATGGCCCGGCATATGGCCCGGCCCATGAACATTGGCCGTATCCTGGGCCGCAGCGGCCTGAGCGCCCTGGTGATGGGCGTTGGCGCATGGGCGGTGTGGAGCCTGCTGCACGGGCTCATGGGCGGCGTCACCGCCACGGTGGCGGGCCGGGAGCTGAACGTGCTGCTGCCCTTCGCGGCGGCGGTGGGGACCGGCGTGGTCATCTACTTCGTGCTGGTCATCGCCCTGCGCGCCATCACCCTGGAGGACATGAAGCTGTTCCCCAAGGGCGAAAAACTGGCGGCAAAGCTGCATATTCGCTGAATAGTGCACAAAAACCCTTGAATATCGCGGTTTTTTGAATTTTATACTTGCAGTGGGCTAGAATATATGGTAAATTTTCAATACAAAGACCATTACGACATCAATGACTTCCGGGTCATCATGGAACTGCTCCGGAGCGAAAACGGCTGTCCTTGGGACCGGGTCCAGACCCATGAGTCCATCCGGCGCGATCTGCTGGAGGAGGCCTATGAGACCGCGGCGGCCATTGATTCCGGGGATCTGGATAATCTCCGGGAGGAGCTGGGCGACCTGCAGATGCAGGTCTTGTTTCACGCCCGGATGGAGGAGGAAAAGGGCGGCTTCACCTTCGACGACGTGTGCGACGAGGCGTGCAAGAAGCTCATCCGCCGCCATCCCCACGTGTTCGGCCAAATGGAGCTGGACACGCCGGAGGAGGTCCTGGTCACCTGGGATGAGGTGAAGCGCCGGGAGAAGGCCCAGAAGTCCACGGCCCAGGCCATGGACAGCGTGGCAAAGGCCCTGCCGGCCCTTTGGCGGGCGGAGAAGATCCAGAAGAAGGCCGCCAAGGAGGGCTTTGACTGGCCCGACTGGCACGGCGCCCGGGAAAAGCTCACCGAGGAGCTGGGCGAGCTGGACGAGGCGCTGGCCGCCGGAGAGCGGATCGAGGAGGAGCTGGGGGACGTGCTGGCCGCGGCGGTGAACCTGGCCCGGCTCTTGAAGATCGACCCCGAGCAGGCCCTCAACGGCTCCAGCGACCGCTTTGTCCGCCGGTATACCCGGATGGAGGAGCTGGCCGCCGAAAAGGGACAGGCCCTGGGGGCGCTGGACCTGGACCGGCAGGAGGCCCTCTGGCAGCAGGCCAAGGGCGAGGAATGATTTTGGAAAAGTACCGCATTTCGCGGGCTTTCAATAAACAAAAGAGGCGGGAGACTGCCAAAAATTAGGAGGTTTACTATGAATAAAGCAGAACTTATTGCGGCCATCGCCGCGCAGACCGGTCTGTCCAAGAAGGACTCCGAGAGCTCTGTCGATGCGTTCGTCGACGTGGTGACCACCGCTCTGACCAAGGGCGACAAGGTCCAGATCGTGGGCTTCGGCGCTTTCGACGTGAAGGAGCGCGCTGAGCGCATCGGCCGCAACCCCCAGACCAAGAAAGAGATCAAGATCCCTGCTTCCAAGGTCCCTCAGTTCAAGGCCGGCAAGGCCCTGAAGGACGCTGTGGCGAAGTAAGATATCATACATTTGCGGCGCGGGCGCTCCCGCGCCGCCGGTGTTTTGATGCTATGCGGCTGGATAAGTTTTTGAAGGTCTCCCGGCTCATCAAACGGCGCACCGTTGCCAACGAAGCCTGCGACGGCGGACGGGTGAGCGTGAACGGCGCGGCGGCCAAGGCCTCCCGGGACGTGAAGCCCGGCGACGTGATCGAGATCCAATTCGGCGCCCGGACCACCCGTGTGGAGGTCCTGTCCGTGGCCGAGACGGTGTCCAAGGCCGACGCCCCGGCCATGTACCGGGAGCTTTAGACGCCTTTCGACGGCCTTCGACGGCCAGGAAAGGGTGTTTTGTGTAAAACCGTGTTGACCCTGTCTGAAATCGCGCCCAAACCGGCGGAACGGGCGTTTCAGAGCATAATCGTGGTCATGCCCCCATATCCATGTGATATGGGGGTGTCTTTATGAGCTTCAAAAAAATGATCCTGCCGTTCATCCTGACGGCGATGCTGCTGACCACGCCGGCCCTGGCGGTGGAGCCTCTGCCGGAGGACGCCATCACCATCCACGCGCCCTATGCGGTGCTGATGGAGAAATCCACCGGCACGGTGATCTATGCCAAGGCCGCCCACGAGCACTGTGCGCCGGCCAGCGTGACCAAGGTGATGACCATGCTGCTGGTGGTGGAGGCCATCGAGTCCGGGGTGCTGACGCCGGAGACGGTGGTGACCGCCTCGGAGACGGCCTGCTCCATGGGCGGCAGCCAGATCTGGCTGGAGCCGGGGGAGCAGATGACCGTGTCGGAGATGCTCAAGTGCGTGGCCGTGGTCAGCGCCAACGACTGCGCCGTGGCCCTGGCGGAAAAGATCGCGGGCAGCGAGGAGGCCTTCGTCCAGCGGATGAACCAGCGGGCGGGGGAGCTGGGGATGGGGGATACCCACTTCACCAACTGCACCGGCCTGCACGATGACGACGAGCACTATACCTCCGCCTACGACATCGCCGTCATGAGCCGGGAGCTGATCCGCCACGACATGATCAAGCAGTATACCACCATCTGGATGGACACCATCCGAAACGGCGAGTTCGGCCTGTCCAACACCAACCGGCTCATCTTCGGCTACGAGGGGGCCACGGGCCTGAAGACCGGCTTCACCAGCAAGGCCATGTACTGCCTGTCCGCCACGGCGGAGCGGGACGGGGTGGAGTACATCGCCGTGGTGCTCCACGGGGAGACCTCGGCCCTGCGGTTCGAGGACGCCCAGACCCTGCTCAACTACGGCTTCGCCAACTACGCCCTCGGTTCCCTGCGGCCCGGGGAGGCGCTGCCGCCGGTGCCGGTGACCATGGGCACGGCGGACAACGTCCAGCCCATCTTCGTGGGCGACGAGTACATCCTGGGGGAGAAGGGGGCCCTGTCCGGCCTCACCTATGACATCTCCCTGGTCCAGAGCGTGCCCGCCCCGGTGGTCCAGGGCCAGAGCCTGGGGCATATGACGGTCAAAAGCGGGGATAAGGTGCTGGCGGAGGTGGACATCGCCGCGTCCGAAAGCGTGGAGCGGTTGTCCTACTGGACCGTATATGGCCGCCTGCTGGGGACGCTGATCGGATGGAAGACGGAGTAAATTCCCCATTTTGACGGTGAAAATGCGCGTTTTTTCGATGTTGTCCCCCACTTTGTGAAAATCGATGACTTGAAAAAAGCGTAAGAAAGAGGTATAATGAACACAAGGGGAATTGGAAGAATTCCCCGCAACATATGAAGCAGGAGGGTTTCTGCAAAATGGTAAAAGTTGATCTTTCTGGAGCGTTGAGCTTTCTGGACAGCACCGGTCCGGATTACGGCGCGGCCGGCCAGGCCCATCGGACCCTGGCGGAGAAGACAGGCGCCGGCGCGGACTTCACCGGCTGGCGGGAGCTGCCCCGGCGGGTCCAGGGCGAGGAGCTGAAGCAGATCACCGCCGCAGCGGAGCGTATCCGCGATACCAGCGAGGTGCTGGTGGTGGTGGGCATCGGCGGCAGCTATCTGGGCGCCCGGGCGGGCGTCGAACTGATCCAGCCCAAGAACGGGCCGGAGATCATTTTTGCCGGCACGGGCCTGTCTCCGGACGCGCTGGTAAACAAGCTGGAGCAGCTTGGCGACCGGGACTTCTCCGTGAACGTGGTGTCCAAGTCCGGCACGACGCTGGAGCCGGCGGCGGCCTTCCGCATCTTCCGGGGCCTGCTGGAGAAGAAATACGGCGCCGGGGCCCGCAAGCGCATCTATGCCACCACCGACAAGGCCAGGGGCGTGCTGAAGACCATCGCGGACAAGGAAGGGTATGAGACCTTCGTGGTGCCCGACGACGTGGGCGGCCGGTTCAGCGTGCTGTCCGCCGTGGGCCTGCTGCCTCTGGCGGCCGCCGGCTGCGACGTGCACACCATGGTGGGCGCGGCGGCGGAGGCCATGTACGAGCTGAACCTGAGAAACCCCGACAACCCCGCCTGGCAGTATGCTGCCACCCGCAACGCCCTGTATGCCAAGGGCAAGAAGATCGAGATTCTGGCCAGCTACGAGCCGGCGTTCCGCTACATGGCGGAGTGGTGGAAGCAGCTGTACGGCGAGAGCGAGGGCAAAAACGGCGTGGGCATCTATCCCGCCAGCGTGGAATACAACGCGGACCTGCACTCCATGGGCCAGTACATCCAGGACGGCCCCCGGACCCTGATGGAGACGGTGGTCAGCTTCGAGCGGCCCCGGCGGGATTATGAGATGCCCTTCTCCATGGGAGACGCGGACGGGCTGAATTACCTGGCCGGTCGCGGCCTGGGGGAGATCTCCCGGGTAGCCATGGAGGCTGTGAAGGCCGCTCACGTGTCCGGCGGCGTGCCCAATATCGGCGTATCCGTCCCCCTGCGGGACGAGGAGGGCTTCGCGGAGCTGGTGTGCTTTTTCGAGATGGCCTGCGGCATCAGCGGCTACATGCTGGGGGTGAACCCCTTCGATCAGCCCGGCGTGGAGGCCTACAAGAAAAACATGTTC
>CANQQB010000061.1 GCA_947625845.1 uncultured Oscillospiraceae bacterium
TGGGCCAGGGTGGAGTTGACCAGCGCCTCCGTGGACGTGCGGGGCACGCTGCCGGGGATGTTGGCCACGCAGTAGTGCAAAATCCCGTCCACCTCGTACACCGGGTCGGCGTGGGTGGTGGGGTGGCTGGTCTCAAAGCAGCCGCCCTGGTCGATCACGATGTCCACCAGCACAGCGCCCTTCTTCATGCGCTTGAGATCTTCCCGCTTCACCAGTTTTTCGCACTCCCGGCCGGGGGCCAGCATGACGCAGCCGATGATAAGATCGGCCTTCTCCAGCGCCAGAAGAAGATTTGCCCGGCTGGAATAGAGAGTGGTGATCTGGCTTCCGAATACCTCGTCCAGGTAGGCAAGGCGCTGGTGGTCAATATCCAGCACCGTGACCCGCGCGCCCATGCCCACCGCCATGCGGCAGGCGTTGATGCCGGCGTTGCCGCCGCCTAAGATGACCACGTCCGCCTTGTCGCAGCCGGGGACCGCTCCCAGCATGACGCCACGGCCGCCGTAGGTCTTTTCCAGGTACTTGGCGCCCTCCAGCACGGCCATACGGCCGGCTACCTCGCTCATGCAGTACAGACAGGGAAGACCCTTGCCGCCGGGACCAAGGATGGTCTCATAGGCCATCGCCGTGGTCTTGGAGGCCAAAAGCGCCTCGGTCAGCTTTTTGTCCGCGGCCAGGTGGAAGTAGGTGTAGATCAAAAGCCCGTCGCGGAAATACTTATACTCGCTCTCCAAAGGCTCCTTGACCTTGACGATCATGTCGGCCTTGTTCCAGACCTCGTCGGCGCTGTCGACCAGCACCGCGCCGTTGGCGGCGTACTCCGCGTCTTCAAAGCCCGCGCCAAGGCCAGCGCCCTTTTCCACGTACACTGTGTTGCCCGCGTGCACATACTCGCCTGCCGCGCCGGGGGTGAGGCCAACGCGGAACTCGTTGTTTTTTATCTCCTTCGGCAATCCAACGATCATGGGTAGTTCCTCCTTTAAAAGTTTAACGGTTTGGTCTCACATGGCCGGGCCGGTGGCGGACGGGGTATAGACGCGGGCGGCCAGGTCCTGGTTGAGGGCGTAAAGCCCCCGGGCATCGGAGCCGAAGAGCTTCATCTTCTTGACCATATCCTCGGCGGTGGCCTCCTCCTCGCCCTGCTCCTTGATGAACCAGTCGAGAAATTGCATGGTCTTGTAGTCCTTCTGCTCAAAGGCGGCGTGGTAGATGGCCGTGATCAGGGAGGTGACGTACTGCTCATGCGCAAAGCCGGCTTGAAGCGGGGCCAGGTGGTCGGAAAAGCTCTTGTCCGGCTTGGCCACGGCCTCGAACCGTACCCGTACGCCGCTGTTGATCAGGTACCGGCGGAGCATGAAGGCGTGGTCCCGCTCCTCCTGGGCCTGGACCTCGTACCAGTGGGCGAAGCCGTCCAGGCCCTCGTCGGCGTAGTAGTTGGCAAAGTCCAGGTAAAGGTAGGCGGAATACAGCTCCTTGTTGATCTGGTCGTTCAGCATGGCCGCGATCTTTTCGTTCAGCATAGGAAAACGCGCTCCTTTCATCGGTTGGATGTGTCCAGTATAGCGCACCCGGCGGGAAACTACAAGCGGATGGGGCAAAGAAGTTTGGCATAACCGGAGGGACCGGCGATTATGATATACGGACCAATGTTCAAGCTCTGGGAATAATTTGCAAGCCTGTCGTACAGAATAACGGTACAAATCAATATGGAGGAACGTTACATGAAACGAACTTTGATCGCGTGGATACTGCTGTCGGTCATGGTCCTGGGGGCCGTGCCGGCGCTGGCCGCCGGGCCGGTCCGGGACGTGACCGACTGGTCCCAGGCCGCCGGCGCGGATACGGCCGCCGGCGCCGACATGACCGACGGTCAGATCGGTCCTACCCAGTCGGTGGTATCCGTCAGCGGGGGCGCGTACGCCGCCGGCGGTACCGACGCCAACGCCGCGCAGCCGGGTACGGAGAATACCCCGCCGGTGGCGGAAAACCAGCAGATCCAGACCTATCGGGGCGTGTCCGTGGGGGGACAGCTCTCCGCACACGACGCGGAGGGGGACGCGCTGACCTATGAGCTGTGCACCGAGCCCATGAAGGGCACGGTGGAGCTGTCGGCGCAGGGGTATTTCGTCTACACCCCCAAGGAGGGCAAGCGGGGCAAGGACTACTTCGGCTTCCGGGCCGTGGACAGCGCCGGCAACGCCTCTCAGGAGGGGACCGTCATCATCAGGCTGGTCAAGCAGAAGTCCAAGGTGACCTATTCCGATCTGACCGGACAGGGCTGTGAGTACGCGGCCATCGCGCTGACGGAGGCCGGGGTGTTCACGGCGGAGAACGTGGGCAGCGATTACGTGTTTCATCCGGACGCGGAAGTGAGCCGGGGCGAGTTCCTCACCATGTGCATGACGGCGGCGGACTGCGACGTGCTCCGCGGCGTCAGCTCCACCGGGTTCCAGGACGACGAGGCCATCGGTCCCTGGCTCAAGCCCTACGTGGCCACGGCGCTGATGAACGGCTATATCACCGGCCAGCCTACCGCCACCGGGGCGACCTATGACCCGGCCGGGGCCATCACCATGCAGGAGGCGTGCGTGACGCTGAACGCCGTGCTGGGGGTGACCAACGTGGTCAGCGCGGCGGCCTACGTGGGCGAGGACAACGAGGCCGAACCCTGGGCGCAGGCCGTGGCCAACCTCACCGCCGCCGGGATCATGCCATACGACTGGGAGGACGTGGAGGCCGTGCTCACCCGCTCCGGCGCGGCCGAGCTGCTGGCCAACGCGATAGGACTGATCACGGGACGGTAAAATACACGATATATGCAAAATGTCCGCACCGGAGAAGGTGCGGACATTTCCGTTTTTCGATTTATCCATTATTTATAATTGCCGATATCACTCGATCGACGCTCGTCTCCAAGGTTTTCTCACCCCAACCGAGAGCCCAATCATCTCCGGAACCGGAATCTGATATCACATAGATCCCGGCAGCGCGGCAAGAGGAATTTTGCTGCCGCAAACAAACCTGCGCCCTCCATTTCAACGCAAAGAACGCCTTTATTTTCATAATATTTTGCACTCCAGTTTGGCTGCACATAGCCCGCATCGGTAGTCCGATGGACCCCCCTGCGGTACGCGATCCCATTTGCGTCCAGCTTTTTGCAGAGCAGATCCGTAAGGTCCTTATCTGACCGAACCATCTCTTCATTACAGCCGTACAAACCAGCGACCGCCGTATCATGAAACGCGCCGTCCGTGATCACCACATCTCCGATATGCGTCCCCGGATATCCTCCCGCAAACCCTACATGAATAAGTTCTTCCGCTCCCGCTGCCATCAGATCCTCGGCTTGCGTCGCTATCCCCGGCGAACACATCTCGCCTTTTACAAATCCGAGCGAGTGGTCACGGTCCATGACATAGACCTCGCCGCCTACATGATAAGTGAGCGTTCCCGCGTTTTTTGCGATCATCGTATCGTACAGGCTGTCTGCAAGAAGGTATAATCTTTTGGGAAAAATCTCTCGGAGTGCATCTAAATCGATCCCCTGCAGTTCCATTTCACGTCTTACAAGCTGAGACGGAGCATTATATTCATTTGGGTCTATAGGAAATTGATTCCTGCACATGATCTCATACGTCAGCACTTTATCATTTTCAAGTTGAATTTCTTCATATTCTTTGGTGATATACCCACGGTCGTGATAGAATTTTCCCGCGGGAAGCGAAGAATCCAACCACACGGCGCCATGATCCTTTATGATCTCAGCTTCAAGAAGATCCATCAGCAGAGTACCGATTCCTTGTCCTTGAAACTGCGGCAATACAAATAACCGTTTAATATGGTCTTCGTCTAATGTGCCTGTTCCAACCACATCATGCTCATGGACAGCGACATATATTTTTCCTTTTATAATATCAGATGAAATATCCTCTTTGCTGTGGAGTCGCAGAAAGGATCTGACCGCCTCATCAGAATAATACTTCTTGTATATTTCTTTAATTGTTATATGAACAAGCTCATATATATCAGAGACCATGTTCATATCTGCTTTCATAACTTCCGGTTTTTGTATCATATAATACCTTTTATCTCTTTCCTGGGTTCCGCCATGATGGTGCGCTGGTCGGTGTAGAGGACCATGCCGGGGCGGGCGCCCTTCTGCTTTTTCACGAACCGGGCCAGGGTGGCGTCCACCGCCACGCGGCCGGCCTGACCGCCTTCGGAGTAAAAGGCCGCCAGACACGCCGCCTCGTACACCGACTGCTCGTCCGGCGCCTCGCCTTCGCAGCGCAATATCACGTGGGCTCCGTGGAGCTTTTGGGCGTGCAGCCACAGGTCCGTGCGGCGGGCGAGCTTGAACGTCAGCTCGTCGTTTTGCAGGTTGCTCCGGCCCACCAGTACTTCCAGCCCCGCAGACGTGACGAACCGGAGGGGCTGGGAGGGCTTTTCCCGGCGCTTGCCCCTGGTCTTTGGCTCATGCACATAGCCGGCCTTCACCAGCTCCTGGCGTATCACTTCCAGGTCGCTCTGGGTCTGGGCCCGGTCCAGCTCCACGGCGATGGAGCTTAAGTACTCCGCCTCCACCCGGTTCTCCCCAATGAGGCCCACCAGGTGCTCCCGCGCGGTCTTCTTTTTGGTATACTGTTTGTAATAGGCCGCCGCGTTCTGCTGGGGGGACTTGCGCGGGTCCAGGGGCACGTCCACCAGGGGGCTGTCCGGCTCGTAAAAATCCTCCAGCGTCACGCTGGAAAGCCCAGGCTTCATGCGCCAGATGTTGGCGGTGATGAGATCGCCCCGGCGCTTGTCCGTCTCCCGGTCCTGGGTGGCCTCCAGCTCCCGCAGACGAAGGGCCAGCTTTTTCTCCGTGCGGCTCTTGGCGCTGCGGACAAGCTTCGCCAGGCTCCGGGCACGGCTTTTGAGGTGCTCGGTCCGGTCCTTCTCGGCGTAAAACGCCTCCAGCAGGTCGGACCAGCCGGGATAGGTCACGCTCTCCGTGCGGGGGCCGTACTGCAAAATGGGCATGAAGGTGAAGTCCACAGCCTTGCCGTCCTCCACCAGCATGGTGGGGGTGCGCTCCAGGCCGTCCAGGCTCTCCAATACCGGCGGCTGACCCCGCCACTCCATCTCCCGGCGGATAAGGGGCGACAGGCCGGAGAATTTCCCCGGCGCGGGCTTGGGCGGCAGGCGGTAGATGAGGCCCGGCAAGAGCTGGCGCAGGGGGCTCATTTCCTCGTCCACACGGCGGGCCGCGTCCAGGATGCGGCCGTCGGCGTCGATCAGGATGAGGTTGGCGTTGCGGCCAAGCATCTCCATGGCCAGGGTCTTCTCCGCCGCGCGACCCAGCTCGTCAAAGGCCACCAGGCGGATAAGCAGCATCCTCTCGTTGTCCGGCTGCTCCACCGCCGTGATGCGCGCGCCAAGGATGTGCTTGCGCAGGAGCATGCAGAACATGGGCGGCTGGGCGGGGTTTTCGTACTCCGTCCGGGTCAGGCACACGCGGGCCGAGCCGGAGCCGAAGCACAGGATAAGCCGGGCATTGCCCCGGTTTCCCCGCAATGCGAGCACGACCGTGTCCTTTTCCGGCTGGTGGACACGGTCGATCTTGCTGCCGGTGAGCTTTTCCGAGAGCTCCCGGCCCAATTCGGTTATGAATACGGCGTCAAGAGGCATGGTCTTCCTCCCATATTTCGGCGAACAGCTCCCGGACCCTGTCCCTTCGGCCGGCCAGCCACAGCCAGCCGAACAGGGCCTCCAGAGCCGTGGCGGCGTGGTACTGGGCCGGGGTGCACCCGGCGGGACAGCCGTGGACGTGGGCGTTGCGGCCCCGGTGGACGATCTTTTCTTCTTCCTCCGTCAGCTTTGGCGTGAGCCTTTCCAGGGCCGCCGCCTGGGCCGGCGCGGCCACGTAGGCCACCGCCGCGCGGTGCAGGTCCCCTACCCGGCCGCCGCCATGACGGATCAGCGCCGTCCGGACCAGCAGCTCAAATACCCCGTCGCCGACGTAGGCAAGCTCCAGGGAACCAAGATCATGCAGGACATGACTGTCCAGCGGCGCGGTCAATTCCGTCACGGCGCGTCATCCTCCCCGTCTTCACCGTCGTCCAGATCAAAGGGCGGCAGGTCGTCGTCGGACTCGGCGTCCGCGGGGGCGAACTCGTCGCTCTCGGACACTTCGGCAAACTCCCTTGCGATGGTGTCCACGGGGGCGGTGCCCTGGGCGTACTGCATCTCCTGCCACTGCTGCTTGGTGATCACGATCTGGCGGGGCTTGGAGCCCTCGTAGGGGCCGACCACGCCCACTTCCTCCAACTGGTCGATGAGCCGGGCGGCGCGGGAATAGCCCAGCTTCAGCCGCCGTTGGAGCATGGAGACGGAGGCCTGCTTCGTCTCGAATATCACGTCCACCGCCTGGGGCAGCAGCTCGTCGTAATCGCTCTTGGAGCTTGGCTCCTCCTCGGCGGGGGCGTTCTTGGCGTCCTTGTCCGCCGCGGCCTTCTCGATCTCCGCCAATATCTCGTCGGAGTACTCGGCCTCGGCCTCGCGCTTGACAAAGTTGATGATCTCCTCCCGTTCCTCGTCGGTGACGAAGGCGCCTTGCAGGCGCACCGGCTTGCTGCCGATGGGGGAGTAGAGCATGTCGCCGTTGCCCAGGAGCTTTTCCGCACCCTGCTGGTCCAGGATGATGCGGCTCTCCAAGGGTCCCGACACGCTCAGGGCGATACGGCTGGGGATGTTGGCCTTCATCAGGCCTGTGATCACGTCGGCACGGGGGCTTTGGGTGGCGATGACCAGGTGCATGCCGGCGGCGCGTCCCATCTGCGCCACCCGACAGACCGATTCCTCCACTTCCTTGGACGCCACCATCATAAGGTCCGCCAGCTCGTCGATGAAGATCACCACCTGGGGCAGGGTCTCCCCACCCTCCCGGCGCTGGATGGCGTTGTAGCCGGCCAGGTCCCGCACGGCCGCTTCGGAGAACAGCCGGTAGCGCTTGAGCATCTCCACCACAGCCCACTGCAGGGCTCCCGCCGCCTTCTTCGCGTCGGTGACCACGGGGACATAGAGGTGAGGCATGCCGTTGTAGACCACGAACTCCACCATCTTGGGGTCGATCATGATCATGCGGACCTCGTCGGGGGTGGATTTGTAGAGAAGGCTCAAGATCATGGAGTTGACGCACACGGATTTGCCGGAGCCGGTGGTGCCGGCAATCAGCAGGTGGGGCATCTTGGCCAGGTTGCACAGCACCACGCTGCCGCCGATGTCCTTGCCCAGAGCCACGCACAGCTTGTTCTTGTCGGCACGGAAGGCGTCGGAGTCCACCAGGTCCCCAAGCCACACGGTGCGTACGCTCTTGTTGGGCACCTCCACGCCTACGGTGGAGATCTTGTCGGGAACCGGCGCGATGCGTACGCTCTTCACACCCAGGCTCAGGGCGATATCCCCGGCCAGGTTCGTGATCTTATTGAGCTTCACACCCTGGTCCAGCTTCATCTCATAGCGGGTGATCGTGGGGCCGTAGACCGCGCCTACCACGCTGGCGCCGACGCCAAAGCTGCGCACGGCGCTCTCCAACTGCGCCTCCATCTCGTCGATGTCCCCGTCGGCCTCGTATGTCTCGTCGCCGCTGGAATTGAGAAGGTCCACGGGGGGATAGACGTACGCGGGCTTGTCCTCGTCCGCGTCGGCCTCGATGGCCTGGGCGATGGCCGCGCCCTCGGCGGCCACGTCGATCTTCTCCTTTTTGGGGGGCTTGGACGCCTCGTCCATGTCCGCGGACTGGATCTCTACCCCGGCGATGTCCGCCGCTTCCTCCGCCGTCATGGGCTGCACGTCGTCGGTGGGGGAGGGGGCGGGCTTTTTCGCGGTGGACACGGGCTTGGGACGGTCCGCAGCCGGTGTGGACGGCCTGGCCTTGGGGGTCTTGGGCTTTTCCGGGGCCGGGGTCTCCGCCTCCTGGTCCAGGTCGAACTGGGCGAAGAGCAGGTCCTTTTCCTGCTCCCGGTTCTGGTCGTAGAAATTCCGGCGGCGGATGATCTTTTCCTCCGGCGTCAGCGTGTCCACAGGGGCCGGGTCCGGGGCCGGTCTGGTCCTGGGCGCGGCCTGGGGCTTGGGCTGGACCGGCTGGCGCTTGGGCGCAGGCGGCTCGGGCGTCGGCTCGGCCTTGCGGATGGGCTTATCGCCGTTTATGGGGAAGAGATAGTCTTCCTCGGTGAAATACTCGTCCTCGGTGGGGTCATAGAGGATGTCGTCCGGCTCATACGTCGGGCGGGGCCTGTCCTTGAACCAGCCCCAAATCTCCACCACCGACATGTTCGCCGCTTCCAGCAGCAGCAGACAGAAAGCCACCACCAGCACCACGAACCCGCCGATGATGCCTACGGACTTTTTCAGCGCGATGCCAAGAGCTCCGCTGACCGCGCCGCCGCAATACTCCGTCAGATACTGGCCGTACTGCCACAGCTTGCGGAAGCCGTCCCCCAGGCCGGTGGAGAACACGTTGTCCTGGGCGAACAGCAGCAGGTGGATGAACGCGCCGAACACCACGGGCAGCAGCAGCACGCTGACCACACGGGCCGCCACGGGCTGCTCCCGCCGGAACGCCAGTATGAGCGCGCCGGCCAGCAGACACACGGGCAGCAGATAAAAGCCCCAGCCGAAAAGGCCGGAGGCCGTGTTGCGGATGCCGGCCACCAGCCAGGCGTCCACCGGGAAGTACCCGATGCCGGCGATCAGTCCCAGAAACAGCAATATCCAGGACCCCGCCTGGCGGCGGAGGGGCTGCCGGGAGGATACCGCCGGCGCGGACTTGGCGCCGGTTTTCTTAGGCGCCGTGTGCTTGGAGCCGCTCGTCCCGGACGCGCCGGACCTGGTCCCGCCGCCGCGGGTCGTGGACCGCTTGGCGGAAGAGGCGGACCGGGTACTCGTGCTCCGGGAGGCGGTCGTCTTCTTTTTTGTGGTGGCGCTCCGGGACGGGTTGGCCGGCTTTTTCGCCGTGCTCCGGCCCGAGGCCGTTTTCTTCTGTGCCATAGATCAATAAACCTCTGGAAATGTTACCGCAGCCAGATGGAGACTGCGATGCTCACCAGGCCCACGGCCCAGCAATAATACGCAAAGCCGCCGAACTTTCCCTTGCGGACGATGGCCTGTAATAGCCGGATGGACAGATACCCCGTGACGCCGGCCACCACCATGCCCACGCCGTACGCGGGCAGCAGAGCCGTGTCGATGCCCTCTTTGGCCACGTCGAGGACTTGTAAGAGCACCGCGCCGGCCACGGACAGCAGGCTCATGAGGAACGAAAAGCGCACCGCGAAGGAGCGCTTCAACCCCCGTCCCATGCCGGCGGCAATGGTGGTCCCGGACCGGCTCAGACCCGGCATGGTGGCCAGACCCTGGGCAAGGCCGATCACCAGCGCGTCCACCGCCGTCATGGTCTTGACGTTTTTCTCCCCCTTGGGCAGCCGGTCGGATAT
Organism: uncultured Oscillospiraceae bacterium; assembly: GCA_947625845.1. GTDB lineage: Bacteria > Bacillota > Clostridia > Oscillospirales > Oscillospiraceae > CAJOIG01. The sequence continues at coordinate 9,477 of CANQQB010000061.1, forward strand.
GTACAGCAGCGTGCCCGTCAGGATCAATGCCGCGCCGATGAACCAGGGGATGTTATTGAGGCTCTCGATCGCGTCGTTGAAGGGCACGATGAGAAAGAGCGGCAGCGTGGCAAGGATGAGCATGTAGATCATCTTCCGTGCGGGCCGGTCGTGGATGCCAAGACCCCGGCCGTGGATGAGGTCGCTCCCCATGGACCCCAGCTCGAAGAACATGGCGCACACGTCCCGCCAGTACACCGCCAGCACCGCCAGCAGCGTGGCCAGGTGGAGCATGATGTTGAACAGGGCGCTGTTGTCCAGCTCCATAAGACCCGCGCCACCCATGATGTTCTCCAGCAGCGCCAAATGGCCGGAGCTGGAGATGGGCAGAAATTCCGCCACCCCCTGGACCAGGCCCAATATGGCGGCATATACGATCGTCATGGCATTTCCTCCGCGTTATATTTACCAAATTAGTATATTACCATAAAAAATTCAAGTTTGCAAGTTTTTCCGGGTTTCTCCAGGGCGCTAAATTCAAGGCTTTTTCAGAAATTCAAATCAGCGCGTACCGGAAAAATCTGCCCCGCTAGTAACACACTAGTAACACCGAATTTTATTATGTTAACCGATGTATCGCCTCTGAATTTCTTGCACTTTTGCCAAATCATCCTCCAGATCTGAGATCTGTTCCCGGATCCCTTCAGCCACATTGGACAGCAATTCAGGGGGCAATGTTTCCCACAAAGCTTCCCCGGTTAAAGGCGGGTTTACCGGCTCAGTACAATTTTCTATGATATCAACAGAAACGATCAAGGTCAAGAGTGTAATGAAAATCAGTATGAAGATCAGCTTTTTCATTTCAGCTTTGTGATAGCCGCCGTCCAGGTATCCTTTCCGACAATGCCATCCACCCCCAGGCCGAAATGTTTCTGCATCTTACGGACAGCGCAATCTGTGTCAGCGCCAAAGTCACCGTCAACGGCAATAGGCCGTCCAGTTGTACCGGTGAATCCGTAAGCGTAGCAGATCCGCTGGATGGTCTTTACCAGCGCACCGGTGGATCCGCTGGACAGCTCTTCCAGCTCCAGGGTAACACTGATCTTTTTAGGTGTGGGCGTGGGGGCCGGCGCTGTTCCATCGTATGAAGGCCGGTAGATGGTATATGCACTGGTAAGGTTGCGTTTTTTGTGGCCTATGCCCTCATACGCTCCAGTCCCGGCAACGCTCTTTTCAGCCTCAGCAACCGTCTTATAAACGGTGCTGTTACCCTCAGACGTGATCACGGTGAACCCGGTAAGGTGCTTTTTTGATCCAGCCCACATGCTGATCCAGATAAGCGATCTTACATGTTTTCTTTTCCACCGCACCGGTCACGGTGAATTTTGGGTATGAAAAAATCACCGCCCATACAGACGGTGATTCAATCAACTATGAATTTTTTACACTATTGCCCCATCCGGGGGAGCGGGGGGATCTGCAACAGGTTTGTTTGCCTTAATTGCCTCTCTCATTCTGTTAATGTGAAAAGACAATGGATGATTATCAAACATGGGCAACGGATAGTTTTTATTGAATTTTTCAGAGTATTCTTCACCCACCAGGTAAAATTCCCTATCCTGTTCCGTCATCATGTCAGATCACCTTTTATCTTAATTACATCACGAATTGGAACAGCAATGACAGTCTTATCTGGATATACGGCTAGAATGGGAAGATCATCTGTCCCGCTGTACTCCACGCCTTCAGCCCTACACCGGAATAAATAACCGTCCCCGTCTTTCCCGCAACACTCTTGAATAGTATAACCGTATCGTTCCCCCGTATCATCGTCTATTTCGCGATAACCAGACAGAATATCCCTTGCCTCTTTTTCAGTCATACTATTTCACCTCCACTGTTGCAGAAACAACTGCTCTAACTGCTGTTGATTTTTAATCCCATAAAGTGACAGCCGTAATATCAGTTTGCTTCAGAATAGCCGCAATAGCCGCCTAGACTTGAGCAAATACAGTATAACATAGATTGCCAGAAAAAGAAACCCCCTACTAGTCAAAAAACTAGTAGGGGTTATATGTAAAATTATGCGTGTACCCCCTCGCTGATTATGTCAACTGCCTCATTGACCGCATCAGTCAGACCGGACACAATGCCGTCCAGATCCATCTTGCCATCAATCCTGTTGTTATTAGTCTGTTCAATTTTGATCTCAGCGGTGGTAAACCGGTTGATAGCTTCCCTTTCCGCTATATCCCGCAAGTAGGCAACGTGGTGGCCATGCTGACCTTGGCCTTGATGAACGTCTCGCACAGGTAAATGCCGCGCTCCACAGCCTCGTACTCGGCCGCCAGTTGCTTCTCCTGAGCCTCCAATTCCGCGATCCGCTCCCGCTGCTTCTCCGCAGTCTCCGCCTTGGCGAGCATGGACAACGTGCTATTGATGGCGCCGGTCGCAACCTGAAGCTGTCTCGATTCTGGATAATCGTGTGCGGTCAATACCAGTCTCGTCTTGGGTGCCCTCACGGCTCGCAAACCGATCGTTGAACTTTGCCGCCTCCATTCGTGCGCAATAAAATACGTTCTTCGCGGCTTTCGTGGCATGTTTTGGCATTTATTCCTCCTTGCCTGTGGTGTATGCTGATTCTGTCAGATGCTTATGCGCTTCGATTTGTAGCATCTTCCTGCAAAAAAAAGATCGTTTTCAAATGCGTCTTCGACCCGGAGGCCAAGAGCTTCGGCAATCCTCTGCGCGTTTTCAAAAGAAGGATTACGTGCACCTGTCTCGACCAGGCCGTAATAACTTCTCCTGACGTGGGCATGATCAGCTACTTCCTGCTGCGTCATTTTCAAGGCCATACGAGTTTCACGCAGTTTTGTCCTCTGCATGCGGAAAACCTCCTTTCATGTAAGATGGCTTCGTGTTGAAGCAATTACATAATAACGCTACGAGATGAAGCTGTCAAGAGGAATTTAAAAATTTTTGCGACGAATTGAAGCAATATATGGACGCGCTTCAATTTGTAGCGTACAATAATAACGAGGTGGCATAACATGATTGGAAGAAAACTGAAGTTTCTTCGTGAAACAAGTGGGCTGACGCAGGCCGAGCTGGCCGCTGCATTAGGTATCTCACGATCCGCACTTTCGTTGTATGAAATTGATAAGCGCGATCCAGACTTCGCGACGCTAAAGATCATTTGTGACTATTTTGGCGTATCTGCTGATTATTTTGTTTTGGATCACGCGGCGCCTATATCTCCGCCTAACCTAAGTGACCTGGAGATTGAGGTAGTCAACGCATTACGGACGCCTTTGGGAAAAAAGCCTCCCGTAGACTCAAATTTGGCCCTGGCTGCCCAGGCAATCGGCAGCCTGTCCGAAGAAAAACTATTACGCTTGCTTGGCTATGTCAAAGCCCTGCAGGAGATTCCGGATGGTGATGACGATACCATCGTTTTGAAGAAGCGCGCATAATAATCGAACTGCGGCGGCTTGGTATTCCGTGGCGGTGGGACTGACCGCAACAATTTCGTGATGCCACGAAAACGTTCGGGCTTTCCCTCGCGCGCACGCGCACGCGCGTATATAACTACTACAAGTACTATATATATGGTACGGTACGGTAGCCCTGTTACGTGTGCGTTAGTAACGCGTTACTAACGCGTTACTATGGCGGATTTCTTTCAAAATATGTTGAAAGCTTAATCGTACAGGGGTAGTTATGCAATTTTGTGCATGTGCTCTTTCAAAAAATGGGCAGCGGCGGTCTATCACGTGACGGCCTGGTGGTTTTCACGTGTTACTCGTGTGTTACGCCGTGTTACATAACGCAAACGTAACGCGTTACTAACGCGTTACGCGTGGGGGAGGGTGGACCTGGTGTCGGTCTACAAACACACAAAAACGGGGAAATGGTATTGCACCTTCCGGGTGACAGACTGGACCGGAAAACGAAAACAAATCAAACGGGAGGGATTCTCCCGTCGATCGGACGCCCTGGCATATGAACGCGACTATGTCATGCGGGAGTCCAGGAACCTCGATATGTCTTTCGGGGCACTGGTCGACATCTATATGGCCGATGCCCGGACCCGGCTGCGGCCGACCACGTGCGCCACGAAGCAAAATATTTTTGATAAAAAAATCCTGCCGTATTTCCGGGACCAATGCGTGGCGGACATCTCCCCAGGCGCGATCCGGGAATGGCAGAACACGTTGATCAAAGAGGGCTATGCTCCGACATACCTGCGGGCGATCAATAACCAAATGACCGCGGTGCTGAATTATGCGGTCCGGTATTATAAGCTGGGCCAAAACCCGGCCGCAGTCGCGGGCGCTATGGGCTCCAAAAATGCGAAGGAGATGAACTATTGGACCCTGGACGAATTTGATCGCTTCATTGCCGGCATGGAGGGGGAACCGACCGCTTGCATGGCGTTCAACATTCTGTTTTGGACCGGCATGCGGGAGGGCGAGCTCCTGGCCTTGTGCCTGAATGACGTTGACTTCGACCGGGGCGGCATTTCCGTCCGGCGCGATTACGTGCATGTTGACGGTGCCGACTATCTGCAGGACCCCAAAACCGAACGCGGCAACCGATTCATCCCGGCTCCGGCTTTTTTGATGGACATGATCCGCGACTATGCCGGCAGACTTTATGATTATGATCCGGCTGACCGGCTTTTCCCTTTCTCGAAGTATTGGCTGGGCGAACAGCTACGCCGTTGCTGTGCCCGGACCGGAGTCAAGGTGATCCGCGTGCATGACATCCGGCACTCACATGTTTCGCTCCTGGTGAACCGTGGGGCCGACGCGTTGCTGATTGCCCGCCGGGTCGGGCACAAACGTGTGTCGACCACGCTGGAAACATACTCTCACCTGTACCCGGACCGCGGGAAGGCGGTGGCCGCAGACCTCGACGAACTGTGGGAGCAGCACGTCCGGCCTGTGGAAGATGTGCCGGACCCGGACCCGGATTTTTGACGGGGTGTTACGCTTTTGTTACGCTAAAGTAAAATTATCCCGGTTTGCGCGAATAAATATTCGTACAAACCGGGGTTTTTCATGATTTTGTGCGTTTATTCCGACCTATGCAAAGCCGGTGTATATCGTGCGCTTATTCCCACTCGCAAAATGAAACTTAATTCTAAACGCTTTTGTTTGGGGGATTTGATATCATTTGATTTTTCCTGA
>CANQQB010000062.1 GCA_947625845.1 uncultured Oscillospiraceae bacterium
CGTTTATCCTTATTTGTTTTTCTGGCTTGTTCAATTTCAGCCTTCTGTTCTGCTGTGATAACATACTTGGTTGCCATCTTCATCACCCATTTATATTATACCACAGCTTATCAAAGTATTAAGACTTTTTAACAGGGAATAGTATAACTTTTAATAGTTAGTCTTTCTGTGAATTGCAGAAAATCCCGCAGCAGCTGGTTTTCCATCTGCAGCCTGGCGATCTCTTTCTCATACTCTTCTTCGCTGCTCAACGGACGTTTTCTTGGACGGCCTTTTGGTTTAGGCGGTATCCCCGAGGCCAGTCTTCGTTGTCTTCGGTTATAGCGGTTGATCCAGCCTTTGATCTGCTTCATTGTCAGTCCCAGGTGTTCTGCTATTTCCCGGCGTGTTCTTCCTTCCTCCCGCATTTGCAGGATCACAGACTCGTATTCCTCTACATGCGTATACTTCCGTTTACTCATAACAATACCCCCTGTCGTGGTCATTATCCTACAACAGGGGGCTTCTTGTCTACTGTCCGTTTTTTGTGGGGCGGTGCAGACGGGAGAGGCGTTATTAATTTATCGTATCCTTCTGCACTCCACATACCACCGTTTGTCCAGCGTCTCGCCCACGGAAAAGCTCTTTTTGGGGTAGGTGCCGTATCGCAAAATGTGGGGGAACAGCTCCCCCTTGTCCAGCGCCGGCAGCAGCCATGCGCAGCAGCCGGGTCTTTCGCCCATGGTCCGGGCTTCCTCCGTACCGTGGATATAGTCGATATGGCCGCCGTGCTCGGCCACATAGGCCCGTGCCAGCTCGTCCGCCTTTGCCACCAGCTCGCCCGTGTCCGCCCCGGACAGTTCCCGGACAAAGCCCCCGGCGTCCGTGTCGAACGCCACCCGGTGGATGGGGTAAAACTCCACCGCCTCGTCCCGCAGGTTTTCCAGCTCCGCCAGCGCGTACCTTGCCGGATGGTCCATCGGTGCCCCCGCCGCTTTCAGCTCTTCCCAGCGGTTTTTCGCCGCCGCCAGGGAGTGGTTGCCGTCGCCCATGGCGAACACCAGCTCCCCCGGCAGCGCGTCCACGGCGGCCTTCACCTTTTCCGCCGCCGGACCCGTCAGCCGCGAACCCCTGATATGTCCGCCGCCGGCGTACAGGTCGAAGTCGTACAGCGCCTCCCCGGGCTCCGCCGCGCCCAGCACCGTGTCGTCGGGATCGTCCATGAACAGCACGATGTGGGGCATCTCCAGCGCCGCCCGCCGCCGCAGCTCCACCCGCGTGGGCAGCCGCTCCGGCACCGTGGCCTCCGTGGACCGCACCGGGGAGGCGCTCCCAGGCGTCCAGTCGTAGGCCTCCAGGTCCAGCTTCCCCACCAGCCCCCGCCGGAGCTTGCCGTTTGGAAGGGTCCGCTCCACATAGACGTAAGAATCCGGTATCTCCCGGAACACGTCCCCCACCAGGTAATCCTCCATGGCCTGGCACATCGCCGTTTTCCGCGCCTCCAGGTCCGCCGCGTGCAGATACGCCTCCGGCAGCATCAGCCGCAGGGCCGACGGCTCTGCGCCCACCTGCGCGTTTACGTCTTCCCAGTATTCAGGCTTGGCGGAGAACTGATCGCATGCCACGACCGCCCATTTTGTCATGTTAACGCCCACCTTGGGCAGTAGGATTTCCGCGGGGGTGAAGATGTCTTTCATGGTGTTTCCTCCTTATGCCTGGCTCCGGGTGAAGCCGATGTATGTGAGCGTGCCGTCCTTGTTGCCCAGAGACATGTTCCGGTTGCTCTTTATGGGCACCGCCGCCGATGTCATGGGTCCGCCGGCCACGGCCGGGTCCGCTATCAGGTATTCGCCCAACGTCTCGTCGTAGCCCACCGCGACCACATAATGGGTGTTGGCGGTGGACAAGTTGTGCACGGGGATGATGATGGGGCAGCCGTCCGCCAGGGACCGGTCGATAATGGTCCGCAGGTCGTCAACTGAGGCGGCGGCGCTGATGTGGACCTTATAGGTGTACCCGTCGGAGCCGGTCAGCGTTGTATTCGGGCCAACGTTTGCCGCGTCGCTGCCGGGGGCCGTCCAGTCATAGGGGCCGTATTTATCCCAGCCCAGGATGATATTCGCGGCCATGGAAAAGCTGGTGGCCAGGCAGCAGCCCCGGTTGCCCTGGCACAGGCCGCTGACCTTGCCCAGATTTTCCAGCGGTCGGGTGGCCTTGAACTCGTACAGGGCTGGGTATCCGGCGGTATCGTAGGCGCTGGTGAAGCGCTTGCCGTCGGCGCTCAGGCACCGGACCGTGAACACATACCCCACCTGGTCCCGTGCGTCGGGCCAGGTGAAGCTGGTGCCTGTAGTATCCCCCAGCTTGTTCCAGCCGTCCGGGGCCCGGAGGTACACCCGGTACAATGCCGCGCCGGGCACGGCGTCCCAGGAAAGCTCCATGCCCCCGGCGGTGCTCACCGCGTTTTTGATCGCCGGCGCGGCGATATAGGTCAGGCTCTTGCCCTTGGTATCGTAAGCGCTCGTATAGCTCTTCCCGTCGGCGCTCAGACACCGGACCGTGAAGGCGTAAGCCGTGCCGCTCTGAGCCCCGGCCCAGAGAAAGCCGGTCCCCGTGGCGGTCCCGGCCCGCTGCCAGCCGCCGGTGGTCTTGTAGAACACCCGGTACTGTGCCGCGCCGGGCACGGCGTCCCATTGGACCTGCACGCCCCCGTCGGCACAGCTTACCTGCCGCACCACCGGCGGCGCCAGATAGGTCACCGTCCGGCCCACGGTGTCGTAGGCGCTGAGGAAACTCTTTTTGTCCGCCGCCAGGCACCGGACCGTAAACGTATAGCTCTCGCCGCTTTTAGCGCCTGTCCAGGTGAAGCTTGTCCCGGTGGTATCTCCGATACGCTGCCAGCCGCCGGCGGTCTTGCGATACACCCGGTAGCCCCCGGCCGCGCCGGCCACGGCGTTCCACTGGAGCTTGACCCCGCCCGCCGCGCATGCGGCCTGGCTGATCTGCGGCGCCGCCACATAGGAGAGGCTCTTTCCGGCGGTGTCATAATACCCGCCCTGACCGGCGCCGTCAAAGGCCCGGACCGTGAAGGTGTAGCTTGTCCCGCTTTTGGCGCCTACCCAGATCAGGGTGTTAGCCGTGGTCTCGGCGATACGCTGCCAGCCGGAGGCCGTCTTGTAGTAGACCCGGTATCGGGCCGCGCCGGGCACCGCCGACCAGGCGATCTTCGCCCCCTGCGCCGTGCAGGAGACCGCCCCCAGCGCCGGTGCGGGCAGCTTGCCGGTCCTGGCGGATACGGCAAGCTCCGCCGGCGCCCCGTCCGCAGCCGCCACAGCGGCGAAGGACAGGACCGTCAGCAGAGCCAGGATCAAACACGATATTCTCTTTGTCATGAGCGTTTCCTCGTTTTGCGCAGCCTCCCGCATGCGGGAGGTCCGTTCGGCCGCGTTCACATCATTTAGCTACATTATAATGTAACCGTCCGGGAAACGCAAGCGCGCTCATTCGGTGACCGGCGCCTTTTTTGCGTTATGTGCCCAGCAGCACCGACACGGATGTGTTCAGCGCCTTCGCCAGCAGCATCAACTCATAGTCCGCCACCACCCGCTCGCCGGTCTCGATACGGCTGATGGCTTTTTGGGTGAGGGGCACGCCCTCCACCTGCATCCGGGCGGCCAGCTGCTCCTGGGAAAGCTTCATACCCTCGCGGAGGAGCCGGACATTCTGCCCCGATACATTGCACCGGCCGTTATACGCGTATATCTTCACGGCTCCCGTCCTTTCGCAATATTCCAAAGATGGATATTTGCGATTGACTTTACCATGCGTCTATGATATTATTATCCCAAAGATGACTATACTATGCCATTTTCAATATATGGAGGCCGTGAAGATGTCGGATAACTATGATCATTACGTCGTTTCGACACAATGCAACAGCCAGCAAAAGGCGGGCCGGTTTGTCCTTGCAGCGTTTTTGGTCGGCATCGGATTGTATGTTGCCCACTCTCTTGTCACAACAGAGCCATATGGGGCCATGTTTCGTACGACACGATATGCCAATGTGTTCGGCTTTTTGTTCTTTTTTGCCTGTTTCTATAGTGCAATGATCGTAGTCACGCAGACGCGTTCTTATTGTACCGTCTATGAAGGGCATGTGACGGGCAAAACACTTCTTTCCGTCGGGTTCTGGCGTAATTCCGGGCTTGCATCCTTTGACTTGAAATACGACGAGATCGAGAACGTTTTTGAAGAGAATCGAACGATCATTATCCACACCCGCTATACCAGCCTGAAAGTTCTTGCGGTCGACAACCGTGCAGCCGCCCTCCGCGAAATACGCGCCCGGATCGAGCACTGACCGTTGCATGGAGCAAAAGCGCGGTGAGCCGCCTGTTTTTCTACGGCCCGAAACGATAAAGTTTATAGCGCGGCCCGCCGCGGGAAGATTTCCCACGGCGGGCCATTTTTTATGCTATTCACTCGGTGATCAGCGCCTTTTTCCGCCAGGCGCCACGGCGGAAGGCGATCCAGCTCAGCAGCGCCCCGGCGGCCCAGGACACCAGCAGGGACACGAACAGCGCCTGGGGCTGGCCCTTGGGATACGCCTCCGTCCGGGTGAGATACGCCAGGCCGTAGGCCACGGGCACCCTTATGACGATGGTGGAGATCATGGTGATCCACATGGGCGTGGCCGTATCGCCCGCGCCGCGCATCACGCCGCCCAGCACCTGGGTCACCGCCACGCAGATATACCCCACCGCCAGGATACGCATCATGCGCACCGCCAGGTCCATCAGCTCCGGCGTGTCCGTGAACAGCGCGAACATGTACCGGCTGGCGAACAGCAGCAGCGTGGTGATACCGGCGGACACCGCCACCGCGATAATGCCGCCCTGCTTCAGGCCCTTGTCCACCCGGTCCATCCTGCCCGCGCCCACGTTCTGCCCGGCATAGACGCTCAATGCCTGGCCGAAGCTCATGTTGGGCATCATGGCAAAGCCGTCTACCCGCATGATGATCACGTTGCAGGCCATCACCATCTCCCCCATGCTGTTGGTCAACGACTGGACCACCAGCATGGCCATGGACATGATGCCCTGGGTGATGCCGGAGGGGATGCCAAGTTTAATAATCCGCCAGGAGGCGTCTTTGGTCATGCGCAGGGTGCGCCAGTTCAGGTCGAACACGCTGCGCATGTGCAGCAGCTTCACCAGACACAGCGCCGCCGAGATGGCCTGAGCGATGATGGTCGCCAGGGCCACGCCGGGCACCCCCAGGCCGAAGCTGGCCACGAACCACACGTCCAGGAAGATGTTCAGCACCGTTGCCAGCAGCAGAAAGCCCAGCGCGGAGAACGAATCCCCCAGGCCACGCAATATGCCGGACAAAATGTTATAGTACGTAAAGCCCGCCGCGCCCAGGAAGAAGATCTTCAGGTATTGAGCGCACCAGTCGAACACGGAGTCGGGCGTGTCCAGCAGCCGCAGCAGCGGTTCGGTGATGACCACGCCGATGAGCATGGTGGCGACGGAGGTGATGGCCGCCAGGGTGATGCAGTTGCCGATGGCCGTGGACAGGCCCTTTCGGTCCCCCGCGCCGAACCTCTGGCTTATCACGATGCCCGCGCCGGTGGACACGCCCACGAACACCGCCAGCAGCAGATTGAAGATGGGCATGCAGGTGCCCACCGCCGCCAGGGCGTTGTCCCCCACGTATTTGCCCACCACGATGGAGTCCACCGTGTTGTATAGCTGCTGCGCCACGTTGCCGATGAGCATGGGCACGGCAAATTCCATGATACGTTTCCAGGGCGCCCCTTCGGTCATGTCCCTGGCGGTGAACAGCTCCCGCAGCTTCAAATCCTATCCCAACCTTTCTTGTGTTGTGTCTTGGCCAGTCCCACCCCAAAGCCCCCCTTGTCAAAGGGGGGTGGGCCGCCCCTTGGGGTCCCCAAAAGGCACGCTTGCCTTTTGGGGAGAGGAGGAGCCGCGGGCTATTCGGGGTTTGCCGCTTGCGGCAAATCACGACCTAGCCATGCGAGTGACGACGACGGCTCGGGGGGATTGTTACCAAGACCGGTAACAACCCCTCCGCCTCGCTGTCGCTCGGCACCTCCCCTTACACAGGGGAGGCTTTCAAAGCGGAGAGAACTCAAAATTCTTTTCCCGCGCGGAGAAGCGGCCGGCGGAAAGCCAGGCACACAGCCGTGCCCAGCACGCCCAGCGCGAACATGGTCAGCGCCGGACCGGGATCCCCGCCCGCGCCGAACAGCCGGGCCAGGACCCCGTCCGGGTCCGCCGTCAGCGGCGCGCATACCCGGTCCGTCAGAAAGCCCCCGGCGAACAGGCCCAGGGGGATGGTGAAAAACTGCAGGGTGTTCCGGCAGGCGTAGACCCGGCCCTGCATGCCTGTCGGTATGGCGCCGCGCAATATCACGTCCATGTTGGCGCTCATCATCGGCACCACGCTCCACCCGGCGATTTGACCCAGACACCACCAGACGGGCCGGCCGGTAAAGGCCAAAATAAAATTCTCCGTGCCCAGCGAGAACAGCATCGTCCGCCAGACAGCCCGGACCCGGTCTTTTGGCGGCGGCAGCACCGTCGCCAGCACGCTGCCCGCCAGGGTCGCCAGCCCCGCGCAGGAGGACACCAGCCCCAGCGCGCCCTCGCCCCCGTTGGGGCTGGACAGCACATAGGCCGGCAGCGCCGCGTCAAAGGCCGACGCCGCGAAGTTCACCCCCGCCATAAAGAGGATAAGCGCTAAAATCAGGCGGTTGCGACCCAGCCAGGCCAGTCCCGCCCGCGCGTCGGCCCAAAGGCTCCCGCCGCCGGTCCCGTCCGGTTCCGCCGCCGGGATGGGCACGAAAAGCGCCAGGACCACCGCCGCTACGGCGAAGGCGGCCAGGTCCACATAGATCACGCCCTCCATCCCCGCAAACGCGAACAGCGCCGATGCCAGCACGGGGTGCGCCAGCGTGACCAGCGAGCCGGAAAGGGACCGCAGACCGCTGGCCCGCTGGTACTGCTCCCGAGGCGTGATGAGCGTGAGGGCCACGTCGCTGGCCGGGGACTGGACCGTGTTCATCAGGCCGGCCGCGGCGTTGAGGGCATATAGATGCCCCGGCCGCAGCGCGTCCAGCCGCAGCAGGACCAGCACTGCCCCCGAGCAGCAGGCCGCCAGACCGTCGCAGACCAGCATGGTCCGCTTCTTGTCCCACCGGTCGCACAACGCTCCGGCGAACACGCTCATGAGCACGTACGGCCCATATGAGCAGATGGACAACAGCGCCATGCCCAGCGCCGAGCCGGTCTTTTCAAACAGCCACAGCGTCAGGGCAAAAACCGTCATCTCGCTGCCCAGCTGGGAAAGGCTCTGGGTGGACCAGAGGACGAAAAAGGTCTTCATCCCCCGATATGCATTTTTCATTTTGACTTTGCTCCTTTGATGTTTTGTGGGTCGTCAAATTTGCAAAGTCCGAGGATATTGATTTACTTATCGCTCCATGCAATTATCCTCAAACCTTGCATGGAGCGCCGCCAATGGCAAGGGGCAGCGTGGGCATAGATACTCTCCTTTTTACATACAGGCAGTCTTATTGCGTTTTGCGCCAAATGCGCTTATACTACTTTTTGGCCGTCACGTCGGGGATGGCCTGGCCGTGGGCGGTCATGTGGGCCCGGATGGCGTCGAACGTCTCGTCGGAGATGTCGTGCTCGATCTTGCAGGCGTCCCGGTAGGCCGTGTCCCGCTCCACGCCCAGGCTCATGAGCACGGCGGCCAGGGTCTCATGCCGCTCGTATATGCGTTTGGCGATAGCCAGGCCCTTGTCCTGCAAATACAAAAGCCGGTCCTCGTCCCGTCTTATATAGCCGTTTTCCTCCAGCTGCTTCATCGCCACGCTGACGGACGGCTTGGAGTAGCCGAGGGCGTTGGCGATGTCGATGGAGCGGACATAGCCCTTCTCCAGGGTCTGCATGTAGATGGCTTCCAGATAATCCTCCGCGGATTCGTGGATGTTCATATGCGCGCCTCCCGGCCTTTCTGTCGCCTTTCTGTCGTTTATAAAATCGTATTTTACCATAAACCTACGGGAAAAACAAGGTGGTGTTGTCATGATCGCCGTACCCCCCTATGTGCAAGCGCTGCTGGCGGCCCTGGGGGACGCCGGCTTCGCCGCGTACCCCGTGGGTGGCTGCGTGCGGGACAGCCTCATGGGCCGTGCGCCAGCGGACTGGGACCTGTGCACCGCCGCCGCGCCGGAACAGACCGAGACAGCCCTGGCCGGGTACCGGTTCGTGGAGACCGGCCTTAAGCACGGCACCGTGACCGTCCTCACCGGGGACGGACCGGTGGAGATCACCACCTTTCGCACCGACGGGGTTTACCTTGACCACCGGCGGCCGGCGCACGTCACGTTCGTGCCCAGCCTCCGGGAGGACCTGGCACGGCGGGACTTCACCGTGAACGCCATGGCCCTGGGTCCGGACGGGCAGGTCGTGGACCCCTTCGGAGGTCAGGCGGACCTGGCGGCGGGTATCATCCGCTGCGTGGGGGACCCGGACAGGCGCTTTGGGGAGGACGCGCTGCGCATTTTGCGGGCGCTGCGGTTCGCGGCCAAACTGGATTTTACCATCGACCCGGCCACGGCCGCCAGCGCCGTTCAAAACCGGGCGCTGCTGGACGATATCGCCAGGGAGCGGGTGTTCGCCGAATTGAAAGGGCTTTTGACCGGTCCCGGCGCCGGCCGGGTGCTGCGGGACTACGCGCCGGTGATTTTCCAGATGATCCCGGAGCTTGCGGCCGGGGAGGGCTTTGACCAGAGAAATCCCCACCACATCCACGACATATGGACCCACAGCACCATGGCCGTGGACGCGGCCCCGCCGGAGACGGTCCTGCGGCTGACCATGCTGCTGCACGACGTGGGAAAACCCACGTGCTTTTTCACGGACGAAAAGGGCGTGGGCCACTTTTACGGCCACGGGGAGCGTGGCGCGGAAATGGCCGACGGTATCCTCCACCGGCTGCGGTGCGACAACGACACACGGGAGCGGGTGTGCCTGCTGATACAAAACCATGATATCTGCCCGCCTCAGACCCCAAGGGCCATGCGGCGGCTGCTGGCGAAGGTGGGAGAGGATGGGGTGCGGCAGCTGATCGCCTGCTGGCGGGCGGACTGTGCCGACCGGGTCGACGCGATCCTGGCGACGGACACCCCCTGGGGGACCCTGATCGGGACGGCGGAGCGGATACTGGCTGAGCTTCTGGCCGGACCTGCCCCCTGCTTTTCCGTGAAGAGCCTGGCGGTGAACGGCCGGGACATTATGGCCCTGGGGGTGCCGGAGGGACCCCAGGTGGGCCGGGTGCTGGGAGCGCTGTTCGACGCCGTGACCGACGGGGAAGTCCCCAATGAAAAAGCCGCGCTGCTGGAAATGGCTCTTGTAATCAGCCGTAAAATGGACTAATATATTGCCATTCTATTTATAAACAGGAGGTGACGCGCGTTGAACATCAAAGTGACGGCGGACAGCACCTGCGACCTGACGCCGGAATTGGTCGAAAAAAACGATATCACCATCACGCCCCTGCACGTGTCCTGCGCGGACGGGAACTATCTGGACGGGACCGAGATCACGCCGGACGAATTATACGCCAAGATCGCGGCGGCCGGCGGCAAGCTGGCGTCCACGGCGGCGGTGAACGTGCAGGAGTACATCGACGTGTTCTCCCGCCTGCGGCAAAGCTGCGACGCCATCGTCCACTTCACCATCAGCTCCCAGATGTCCGCCTGTTACCAGAACGCGTGCATCGCGGCGGAAGAGGTGGGGAACGTGTATGTGGTGGACAGCCAAAACCTCTCCACCGGCATCGCCCACCTGGTGCTGGACGCCTGTGATATGGCCAAGGCCGGCATGGACCCGGCGGACATCAAAAAGGCTCTGGACGAGCGGCGGGAAAAGCTGGACGTGAGCTTCGTGGTGGACACGCTGGAATATCTGCGCAAGGGAGGCCGCTGCACGGCCCTGGCCGCTATGGGGGCCAATCTTTTGAAGCTCCATCCCTGCATCTTCGTCAAGGACGGCCAGATGGGCGTGGGCAAGAAATACCGGGGCAAGCTGGCCGAGTGCCTGACAGCCTATGTAAAGGACCGCTTGACGGACATCGAAACGGTGGACACCCGGCGCATCTTCATCACCGACTCCGGCGTGGACGAGTCCATTCGGGACGCGGTGGAAAGCCAGCTTCGCTCCATCGCGCCCTTTGACCAGATCATCCGCACCCGCGCCGGCTGCACCGTCAGTTGTCACTGTGGGCCGGGGACCCTGGGTATCCTGTTTTACCGAAAGTGACCGGACAAAATAAACCATATTTCGACGTTTGGTTGAAAGAAAGATAAATTAATAAATAATTTATTGCGTTTGGGCTTGTTTTATTGCGGAAACTATATTATAATCGGGCGTACGAAAATATTTTACCAAGGAGGATATTCCAATGCCCCGACCCAAGGGAAGCAAGAATAAAAAAACCGTCCAGACCATCCCGCAGGTAGAGACCCAGATCGCTGCCAAGCAGCAGGTCAAAGCCGCGCTGGAGGCGGACCAGGCCGGCATCGTTGCCGAGATCGAAAAGCAGAAGCAGCTTCTGCGGGCCAAGAAGAAGGAGCTGCGGGCCGTGGAGAAGGACCTGGCCTCTCTTGCCGAGAAGAAGGCGGAGGCCGAGGCCGTCGCCGCCGCGCAGGCCCAGAAGGCGGAGATCGAAAAGGCCGTCTCCAAGCTGGTCAGCAGCGGCAAGTCCGCCGACGAGATCCTGGAGATGCTCAAATAATGAGATCGTTCCGGCCGGCAGAAAACGCCGGCCGGAAAATATTTTTATTGGGAGATTTTATGGGCCCCATACACGAACTGCTGCGGAACAAAAAAGCCGTCCTCTTCGATTTGGACGGCACGCTCGTCGACTCCATCGGCGTGTGGAACGAGGCGGACGAACTTTTGGCCCGCGAGTTGACCGGCGCCGCGCCGGACCGTGCGGAGATACGCAGGTTTCGGGAGGACTGTCTGCGCCGATTCCGGGGCGAGCCGGAGCCCTATTTGCGCTACTGCGCCCAGCTTAAAAAACGCTACGAAACAGACCTGTCCCCCCGGCAGCTCCACCAGCGGCGGCAGGCCATCGCCTGCGGGCTTTTGACGGAAGTGGACTACCGGCCCGGCGCGGACATTTTTCTGCGGGCGTTAAAAGCGCGGGGCACTATCCTGGTCCTGGCCACCACCGGCCGGAAGGCCAGCGTGGACGTGTACCGGACGGAGAACGAGAACATCCGGGCCAAGGCCCCCGTCGACGAGATATTCGACCGGGTGTACACCTGCGAGGACGTGACGGCCATCAAGCCTGACCCGGAGATATACCGGCGGGCGCTGGATGACCTGGGGCTGTCGGCGGAAGATTGTCTGGTATTCGAGGATTCTTTGGCCGGGGTCCAGGCGGCCAAGGGCGCGGGGCTGGAGACGGTGGTTATGTACGACGCCAATTCCGACCCGGACCGGCCGCAAATCGACGCCCTGGCGGACTGCCGGGTCCGGGATTATCCCACGCTTTTAGCCGCGCTTGGCTGGGGAGAATAATATATTTCTCCCCCATTTTTATTATATCGAATATTAAATATCCATCCCGCAAAAACAGCTCGAAAAATCATAATTTTATGGGGCTATTGGCATGGTCTATTATGATAAAGAAGGGATCGTGATTCGGGATCTGCGGCGGAGCGACGCCCAAATGCTTACAGAGGAAGAGATCGCGCAGGGTTGGGATTCGACGATCGACAAATATGAAATGCGGCTGAGACACCAGGCCGAGGGCAGATCGATCGCATTGGCCGCCGAGTGGAACGGTAATATTGCCGGATATATCAACGTCTATCCCAACGCCACAAGCGGCCCGTTTGGAGATCGGGGCTATGCGGAGATCGTTGATTTCGGCGTTCTGGAGAAATACCGGCGCAGAGGCATCGGCGGCAGGCTCATGGACATCGCGGAGCAGATCGCGTTCTCATATTCGGACGTGATATACCTGGGTGTGGGACTGCACAGCGGATACGGCAGCGCCCAGAGAATGTATGTCAAGCGGGGATACGTTCCGGACGGCAGCGGCGTCTGGTATAAAGACACGGTCTGTGCGCCGTATCACGATTGCCGGAATGACGACGATCTGGTATTGTATTTATCGAAACATATTTGACGGGAGAGATCATTCATGCAGCCGTATCATCACAAAGTACAGTATTACGAGACGGACAAGATGGGCATCACCCACCACGCCAACTATATCCACTGGATGGAGGAAGCCCGCATCGACCTGCTGGACCGGCTGGGCTTTCCCTTTGACAGGCTGGAGGCGCTGGGCATCGGCTCGCCGGTGATGAGCGTGGAGTGCCGGTACCGCTCGCCCAGCACGTTCGCGGACGATATCGCCGTGGCGGTGCAGGTGGAGACGTTCAAGAGCGTGCGCGTCCGATTCGTCTACGAGATGACGAAGGCCGACGGGACCGTGGTGTGCCAGGGCAAAAGCGAGCACTGCTTTATGAGCCCCGAGGGAAAGCTCCTGCGGCTGGACAAGGCCTGTCCGGCCCTGGCGGAAAAGCTGGCGGAGCTGGCCCAGGGGTGATTTTCCCGCCAAATGGATATACTACGACCGCCCGCCTCTTGCGGAGGACCGGGCGGTTGTGATACAATATCTGCTCGACAGTATAGACCCACGGAGGGCGGTTTATGGACGGCGGCGCCTTTGACATCCTCATACTGGGCGCGGGACCGGCGGGTATCTCGGCGGCGCTGACCGCGCGCGCCCGGGGCCGGTCCGTGGCCGTGCTGGGCTCGGACCCCATGCGCTCGGCGCTGGCCAGAGCGGAGCGGGTCGACAATTACCCCGGCCTTTCCGGCATGAGCGGGCGGGATATGCTGGCCGCCATGCTGGGGGACCTGGAGCGCCGGGGCATACCCCGTATCACCGGCCGGGCCACGGCCGTCATGCCCTTTCACGGCCGGTTCATGGTGAGCGTGGAGCGGGACGTGTACCAGGCCGGGGCGCTGATTCTCGCCGCCGGAGCCCAGCAGGCCGCGCGGCCATTCCCCGGCGAGGCGGAATTATTGGGCCGGGGCGTCAGCTACTGCGCCACGTGCGACGGGATGCTGTACCGGGGCAGACGGGTGGCTGTACTGGGCCTGAGCGCCGGGAGCGAGGCGGACCGGGACTTTCTGGAGGGTATCGGCTGCCAGGTCCTGTATTTCCCCGGTACTCAGGCGAAAAACGTTGAAATACAGGGAGAGGAAAAGGTCACGGGCCTTTGGGTGAACGGCGAGGCTTACGCCGTGGATGGGGTGTTCGTGCTGCGGGACGCGGTGGCGGCCGACGTGCTGCTGCCGGGGCTCGCTATGCAGGACGGGCACATTACCGTCGGGCCGGATATGGCCACAAGCGTGCCCGGCGTATTCGCCGCCGGGGACTGCACGGGCAGGCCCTACCAGATCGCGAAGGCCGTGGGACAGGGAAATATGGCGGCGCTTGCCGCGGACAGATATGTATATGTAAAGGAGCATGAAAAATGATCCAGGAGCTTACCAGCGAGAATTTTGACCAGATCACCGCCGCCGGCGACGTGCTGGTGGATTTCTGGGCCGTGTGGTGCGGCCCGTGCAAAATGCAGAGCCCCATCGTGGACGAGTTTGCGGACAAACACCCGGACGTGACCGTGTGCAAGGTGAACGTGGACAACGAACCCGCCCTGGCGGCCCGGTTCGGCATCGCGGCCATCCCCACCCTGGCGGCCTTCCGGGACGGTCAGTTGACGGGCAAAAAAGTGGGCCTGTCCAATCTGGAAGAGATCGAGGACATGTACAAATGAGAGAGCTGCCGAAACAGTACGACCCCAAGCAGGTCGAGAGTAAAATTTATCAACAGTGGCTGGACGGGAACTATTTCCACGCCCGGCGGGACCCTGAGAAAAAGCCCTTCACCATCGTCATCCCGCCCCCCAACGTGACGGGCCAGCTGCACCTGGGCCACGCCGTGGACGAGACCATCCAGGACGTGCTCATCCGCTATAAGCGCATGAAGGGCTGCGCCGCCCTGTGGGTGCCGGGCTGCGACCATGCCGGCATCGCCACCCAGATCAAGGTCGAGGAAGACCTGCGGGTCAACGAGGGCCTGACCCGGTTCGATTTAGGCCGGGAGAAATTCCTGGACCGGGTGTGGGACTGGAAGAACAAATTCGGCGACCGGATCGTGACCCAGCTGAAGACCCTGGGGTCCTCCTGCGACTGGCAGCGCCAGCGCTTCACCATGGACGAGGGCTGCTCCAAGGCCGTGCGGGAGGTGTTCTGCTCCCTGTACGAAAAGGGCCTTATCTACAAGGGCAAGCGCATCATCAACTGGTGCCCCCACTGCACCACCGCCCTCAGCGACGCGGAGGTGGAGTA
>CANQQB010000063.1 GCA_947625845.1 uncultured Oscillospiraceae bacterium
AGCGGCTATTATGCCTTCCTCAAGCGATTAGGGAAGCCGGAGGCGGACGAAGGCCTTGCAAAAATCATCCAAAAGTGCCAAGATAGCTGTGACAGGACGTACGGTTACCGCCGCGTGTGGCTCTGGCTGGAAATGCAGGGCATCCACAGGAACAGGAAAACCGTCCTCAGGGTCATGAAGAAGTATGGGCTGCTGTCCGAGATCCGCCGCCGCAGGAAGTGGACGCAGATGGAACAACAGGCACACAAGTGCGAAAACCTGCTGGATCGGCAGTTTCATGCGGACAAACCAAACAGCAAATGGGTAACGGACATCTCTTACATCCATACCGGCCAGGGCGATCTGTTCCTGTCCATGATCCGGGACCTCTATGACAACAGCATCGTGGCTTACAAGACGGCGACACAGCAGACCGTGAATCTTGTCCTGAACACCATACGGCTGGCGATGAAGAAGGAGAAAAAGAAGGCTGACGAGGAACTCATCCTCCACAGCGACCAGGGAACGCAGTACACCTCGCAAGCGTACTTTAACCTGACGCAAGAATATGGCATAACGCCGTCTATGTCCAAGCGCGGAAACTGCTATGATAACGCTATGGCGGAGAACTTTTTCTCCATCCTCAAAACGGAGTGCATTTACAGGCACAAGCCCAAGACTTTCCAGGAGGCCAACGAACGCATCGACAGTTTCATCCATTTCTACAATCATGAGCGCATCCAGTTAAAGACCGGAGTGGCGCCGCTCACGCTCCGCCACTCCGCTTAATTCCTTTTTCCTGCTCAGGGAGCTCTTCTTTTCCCTGTCCACTTTTCCTGGGGCAGTGCAGAACAGGTATGGGCGCTCTTTTTTGTTTTGGTCACTTCTTCCTGGCCCAGGAGGACCACTTGTCCGCCAGGGAGTTGATCTGGCCGGTGAATTTGCCGAGCTCCTTGTTGGGGATCTCCCGGCAGCCGTAGGCCAATTCTGTCAGGCGCTTGCACGCGGCGATCAGGCCGTCGAACACGGAGGCGTTGCGGGTCTGCCTGGCGGTCTTCTTCACCACCGGGATACCGGCGGGAGTCTCCAGGAACCGGCCCTCCGCCAGGTCGAACACCGTGCCCGAATAGGGCGCGAAGGTGGTAAAGCCGTACTCGTCCCGCAGGCACTCGGCGTAAGCTTGGCACACCGCGTCCTCCCCGTGGTTGACGAAGACCATCTGGGGCTTTTTTTCAAAGGCGGTGATCCACTTGATGAGCCCGTCCTTGTCGGCATGGCCGCTCTTGCCGGGGAAGAAGCAGATCTCGGCGTTCACCGCCACTTCCTCGCCAAAGAGGTCGATCTTTTTTGCCCCGTCCAGGATGGCCCGGCCGGTGGTGCCCGCCGCCTGATAGCCCACGAACAGCACCGTACACTCTTTGCGCCACAGGTTGTGCTTTAAGTGGTGGCGGATGCGGCCGGCCTCGCACATGCCGCTGGCGGAGATGATCACTTTGGGCTCCTTGTCGAAGTTGATGGCCTTGGATTCCTCGCTGGAAACGGACACGTTCAGCCCCGGAAATACCAGCGGGTTCACGCCCTGGTCCAGCAGAGCGGTGGTCTCCGGGTCGAAGTAGATCCGGTCGCACTGGAGGAAGATGCCGGTGGCCTCGTTGGCAAGGGGGCTGTCCACGTATACGGGAAAGTCCCCGTGGCCGGTGACCAGGTTTTGCAGTTTGATCTCCCGGATGAAGTAGAGCATCTCCTGGGTCCGGCCCACCGCGAAGGAGGGTATCACCAGATTCCCGCCCCGGTCCAGGGTGCGCTGGATCACGTCCGCCAGGAACTTGACGTTGTTGGTGTCCAGCTTCTGGTGGTACCGGTCGCCGTAGGTGGATTCGGTGACCACATAGTCCGCTTCCTTTAAGTATTGCGGGTCGTTGATGATGGGCTGGTTGGTGTTTCCCACGTCGCCGCTGAAAACCAGCTTTTTCTCCACGCCGTTTTCCGCCAGCCAGATCTCGATGCTGGCCGAGCCCATCAGGTGGCCGGCGTCCGTGAAGCGGACGATCACGTTCTCCGCGATGTGGATCTGTTCGCCGTAGTCGCAGGGGCGCAGGTGGGCGATGGCGGCCTCGGCGTCGTCCATGGTGTACACCGGCTCCACCGGCTCACCGCCGGAGCGCTTGGCCTTGCGGCTTTTCCACTCCGCGTCCGACTCCTGGATGTGGGCGCAGTCGCGCAGCATGATCTCGCACAGGTGGCAGGTGGCGCGGGTGGCGTATATGGGGCCGGAATAGCCCCGCTTGTACAGAAGGGGCAGGTTGCCGGAGTGGTCGATGTGGGCGTGGGTCAGAAGCACGAAATCTATCTTGTTGGCCTCCACGGGGATGTCCTGGTTGACGAACACGTCCGCGCCCTGCTCCATGCCGCAGTCCACAAGACCGTATACGCCGCCGACCTCAATAAGCGAACAGCTTCCCGTCACCTCATGGGCCGCGCCCAAAAATGTCAGCTTCATAGGTTCCTCCTTATCCATGTCCGTTCAAGTGTCCGCATGCTTTCTGTTTATTTTAAGTATAGGACATTTTTCCGGAAAATCAAGCGCTTTCTTGTACGGCCGGCACGGTTCGCCGACGCGGCGCGGCTTGTAAACGGGCGGACAAACCGCTATAATGAAACAAAACGTACAACGCAAGGGGGCCGTTACAACCCCTCCGACCCGGCTGACGCCGGGCCACCTCCCCTTACACAGGGGAGGCTATCAAAGCGGCGACGACGCGAGGGCTTTTGTACCGCTTGCGGTACAAAAGTTCAGGCGTCATTAGAAAGGAGAAACGATGGAATACCGGGTGGAGCACGACTCGCTGGGCGAGGTGCGGGTACCGGCGGACCGGTACTGGGGCGCTCAGACCCAGCGCAGCCACGAAAATTTCCCCATCGGCGTGGGGATAGAGACCATGCCCGCCGAGATCGTACACGCCTTCGGGATCTTGAAAAAGGCGGCTGCCAGGGCCAATCGGGCGCTGCTGCCGGAAAAAATGACGGCGGAAAAGCTGGCGGCCATCGAAAGGGCGGCGGACGAGGTCATCGACGGGACACTGGCGGACCACTTCCCGCTGGTGGTGTGGCAGACCGGCTCCGGCACCCAGTCCAACATGAACGCCAACGAGGTCATCGCCAACCGGGCCAATGCGCTGGCCGGGGTGAGGCTGTGCCACCCCAACGACGACGTGAACATGAGCCAGTCGTCCAACGACACCTTCCCCACCGCCATGCATATCGCGGCGGTGCTGGCGCTGGAGGACAGGCTTTTGCCGGCGCTGGCCGGGCTTGTGCAGACGTTTTTGCGGCTGGAGGCGGAAAACATGGGGGTGGTCAAGAGCGGCCGGACCCACTTGCAGGATGCGGTGCCCATCGCGTTCTCCCAGGAGATCAGCGGCTGGCGCAGCTCTTTGGAGCGGGATATGGAGCTCATACGCGCCGCCTGCGAACCGCTGAAGGAGCTGGCTCTGGGGGGCACCGCCGTGGGCACGGGGCTGAACGCGCCGGCGGGATTCGGGGAAAAGGCGGCGGCGGAGATATCCGCTCTGACGGGCAGGACCTTCGTCACCGCGTCCAACAAGTTCCACGCCCTCACCTCCAGGGACGAGCTGGTGTTCGCTCACGGGGCCGTGAAGGCCGCGGCGGCGGACATGATGAAGATCGCCAACGACGTGCGCTGGCTGGCCTCCGGGCCAAGGTGCGGGCTGGGGGAGATATCCATACCCGCCAACGAGCCGGGCAGCTCCATCATGCCGGGAAAGGTCAATCCCACCCAGTGCGAGCAGGTCACCATGGTGGCGGCGCAGATCATGGGCAACGACGCGGCCATCGGCTTCGCCGCGAGCCAGGGGAATTTCCAGCTCAATGTGTTCATGCCGGTGATGGCATACGATTTTTTGCAGTCCGTGCGGCTGCTGTCCCAGTCCATGACATCGTTTACACAGCGGTGCGCGGCGGGCATCCGGGCCGACCGGGAGAAGATGCGGCGGAACTTGGAAAGCTCCCTCATGCTGGTCACGTGCCTGAACCCCTATATCGGCTACGAAAACGCCGCCAAGACCGCCAAGCTTGCCTATGAGGAAAATATCAGCCTCCGGGAAGCCTGCGTGCGCCTGGGCTTTCTCACGCCGGAGCAGTTCGACGAGATCTTCCGGCCGGAGAAAATGGTCTAGCCGATATGACCCGCGCGTAACAAAAAATCCATAATTTATTTACAGATTTCTGTGGAATTGTGGCCGGGAACGGGCTAAATTATAGGCATAAAGCAACAGCGTGCGCTGTGCAAGGCAAGGAGGCAGCAAACATGAACGAGTATAACAACAACGACAATAAAACCGGCGGCGGTTCCGTGGGCACGGAGAACCAGAGCCCCTATTATACCGCTCCCGGTCCCGACGGCCAGTACGGCGCTTATGCGCCCCGGCAGCAGCCGGTCCAGCCCAAGCAGAAAAAAGGCGTCAGCGCCGGCGCGGTGGTGGCCATATGCCTGGTGTGCGCCATCCTGGCCGCGATAGCCGGCGTGGGCGTGACGTATCTGCTGCTGCGGGATAAGCCCGCCGACAGCGCGGAGCTCCCGCCCGTCGCGGAGGCCACCGAGACGCCTGCCGAGGCCACGGACGAGCCGGAGGTCACCGACGCGCCCGCCGACGTTACGGCCGAGCCGGACCAGCAGACCGGCGCGCTGGCGCCCGCGGCCATCGACGAGGCCGTCGGCCAGAACATCTATGAGCTGGCGAAAAAGCAGGTCGTCGGCATCACCAGCGAGATCACCTACACCAACTTCTTCGGCCAGATCAGCGCCGCCAGCGTGTCCGGCACGGGCTTCATCATCAGCGAAGACGGCTATATCATGACCAACAACCACGTGATCGAGAATGCCCGGCAGGGTGGCTATGACGTGTCCGTGCTGACCTACGACGGCACCGAGTACACCGCCGAGATCGTGGGCTATGACGCGGCCAACGACATCGCCGTGCTGAAGATCGACGCCACCGGCCTGACCCCCGTGACCATGGGCAGCGCGGACGATATCGTGGTGGGCAACGCGGTCTACCCGGTGGGCAACCCCCTGGGTGAGCTGAACTTCACCATGACCAGCGGCATCATCTCCGCCACCGACAGGACCATCACCACCGACACCGACAGCGTGCCCATCAATATGTTCCAGATCGACGCGGCCGTGAACGCCGGCAACTCCGGCGGGCCGGTGTATGACTCGGACGGCGAGGTCATCGGCGTGGTCACCGCCAAGACCAGCGCAACCGGCGTGGAGGGCCTGGGCTTCGCCATCCCCATCGAGGACGCCAGCCATATCGCCGACCAGCTCATGGAATACGGCTATGTGGTCGACCGGGCCACCATGGGCGTCAGCGCCTATACGGTGCCTGAGTCCGTGGCGGAGCGGTACGGCATGGTGGCCGGCGCGTATGTGACCAACGTGGTGGAGAACAGCCCGGCTGCCGCGGCCGGTATCCAGGAGCGGGACATCATCACCGCCGTGGACGACAAGACCGTGGCCGGGTCCACGGAGCTGACCGCCATCGTGCGGAGCTATTCCGTGGGCGACACCGCCGAGATCACCCTGTGGCGCAACGGCGAGACCATGACCGTGTCCGTGACCTTCGGCGAGAGCCAGAAGCCTGTGGAGGCTACCCCCAGTCCCGAGCCGCAGCAGAACCAGCAGGGCCAGTATTACGGCGACATGGACGACTTCTTCCGCCAGTTCTTCGGCTTCGGATTCTAAAAGCGAATAGACAGCAAGCGCAAGCCCCCTGTCCGCACGGCGGACGGGGGGCGTTTTTTGTTGTGGGGAAGGAGAGACATTTGATCGCGCCGCAGGCGCACAATATGGACGGCCCCCTTGTGAAAGGGGGCTGTCATGCGTTAGCATGACTGGGGGATTGTCCTTGGTTCAACGGCAATCCCCCCGAGCCGCCATTCGGCGGCCCACCCCCCTTTGACAAGGGGAGCTTCAATAAGGAATATTTCTTCCCCGATTTTCGGGGTCCTGTCATTTTTTGCTTGCGTTACATCAAACAATGCGATACAATAGAGGTCCAAGATGAACAAAAGGCAGGACGTGAGGCGGTTGCAACACCTCACGCCCCTATGCAGGAGACGTGTCCTCCCACACAGCAGAATTACTGCGCCGGACCCATTATACCCGTTGCCCCCCTTTTTTACAAGGACGGCTTGCGGCTGACGATGGGCAAGTGCTGTCGTTCAACGGTGTAGGGAAGTTTCTCTGCACCGTCTTTTGTTTGTCTCGGCGGAAGGGCTGCGGGGCGGGCTTAAAATCCCGCTCCGGGCCTGACTGCCGGGAACTCAATTATGAAAGGTGTGGTATTCTCATGGCAAAGCGCGCGTTATGTCTGCTCCTGGCGCTGGTTACGCTCTTTTCCCTGAGCGCCCCAGCGTTTGCGGAGGAAAAACCGGTCGCGGCGGAAGAGGTCGTGACGGAGGAACCGGTCATAGAACCGGAGGAAGTAGTGGAGGACGTGGCAGCAGAGCCGAAGACTGTGGCGGCGACGTCCGGCAAGTGCGGGGAGAATGTCCAGTGGTCTCTGTCTGGCGGCACGCTGACCATCTCCGGTTCAGGGAAGATGAAGGATTATTCTTATAACGTGTATGCTCCATGGTCAGACCAGAGAGAGGCGATCCAAAAAGTCGTTATCAAAGACGGTGTGACCAGTATCGGGGACTATGCGTTTGCGAACTGCGAATCGCTGACGAGCGTGACGATCCCTGGCAGCGTGACCAGCATTGGGGGCCATGCGTTTAGCTGGTGCCTGGTGCTGGAGGACGTGATGATCCCGGAGAGCGTGACCAGCATTGGAGATTGGGCGTTCGAGTATTGCTGCGCTCTGACGGACATAGCGATCCCCACCGGTGTGACCCGTATTGGGGAACACATGTTCTTTTACTGCGGGAACTTGAAAAGCGTGACGATCCCTGACAGTGTGACCAGCATCGGTACTTATGCGTTTTTTTACTGCATGGCTCTGACGGACGTGACGATTCCGGAGAGCGTGACCAACATTGGGCGTATTGCGTTTGAGAGCTGCGAGGCGTTGACTAGTGTGACGATCCCCGCCAGTGTGACCAGCATTGGGGAATGGGCGTTTGAGGACTGCAAGAGCTTGGCGAGCATAACCATCCAGAACCCCAGGTGTACGATCAACGACAGTTACGGTTATGGCAAGACGCTGGGTATTCCAGGTAAAACGGTCGTCTACGGTTATGACGGTTCCACGGCCCAGACCTATGCGAACAAATACGGCTATACATTCAAATTGATTAAAGAAACGCCCACGCCCGTGCCAAAGCTTGCCGCGCCGACAGTGACCATCAGCGGGGTCTCCAACGGTATCCAGGTCTCGTGGACCGCGGTATCCGGTTCGCCGCGCTACATGGTTTATTACAAGGAAGGTAACGGCGGGTGGAAGAAAATAGGCACAACGACTTCTACCACCTATACCAGAGCGGCGAAATATTTGAAGAATGGCACGACATATACGTTCACGGTCCGGTGCTGTGCCAACGATAAGAAAACCTTGCTGGGACCGTACAAAGCCAGCAACAGTATCACATACATCGCCAACCTGGCGGCACCGACGGTGACCATCAGCAAGGTGACCGACGGCATTAAGGTGACGTGGAACAAGGTCACGGGTTCGCCGCGTTACATGGTGTACTACAAGGAAGGCACCGGTAGCTGGAAGAAGATCGGCACCACCACCGCGACGACCTACACCCGCGCGGCCAAGTATTTGAAGAACAACGTGACGTACACGTTCACGGTCCGCTGCTGTGCCAACGATAAGAAGACGATGCTGAGCAGCTTTAAGGCCAGCAACAGTATCACATACATCGCCAACCTGGCGGCCCCGACGGTGACCATCAGCAAGGTGGCCGACGGCATCAAAGTAAGCTGGAACAAGGTCGCGGGTTCTCCCCGCTACATGGTTTACTACAAAGAGGGCAGCGGCGGGTGGAAACAGATAGGCACCACCACAAGCACGACGTACACCCGCGCGGCAAAATACCTCAAAAACGGTGTGAAATATACGTTCACGGTGCGCTGCTGTGCCAACGACAAGAAGACCATGCTGAGTGGCTATAAGGCCAGCAACAGCCTTACATACACCGCCCCGGCTGCGGTGCCCGCAGAGACGCACTCCGGCACCTGCGGCAAAAATGGAAGCAGCGCCATGAAGTGGACGGTGACGGCAAACGGCAAAACGAAATCGGGCTATACCACATATTCTCTCACCATTTCCGGAAAAGGCGAAATGGAAGAGTATGCAGCATGGTCTGCCGACTACAGCGCGCCCTGGGACGACTATATTGTCACGGATATTCAGGTCAAGAGCGGCGTGACCAACATTAGCGGCAACGCATTTTGGGGCGCCGGTTATCGGGGTGATAGCAGTGACGAAGCTATCCCGGCTGCAGTTTCGATTGCCGATACGGTCACCCATATTGAGTTCCAGGCGTTTGGGTGCAGTAAGCTCGCCGAGGTGACCATTCCCGCCAGCGTGAAGACCATTGAAAGCAGCGCCTTTACTATGACTAGTGTGGACAGCATAACGATCCAAAACCGGAATTGCGTCATTGGAGACGGCGAAGATACGCTTGGAGGCCCTGGAACAACTGTGATCAAGGGCTATAAAGGCTCCACTGCCGAGAGTTACGCCAAGAAATACGGCTTTACGTTCGAGCCTCTGACCTGAACGAAGTATAAGAAACGAAGCGCAAAAATCAGGGCGCGGCCGATGGCCGCGCCCTCAGTCTGTCAAAGAACGAGCGGTTTTCCAGGAAGGAGAACGGCTTGTTTTTGTATAAAGGTTTGAAATAACCAGAAGATATGGGAAAAGCTGGGCTTTCCCCAACTCCATACCGCCACCTTTTTCAAGTTCATTGCAGCAAACTTCAGCCTCACCCAGGTCGTCACCCGAGCCAGACCTCGGTGCTGCGTGTATCGCATCGCGTGCTTCTCCTTCGCGTCCGCGAACACTCGCTCGATCGTCTCTTTTCTCTTGGCGTACAGTTCCTTGCCGCGGTCCGTCTTCCGCAATGCCTCCACCAGGTCAAGGTGTTCCTGCCATATATGCCTTGTCAGTATCTTCTGTCCCTTCTCATTCGCACCACATGCCTCCCGGCTGGGACAGTTCCTGCATATACTCGGCGTACTTCGGTATGTCCGTTTCCCGTCCCGGTCCGTGGTCGTATGCCGCAATACCTTCCCCTCCGGGCAGATATAGCGGTCTTTCTCCGCGTCATATTCGTACTCCCACGGCTTGAATCCATTTTTCTTGGTGTTCTTTCTCGTATACGGCAGGATGGGTATCTGTCCGTCCTCCAGCACCTTCTTTGCTATCCATGGTGTCTTGTACCCCGCGTCCATCACGATAAACTTTGCGTCTTTTTTGAACCTCTCCGTTCCGGGTCTGTCCCTGGCCGTCCTACTTCATGGTTGTAATATGGGTCCAGCCGTTCATACAGCCAGTCGTAGTCCATGACCTTTTCTATCTTTCGCAGCAGATGGTCTTCCGGCACCAGCGTGTCTATGTCCGTGATCACCACATCCCGCCGCGCATCTTTTCTCCATTCGTCCATGCCTGTAACCCTTACACACATAAACATACTCTCTTCCCCCTATCCCAAACATGTATTGCAGAATGGGCAGCTTTATGAGCGTCACCGGGTCCAGACTGGGCCGCCCTGCTTCCTGGCTGTATTTGTCCTCTACCAGGTCATAGATAAAGCTCCAGTCTATGGCCGCTTCCAGCTTCCTCACCAGATGATCTGCCGGTACCAGATCGTCCAGGCTTACAAACTGTACCTGCTCCCGGCTCTTTGCCCTTTCTCTCGTCATCATGTCTGCTCACCACCCTGCTCCTATTTTACCATATTGCAAAGTCCCATGCACCCCCCAATGTGATGCATGGGACCTTTGTCTACAGGCTGAACCGCCGCGAAACGCGGCGGGCCGGGTTTATGTTTTTGCTCAGTTCATTTTCACGTAATCGGCGATGATATAGGCGGTCTGGCCGTTGTAGGAGACCTGATACCAGTTGCCGCTGGTGCCGGTGACGGTGAGGGTGGTGCCGGCGTTGACCGAGCCCAGGCGGCTGTACTCCGTGCCGGGACCGGAGCGGATGTTCACGCCGTTGCCGGTCACGGTCAGAGTGCCGGTGGCCGCCGTGACGCCGCCGGTGGTGGCGCCGGTGGTGGCGCCGGTGGTGGTGCCGGCGGACGAGTCGCTCACCAGGTTGGTGGACACATAGCCGGTCTGGCCGTTGTAGCTCACCTGGGTCCAGCCGCCGGAGGTACCGGTCTTTGTCAGCTCCGTGTTCTGATACGCCACACCCAGGATATCATAGTTGGTGCCGGGGCCGGAGCGGATGTTCGCGCCGGAGGCAGCCGTGACCTTCACGGTGCCGGTACCGGTGGTGGCGCCGGTGGTATTGGTATTCGTATTGGTCCCGCCGGAGGGCTGCGTGGTGGTCAGGTACGAGTCGATGACATAGGCAGTCTGGCCGTTATAGGCCACCTGGCTCCAACCGTTGCTGGTCCGGCCGGTCCGCGCCAGCTGCTTGCCGTTGTTCTCCGTCCCCAGGATATCGTATTCCGTGCCGGGACCGGAGCGGACGTTGACGCCGTTGCCGTTGATATACACCGTGTCGTTGACGCCTGTGACCGTGACGTTCCCCGGCATGGTGGGCGCGGGGGTGGGCGTCATGGTGGCGGCGGGCAGCGGCGTGGCGGTGGGCGTGGGCACGGCCGTGGGTGTGGGCGAGGCGGACGGCGTGGCGGTGGGCACCACCAGACCCTCCGGGGCCTCGGCCGGGGCCGTGGCCGGTGCGACGGGCTCTTCCTGGTTCGTCTCGAAGGTCTCGGAGGTGTTCCCCGCCGGCCGGTTCAGCCGTATCACCAGCAATATAGCCACCACGATGATGATCAGGATGATGGCCAGAATGGTGATGATCTGCCACAGGTTCTTGTCCTTATCCCGCGCGGGGGGCATTTGCGCGCCCGCGCCGCGGGCCGTGGACACGGGCCGGGGCGTCCCGTCATTGGCGGGGGCTCTGCGCTCCCGGCGGACCACCGCGCCCTTCATGGCCGCGGCCACCGCACGCTCCTGCTCTTCCTCCGTGGGGACGAAGCCGTCCTCCGTGGAAAGCGTCTCGGTTTGTTCCGCTTCAGACAGCAGGACGGTTTCCTCCGCCGCGGCCTCCGTCACAGGGGCCTCCGTCACAGGGGCTTCCTCCACGGGCCGGACCGGCTTTGGCAGGTTCCGCAGAGCGTCCTCGTCACGGGAGCGCTTCTGGGGCCGCTTATCCTTCGCCGGGGGCGTGGACAGGACCTCCACCCGCCCGGAATCCATCTTGGCGTGGCACCGGCGGCAGTACTTCACGTCCACCGGCATCATCGCGCCGCAGTTGGGGCATTTACACGTCAGCTTGCTCATATCCTGTTCCCATCCTCATTTTATAATTCAATATTCTCGCGCTCTTATTTCCGCTCGCCGGTCACGTGCACCGCGCCGTCGGCGACACGAAGCTGGCCCTGGCAGTAAAGCGCCACGGCCTTGGGCAGCAGCTTCCACTCGCCTTCCTCCATGATACGCCGCTGGAGGGTCTTGGGGGTATCCCCCTCCCAGACCTCCACCGCCTGCTGCAAAATGATGGGGCCGGCGGGGCCGGCGGTGACGAAGTAGGCCGTGGCGCCGGACAGCTTCACCCCGGCCCGGATGGCCTGTTCGTACGGCTCCATGGTGTTGCCGTCGCAGGCGCCGAAGGCGGGCAATAAGCTGGGGTAGACGTTGATGATGCGGTTTTCGTAGGCCTTCAGCGTCCCAGCGCCCAGCGGGTGCACATACCCGGCCAGCACCACCAGCTCCGCGTCCAGGTCCTGGAGCTTCTGCTCCACGGCGGTGTTGAAGCTCTGCTCGTTGGGGAACAGCGACCTATCCACCACATAGGTGGGCAGGTTGGCGCTCTTGGCCCGTATCAGCGCGTACGCGTCCGGGTCGGAAGAGATCACCGCCGTCAGCTCGCAGTTGGGGATCTCCCCAAATAAATGCGCGTCCATGATCGCCTGTAGATTCGTCCCCCCGCCGGAGACCAGAATGACTGTCTTTACCATGCAACCCACCTCCTCGTCGTCGCTCGCTTCATGATTTTGGAACTTTCTTAACCCTTTGTCACCGTATTGTAACACATTCTTTTCCGGATGGCAATATGGTAAACCAAATCATTTCATCTTTTTTTACAATTTCCCGGGAAATGTGCTACAATGACGGCATGAAATTGATGACAAGGAGGACTTGACCATGCGCTCTCACACGAAAAAAGCCCGCCGGACACTGACCGTGCTCACGGCGGCGCTGCTGGCGGTCACGTTCCTGCTGCCCGTCGGCGCGTCGGCCTCGGACCAGGCGCCATGGGAGCAGATCACCGGCATCCTGCGGGATACCATGGAGCGGGAGGAATTTTACTGGGACCTGTACCAGGAGCCGTTGGCCTGTAAGTCCGACGCGGACGGCGACGGGGTCTGGGAGCTGCTCACGGTCTTCCCCGTCAAGTGGGCGCAGGACCCGATGGTCTGGATGTACAGCCAGGCATGGCTCATCGACGCCAGCACCGGCGAGGTCAGGCTCGCTCAGGAGGGCACGCTGTACAGCGAGGTCGGCGGCAACGGCGGCGACGTATCCCTGGCCGAGAAGGACGGCAAGCTGTTCGTGATGTACCGGTCCAGCACGCCGGACGGCACCGACTTCCACGAATCCTACTACATCGAGACTCTGAACGAGGAAGCCTCCGACGAGGGCTGGGAGCTGTATCTCCTGTTCGCCAACGGCACGTACGGCGCGGAGGACGAGGCCGAGTACTGGTTCGACACCAGGCCCATCAGCCGCCAGGAGTACGAGGACTATCTGGACGACTTCAACATCCTGTACACCATGGACCCGCTGGTCGAGCCGGACCCGGACAGCGGCTTTGACGTGGTCCCGTTCAACACCCTGCTCATGTGAAGGCATACGAAAAACCGTCCCGCGTTTTTGCGGGACGGTCGTTTTCTCTTTTTCATCAACCCACGGCGCCGGGGATAGGCGTGGGCACCGGCGACGGCACCGGTGTGGCCGTGAGGCCGGGGTCATAAAGCGCGAGAAATTCCTCCAGGCACAGGCCGTGGTCCATGATGTACCGGGCCGCCTCTTCCCCCACGTACCGCAGGTGCCAGGGCTCGTATTCCACGCCGGTGATGTTCGTCTTGTTGTTCGGATAGCGGATCACGAAGCCGTACTCCGCACAGTGCTGCTCCAGCCAGAGCATCAGGCCGCTGCCGCCGATGTATGGCTCCATGTCCTGCCCGGCGTACTCCAGCACGTCTACGCACAGGCCGGACTGGTGCTCGCTGGCGCCGGGATAGTTCACCGCCAGCCGGGCTCTGGCGTTGGCCTCCTCCTCGCTCATGCCCTGGGCCATATAGACGTTCACGTGGTTGTC
The DNA here is from genome assembly GCA_947625845.1 of uncultured Oscillospiraceae bacterium. Lineage (GTDB taxonomy): Bacteria > Bacillota > Clostridia > Oscillospirales > Oscillospiraceae > CAJOIG01. The sequence goes on from CANQQB010000063.1 coordinate 13,518, forward strand.
GAAGTATATGACGTGCTGGGTGGCGTAATCCCGGTAGCCGGAGCAGACGTAGGGCTCGAACCCGTCCGTTCGCGCGGCCTGCATCAGTTGCAAGAACGCGGGAGCGACCCGCGAATCCATCTGCTGGCCGTCCCCCACATCCGTCAGGGACTCCGGCACGAAATCCTCCCCCAGGGGGTGGTCGAAGTCGATAAGCCGCAGTTCCCAACCCGTCACATCCACCGCCGGTAGCGCCGGGGTGGGCACCGGTGTGGGCACGGCCGTGGGGACCGGCGTCATCATGGCGGACAGCGCCGCCGGGGACTGGTCCTTATCCGCGTCGTCGGGGCTTATGAGCCGGACCAGCAGCACCAGCACCGCCACCACCAGTCCCAGCGCCAGCAGCATGCCGGCAAGGCGCGTGGCCACGGCGGACCGCCGGCGGCGCGTCCGGCGGGCGGTGTTCGGCGCCTGTGTGCTCATGCGGCGGTCCCCTCCTTTTTTGTCGTGCTGGTTTGGTTTTTTATTATACCATGTCGTGCGGTTCCGGCGCAAGCCGGGAGCACGACCGGTATCTTGATGTATAACAGCGCGGAGCGCCTGTTATACCATGTCGTGCGGTTCCGGCGCAAGCCGGGAGCACGACCGGTATCTTGATGTATAACAGCGCGGAGCGCCTGTTATACCATGTCGTGCGGTTCCGGCGCAAGCCGGGAGCACGACCGGTATCTTGATGTATAACAGCGCGGAGCGCCTATTATACCATGTCGTGCGGTTCCGGCGCAAGCCGGGAGCACGACCGGTATCTTGATGTATAACAGCGCGGAGCGCC
>CANQQB010000064.1 GCA_947625845.1 uncultured Oscillospiraceae bacterium
TCACAGACAGCAAGCCCTTTCGGTAGCTTGAACAATTTTTACTTCAATTTATTGTCTAACTTTTTGGGGGCACTTCACTTCCCTACCCCACCGTCCGATTTCCTTCTCCTTCTGATTTCCCCACACGGGGGCAAATCTACAAACACATCCTTCTTTCTGCCTCTTTTCATAAAAAATCAGCCGTTTCGCAATACTGCAAAACGGCTGATTCTTGGTTGGTTATTACACAAGGTCCCAGGGGACCAATATTTGAAAATCACGTGCGCCTGGTATAGACGGTCACCCCTTTCTTCTGAATTTCCTGATTCAGCAATTCATCACGGATGCTCTCGTAATGGAGAATATCGATGTCCGAGTCCACGGCAAGATGGAACCGGCGCGTCACCTTCAAAAAGGCTTCCTCGCTCATCCCAGGAGCGGAGACCGCCAGATCAATATCGCTGGTCGTACCGCAGTTCCTGGTGACGGCGCTCCCAAACAGGATCAGACGGTCGATCCGCTCATCCGCCGACGCGATCTCAATGGCTTTCTGAACGTCCCGCTGCTTTGACGGGAACACATACTTCAGCGTTTCGCTGCCTCGCGCGACAACCGGAAATATCAGCATGATCCTTCACCTGCCTTCCCTGCTGAGATTTTCCTGGATAGTGTTTTTATTATACCCTATTGGGCCTTCCCTTGTCAATTCCAAAGCGCAGCCATGAAGGCCTGGTCCTTTTGGTTCAGGCGCTTGATCGCCTCGGAAAATACGACGCGGTGCTTTTCGTTTCGGTACTCCATGCTTCCAAACTTCTTTGAGGCAGGCTTCTGCGCCGACCTCTCCGCTCTGGACGAACAGGTGAAGAACAGGCTCGTCGACTATACATACGAGGCCGGCAAGGACAACGATGGAGTGCTCCGCGCCATCAGTTACCAGGCCTGCCCCGGCAGCGTAATCTATCGTCGCGATATCGCCAAGGATGTCTTCGGCACCGACGATCCCGATGAGATCGGCAAACTGTTCGCCTCCTTCAGTGCCATTGAGGACACCGCCAAGAAGCTCCAGGAAAAGGGCTACACCATTTTCGGCGACACCGGCGCTCTCCGTTGGTTCTCCAACAGCTCCTCTCCCTGGGTCAATGACAAGGGCGAGATCATCGTCGACCAGGATCGTCTGGATTACTTCGACTGTGCCGTTGAGCTTTATCAGAAGGAATATGTTGCTTTCGCGCCCGAGTGGTCCGCCGCCTGGTATGCCTCCATGGCAGGCCCTCTGCCCATGCATGCGGAGTGGAGCGCTCTTGACGAGGTAGCTGGCAATGAGACGACCCAGATCTTCTCCTATGTGATGCCCTCCTGGGGCGCCCTCATCGTCCGTGATAACGCCGGCGACAACAAGGGCCTCTACGGCGTGTGCAGCGGTGTGTGCAGCTTCTTCGGCGGCGGCACGTTCCTGACCGTCAATGAGTACAGCGAGCACAAGGAAGCCGCCCAGCAGTTTATCGAGTTCTGCACTCTGGACGACGATACCGCCCGCTGGTGGCTGGAGGCATCCAATGGCGATGTGGTCAGCAACTTGGCTGTTCTGGAGGAGAACAAGGACTATGAGAACGAGTCCTTCGGCAACCAGAAGACCTACAGCTTCTTCATGGGTGAGATGGACAAGATCGACTACAGCCTGGTCACCGGCTATGATGACGCCTGCAAGGACGCTTTCGGTGCGGCCATCATCTCTGTCCAGAAGGGTGAAATGACCAAGCAGGAGGCGCTTGAGGACTTCTATAAAGTGGTCATCACCACCTATCCGGAGCTAAGCATCCCTGCCGACGCTCCCATCTACAACTGACAGCCTGAACGCGGAACGGCTTGATTTTCGCGCGGGGCGGGACCCTGTGGGCCCCGCCCTGGACCCATTTCAAACAGAAAGGCGGGAAAAACCGTGGCAGTCAAGGCGAAGAAGAACACAGAGGCCGCCGCGCAGCCGAAAAAGGGACTCATCCAGCGGCGAGACCGGAAGGGCATTTGGTTCTGCCTCCCATTTGTTATTACATTTCTTGTATTCAACATCTATCCAGTGTTCCGAACCCTCCAGATGAGTTTTATGAGCTATAAAGGGTTCGGAAAAGAAACTTTTATCTGGTTTGATAACTATACGCGGGCTTTCAAGGACTCGCTGTTCTGGGACGCTTTTCTGAACACGCTGAAGATGTGGGGCGTAAACATTGTCCTCCAGTTGGGACTGGCGCTGCTGCTGACCATCATCTTCAACGATATGAAATACAGGATGCGGGGCCTGAGCATCTTCCGCGCTCTGTTCTACCTTCCCAATCTGATTGCCTGCACCTCTGTAGCGTTTCTCTTCAAAACGCTCCTTGATTGGCGGTTCGGTACAGTTAACCAGATCCTCTTGGACGCCGGGATCATATCCGCGCCTGTCAACTGGCTCACCGGCGAGGGTCTGACAGCCCAGATGGTCGTTGGCGTCGTGGGTGCCTGGATGTGGTTTGGTAACAGCTTTATCATGCTGATGGCAGGCGTTCAGGGCATTGATCGGTCATACTTTGAGGCTGCTACCATCGATGGCGCGGGCCGGTGGAAAATGTTCACAAAGGTTACAATGCCCCTTCTCCGGCCAATCATGCTCTATGTGGCCGTAACGAGCCTGATTGGCGGGCTCCAGCTTTTCGACCTGCCCTATCTTCTCTCCGGTACGAAGGGCCAGCCAGGGCGATCTCTTTTCACAGCGGTCTTCTATCTCTATGACATGGCCTTTAACAAGAATCAGATGGGCTATGCGGCGGCGCTGGCGTTTGTGCTGTTCCTGATCATCTCCGTGTTCTGCGCCATAGCGTTTAAGCTCATGAACAGGAAGGAGGACTAAGCGTGGAAAAGGTAAAAACGAAAACGGCGAAAAGCCTTTTGTATTTGTTTCTTATTCTCCTGTCGGCTCTTTGCTTTACCCCCTTCTATCTGATGCTGATCAACGCCACCCGCTCCGGCAATGAGATCATGACCAGCTTCTCTTTGATCCCCGGCGCAAGCCTCGCCCAAAACTGGGCGTTGGTTACAGAGAATATGGACCTGGGCCGTGGCTTCCTGAACAGTCTGTTTCTTGCGGTATGCAACACGGCGCTGTCTGCGTACTTCTCCGCTCTGACGGCCTATGGTTTGGCATACTATAAATTCCCCGGGGCTAAAGTGATCTTCACGGTGATGTTGGTCTTTATGATGGTACCATCCCAGCTGAGCCTTTTGGGCTTCTACGACCTTTGCAACCAAATGGGCCTGATCGACAGCTATATCCCACTGATTCTCCCCAGTATCGCCAGCCCCGCTACGGTGTTCTTCCTCCGGCAGTATATCCTGTCTGTTATGCCAAGGGCACTTCTGGAGGCGCCCCGCATCGACGGCGCCAGTGAGTTTATGATTTTCCACAAGATTGCTCTGCCCATTATGATGCCCGGTATCGCCACCATGGCCATCGGGGCATTCATCGGAAGCTGGAACAGCTATCTTATCCCCATGCTGCTCATCAACTCCCCGGCGAAGCGGCCCCTGCCGGTAATGGTGGCGGAGTTGTCCGCGGTGCGGGATATCACCACGAACCTTGGCGCCACATACCTTGTGGTGGCAATTTCGGTAGTGCCTATTATGGTCGCATTCTGCTTCTTCTCCAAATACATCATCAACGGGATCTCTGCCGGCAGCGTCAAAGAGTAACACGTGAAATCCATTTTTCTGGTGCGGATTTCACCAAAATGTGATACAATAGCCCCATAGGACCGTAAGGAGGGCTTTGCGTGAAAAGACTGCTGTCCCTGTTTCTGCTCATTGCTTTTTTATCTTCTCTCTTGGCCGGGTGCGTTACGACGCCCCCGGCTGAGGGCGTTTCCGAGGAACCTGTAGAACTGTCTTGGTATGTGAACTTTAGCTGGTATAATACGCCCTGGGGCGGCAATGCCGTGAGCCGCGCCATTACGGAGGCTACAGGTATGAATATTGATTTCCAGTCTCCTGACGGCAGCGAGAGCGAGACGCTGGACGCCCTAATCGCCGGGGACAAGCTGCCTGATCTCATCACGTTGGGTTGGTGGGAGACACAGCTCAGCGTCATCATAGACCGGGAATTGGTCTATCCCCTTAACGCCCTGGCGGAGGAATATGATCCCTATTTCCTGGAGGCGGCTGACCCAGACCGCCTGGCCTGGTATACACAGCCGGATGGGAACGTCTACTGCTATCCCAATTCTTCTTATACCATCAAGGATTACGCGGAGGGCCGGGGCGCGGCTTCCAACCAGACCTTCCTGGTGCGGAAGGACATCTACGAGGCCATTGGCTCCCCGGATATGACCACGCCGGAGGGTTTTGCCGCCGCAGTCCGTGCCGCCGCTGAGCAGTTCCCGGAGGTGAACGGCCAGCCCCTCATTCCGGTGGGGGCTCACGAGTTCACTCAAACTGGCTGCGATTCCTTTGATAAGTTTCTCTTGAACTTCCTGGCGGTGCCATATGAAAAGGATGGGAAGTTCTATGACCGGTATTCTGACCCAGAGTACAAGCGATGGCTTTCCATGTTCCGGCAACTGGGAGAGGAGGGTCTCCTGTCCAGTGACATTTTCATAGACAAGCGAGTCCAGATGGAGGAGAAGCTCCTGGACGGGCGGTACTTCTGTATGATCTACCAACGCACGGACATCGCGGACATCGAGAGGCAGATCTACGATTCCGACCCAGATAGAGTTTATATCGCCGTTGATGGGCCGAGGAACATAGACGGCGAGCCTCATACGCTGCCTGGCACCGGTATTAACGGCTGGACGGTGACGCTGATCTCCAAAAACTGCGAGCGCCCCGATCTGGCGATCCGGCTCATGAGCTACATGATGAGCGAGGAGGGGCAGAAGCTCATCACCCTAGGTGTTGAGGGAGAGCACTATCACATGATAGACGGCAGGGCGGTATTGACGGAGGACACCCAGGCTCTTTTGAGCGGCGACTACCTGCAATACTTGGAGACGGTGGGCGCCAACGACGCCTACTGGATGCTCCAGGACAACCGGATTCAGGATCAGTGGAAACCGCTGGAGATTGAGCCCATCCGGCAGATGGAAGCGTGGGCAAGGCCCTATACCTTTTACTCCGGCCAGTACGATGTGAGCTTTACGCCGGGAACAGAGGTGTATGAAGCGGCCCGGCGGATCGACGCCATCCACGGCGAGATGCTGCCCCAGCTTCTGCTCGCCCCCTCAGAGGAGGAGTTTGAAAGACTGTGGGCGGACTATGTCCGGCGACGGGAGGAAGCGGGCCTGGCAATGGTGCTGGAGGAGAGTACAGCGCAGATGGCCGCCGCCAAAGCGCGGCTTGGCATCTCCTGAGAGGGGGTGCCCGCAGTGCGAAAATGGTTCACACGATTGAAACTTAGCCGGCAGATCGCCCTGGTGTGCGGCCTTTTTCTGCTGATCCCCATGCTGATCCTCTGGTACACTACGCTTCGCTCTGCCCGGGAGACTGCCATTGACGCCCGGATACGGCAGGTCCAGACCGACAGAGATCAGCTCCTCGCACAGGCTGAGCGGGTGGCAGAGCTGTGCAATATGTCCACCCAGGTGTTCCTCAACACCCCGGCTCTGACTGAACATTTGTCCGATCTGAAGGCAGGACAGGAGCCAGACGCGCTGGCACTGGTGGAGTTCTACCGGGGGGATCTGGCCAGCTTGGAGAAGATTATCATCAGTAATCCGGATCTGTATCAGATCCGGGTATATGCCTCCACCGGCGGCATACGAGAAATGATACCCATCCTGTACGGGGAGGAGCGCATGGAGCATATGCCATGGGCGGATATGGATCTGCCCTCCGGCTCCTGGTGTTATGACTTTGACGACACGCTTTTCCTCGATCAACCTGCCACTCGACACATTTTAAGCCTTATCACGGACATCGTGACCAATGGCGAGCAAGTGGGTGTGCTGGAAGTAGCCGTCCGTATGGACGAGGTCATGCCGGCCCTGTACGCAGGGAACGAAAAAGATTGGTCAGTCCTTCTGGACGAGGATGGCCATGTTCTTGCCGGGACAGCATACGCTGGAGAGGAGGAAATCCTCTCTGTTCCACCCGCTGAGGAGCCCACGCGGATCACGATGAATGGGCGGTGGTCGCTGGCGGTGCGGACAGAGGTTCGGGCTTTAGACTGCGTCTATTTGCAGGTCATCGACATCTCCGACATCTACGGGACCATACGGTGGCAGGCTCTGGGCCTGCTGGCGGCCTATACGATGGTCGTGTTCCTGATGACTGTGGCGGTATCCGCTTTGACGCGGCGTATCCTGCGGGGGTTCTATAGGGCTTTTGACGGCATCCGTGCCTTTGCGGCCGGAGACATGGAGGCAAAGGTAGAGGTCGCCGGTGAGGGTGAGATCGCTGAGTTCGCCCGGGAAGCCGGTGGGCTGCTGGAACAGTTGCGCCGATCCCTCCAAGACAATCTGGATCGGGAAACACAGATCCAGCGGGCCGAGATACGGGCTTTGCAGAACCAGATCAACGCCCACTTCATTTACAATGTCCTGGAGGCCATCAAGATGATGGCGGAGATTGACGAAAAATATGAAATTGCCGACGCGGTAACTACCCTTGGCAAGCTTCTGCGGTACAGCATGAAGCTGGAGGGTGGAAATGTGGCGCTTTCCAGAGAACTGGACTATATCAGGAACTATGTCGCATTGATGAATCTGCGCTTCGACTCTGTGATTACACTGGTCATCGACGTGCCGGAGGAGCTGATGGAGCAGAAGCTACCCAAGGTCAGCCTACAACCCATTGTGGAAAACGCCGTGGTCCACGGTGCCGCGGCGCTGGCCACGGACAGTACGGTGCGCCTTCGGGGCGAGATCGACCGGCAGCGGAAGCGGTTTACGATTTCCATTGCCGACGAAGGCATGGGCATGGACGGGGGGACGCTGGAACGGCTGCGGCGCCAGATTAGCGGCGAGGAGCCGGCCCAGTCCCGTTCCGGCAACGGCATTGGTTTGAAAAACGTCCACGACCGTATCCACCTCTCCTTTGGGGAGGAGTATGGACTGCGGGTAGAGTCGAGTCCGGGCGCTGGCACGACAGTGCTGGTGGACCTGCCCTACCGAGAGTATGAGAAGATGGAGGGACGGATGTGAATACTGTATTGATCGCGGAGGATGAAAAAATACTCCGGGCGGGACTTAAAACCATGGTGGGCCGCGCCGGGGTGCGGGTGGGGGAGATATTGGAGGCCAGGGACGGCCAGGAAGCGTTGGAGATCCTTCGCACCCGCCGGGTGGACCTTCTTATTACAGATATTCGGATGCCCCGGATGGACGGCATTGAGCTGGTTTCCCATCTTTCGGAGTTGGATTATGCTTTGACGGTGCTGGTGGTCAGTGGCTATGATGATTTCACTTATGCGGTGGAAATGCTGAGGAAAGGCGCCCAGGATTACTTGCTGAAACCGGTGGAAAGGGAGCAGCTCTATGCCGCTATTCAGAAGGCGGAGGGGCAATTTCAAAGCCGCGAGGCCGCAAGAGAGAATAATGAGCGGGAATATCTGGACGCGCTGCGCCATCTGATGCTGGACCCGGACGCGGAAGGCGACGAGTGGCGGAACCGGTTGGATCGCTACGGCGGACGGTTTTTCACCGGGACTTATATCGGATTCTGCTCTGTGGCGGGGGATCGGCAGATACCAGAGCCCGTGCTGAAGCTTCATGCCGTCGGACAGGTGCTGTTCTACGCTGTCCCGGAGGACAGGAGCGCAATGTTGGAGGAGAACCTTTCCCAACCCCTCGGGAAAAGCGATCCCCACCGGGGATTGGAGACGCTGCACATCTGTTACCGGGAGGCATATAGCGCATGGCAGACGTCCTTTTTCACCGGGCGGACCTGTGCGTTTAAGGCTGCGGCATATCAGCCTCTGAATGTTACCGCGAAGCAACTTGCCGGGCTGGTAGGACTTTCCAAATGGCAGGACGCATCCAGACTGTTGCGGGGAGAGACTGCCCGCGTATTTCGCGGGGAGGTGGCCCCGGAGGCGTTTGCGCGGCTGTGCAATCAGTTTATCGGTCAGCTGGAGCGAACGTACCCGGAGTTCACGGATGGAGCCCTGCGAGCCTACGGATCTATTTGGGGCTTTGGCGGCATCCATGCCTACCTCAAGGCGCTGGATAGCTGGCTAGAGGCGTTCTGTGCCAGGACCGACGCGGCTTTCTCCGATTTTGAGAACAAACGGAAGATCCGTCAGGCGGTGCAGTATATCCAGATCCATTTTCGAGAGCCCTTGAGCATGGCGGAGGTCAGCAATCGGGTGTCCATGAACTATTCCCTGTTCAGCACCTTGTTCAAGCAGTACACAGGCGTGAATTTTGTCAGCTACCTTCAAAATCTCCGTATCGAGGAATCCAAACGGCTTTTGGAGACCACTGACTGGTATGTTTTCGAGGTCGGCCGGCGCACGGGCTTCACGGACGACAAGCATTTTCTGAAGGTCTTCAAAGCCGCGACCGGATTCTCGCCCTCAGAGTACCGCAAGTCAAGGCTGCTGTTGGACCGAAAAGACGGAGAAAATGAATGATAGGCAGCTTTGAATAGTGGCATTATGGCTTTAAGCAGGATGATGAAAGTCAGTTTAATCGCGTCACCTATCCCCAGGAGGGCAATCTTGCTTGTGAAAAGCGCATATGACATTGTCAAACGCCTGATATAAGGAAGTATTATGAAAAGGGATCTGGTAGGGAAGCGATTCCCTTAGATCCCTTTTTATTTTAATAAAAATTGACACCTTGGTAAAACAGGATAGGTTGCCCTGCTGCTGACCGATCCGACGTCGGTGCGAGACGATTTGTTGCGTTACTTTGCCGGGGTACGTCCCGACGGCACCAACGCCACCATCATTGGCTCTGTCCCCGGCGAGTTCAGGGCAGACCGAAACAACATCCCTCGAGTGTGGATGGACCACGGCTTCTGGCCCATGCTGACAGTGGCGCTGTATCTCAATGAGACCGGGGATCTGGACTTTCTACTGGAGGAGCAGTCGTATTTTTCCGACAGCCTTCCCTGGCGGGGAGAGTGGCCCCGCCGGAAAGCGGAGACTCCCATGCGGCGGGGGACTGTATTGGAGCATATTCTGACCGAGCTTACCACGGCCTTCTTCGATGTAGGTGAGCACGGTTTCATGCGTCTGCGGGGCGCAGACTGGAACGATGCGCTGGACATGGCCCGAGAGCGAGGCGAGAGCGTGGCCTTCACCGCTGCCTATGCCTATGGTTTTGACCTGCTGGCCCGGTTTGCCGGGGCGCTTAATAAAGACGTTCAAATTGCCCGGCCACTCGCCGAACTTTTCGGGAGCGGCGTCTGCACCCCCGCGGAAATGAACGCTTCCCTCCTCCGCTACTGTGAAACGGTCTGCTGGGACAACGGGAAGGTAACGCTTCCAACCTCCGCCCTCGTCAAGGTCCTGCGCTCTATGGCGGATCAGATCCGCCGGCACATCAACGAGACGGAGTGGGTGGATGACGGGGCAGACCTCCACTGGTTCAACAGCTATTACGACAACTCCGGCCGCCAGGTGGAGGGCCTGCGAGGCGAGACGGTGCGGATGATGCTCACCGGGCAAGTTTTTGCCATTCTCTCCGGTGCGGCGGACCGCGGCAAGCTCCGCGAGATCGTCCGAGCAGTGGACTGGTATCTGGACGGACCAGCCAGGGGCGGGTATTGCCTCAACACGGATTTCGGAGAGATCAAGCTGGACATGGGCCGGATGTTTGGCTTTGCCTATGGCAGCAAGGAAAACGGCGCGGTGTTCAGCCATATGGCGGTAATGTACGCTTATGCCCTCTACTCCAGAGGCCTCGCCAAAGAGGGCTGGCGGGTGCTGGAAAAGCTCTACCGCCAGAGTACGGATTTCTCCCGCAGCCACACTCTTCCCGGCATCCCTGAGTATTTTGACGAGCGCGGCCAGGGAATGTATCCCTATCTCACCGGCGCGGCCAGTTGGATGCTGCTGACCTTGCAGACCCAGGTGTTCGGCGTCCGAGGAAGAATGGGAGATTTGGTACTGGAGCCTAAACTGACGGCGGAGCTGTTTGACAGTGCCGGCGCCGCAGAAATCCAGTGTACTGCCGCCGGACGGCGGGTGAACGTGCGGTACCTGAACCCCGACGCACTGGACTGGGGCGAATATGAGATCGCCGCTGTGACCTGCGGCGGGGAGCAATGGACTGTCGGAGGCCCAGCGGCAGTACTCCTTAGGAAAGAGCTGCCAGGGAGTAATTCGCTCTCACTGACTGTAATGCTGAGCAGGAAAGGAGCGTATGACCGTGTTTGACGAAAAGGGACGCTATATCATACGAGACTACCAGAGCAAGCCTGCCTTTTCCAGCTTTCTGCCTGGCATCGCGGGTCCCATGGGCGTGCCGGTGTGGTGCTACTACAACAACCGAGGGCAGGCAGTGTGCAGTTTTGGGGCGCGGGACAAGGATCATGCCATCATGGAATTCTCCCCGGCCTACTGCGCTTACCGGGATGTGGCGAGGCGCGGTTTTCGCACCTTCTGCCGGGTGAACAACGCATACAGGGAGCTTTTCACTGCCCATTGTGAGATGCATATCGGCCTCGGTGAGCTGGAAATTTTCTCTGCGGATGACGATCTGGCGTCATCTGCCCTCTATTTCGGTCTCCCCGGCGAGCGAACGGCGGCGCTGGTCCGGGTGCTGACAGTACGAAACGTCTCTCACGCCCAGGTGAAACTGGAGCTTATGGACGGGATGCCGGAGGTGGTATCCTACGGCGTGGATCAGGACTCTCTGAAGAACATGACTCAGCTTGCCACGGCTTGGATGCGGGCGGAGGACGCCGAGAGGGGTATGGCCTGCTTCCGCGTCCGAGCGTCCATGGCCGATACCGCCCAAGTCACCTCGATCCAGGGCTGCAACTTCTGCCTGGGCTGGGATGAAAGTGGCGGACTGCTTCGCCCCATTGTGGAACAACGCTTGGTGTTTGGGGAGGATACATCGCTGACAATCCCGGAAATGTTCGTGAATTTGGGGCTGGACGAGCTTTGCGGCATGCAACAGATGACGGGGAACGCATTTCCTTGCTGCTTCCTGCCGAAATCCGCCTCCCTTGCCCCCGGAGAAGAGATCAAACTTTACGCGCTCTACGGCCAGGCTGACCACAAAAACACCGTGGCGGCTCTAGCCGAAAAGGTTACAGGGCCCGCATGGTTTGAGGAAAAGCGCCGGGAGGCCGCCGCGCTGGTGGAAGGCGTGACTGCGGCGGTGGACACCAAGACTGCCGACCCAGTATTTGACAGCTACTGCCGCCAGACGTATCTGGACAATCTGCTGCGAGGCGGCGTACCGTATTTCTTTAGGAGCGGCGGAAAAAAGGTGCCTTTTTACCTCTATTCCCGTAAGCACGGCGACCCGGAGCGAGAATACAACTATTTCTCCCTGGGGGGAGAGTATTTTGCCCAAGGCAACGGAAACTTCCGAGATGTGAATCAGAACCGCCGGTGTGATGTGATGTTCGCCCCGGAGCTGGGGAGTCGGAACATCCGCACCTTCTATGAACTCATCCAGCCAGACGGCTACAATCCGCTGGTGCTGAAGGCCGAGACATTTAAACTCCCGCAGGACGCCGCCGACAAGATTCTTGGCGAAATACCCGGCGAAAGCCGGGACAAGGCGGCGGCACTCCTGTCTGCGCCCTTCACACCGGGAAAACTGGCCATGGCGGCCGAAGATTGGGGCTTACCTGGTGACGCCGCAGCGGTACTGACGGCAAAAGCGGTGTGCGCTGCCCACAGCGAGCCAAACGCTGACTTCTCAGAGGGATACTGGTGCGACCACTGGACTTACAATCTGGATCTCATCGAAAACTATCTGGCTGTTTATCCCGACTGTGAGCGTGAATTGCTGTTCTGCGGCGGCTACCGCTGGTATGCGCCCCATGCGGAGGTAAATCCGAGGGTCCGGCGCTACAAGCTGACGGAAGGGGGTCTGCGGCAGTACAACGCGTTGACGGAGCTGCCGTCTCCCGCCCACAAATGGGTACAGGCGGGAGCGGACGGCGAGGCCCGCAGCACGCTCATGGAAAAGCTGCTCTTGCTGTGCGCCATCAAGACCGCCACATTGGACGCCGCCGGAATGGGCGTCGAGATGGAGGGCGGCAAGCCCGGCTGGTATGACGCGCTGAACGGCCTGCCCGGTCTGCTGGGATCGTCAATGGCCGAAACCTGCGAATTGCTGCGGCTGGTGCGGTTCACCGCCGGGGCGCTGGGACGGCACAGTGGAGAAGTGGAGCTGTACAGCGAGATCGCCGGACTGATCGGGAATGTTGCGGACGCACTGGCCGGACATAACGGCGCATATGACCGCTGGGACAGGCTGAACTACGTCAAGGAGTCCTACCGCGCCTCAGTAGGGGATGGCTTCGCTGGTCCGCGTCAACGCCTGAGCGCAGGCACGCTGATTGCGGCGCTTAAAGCTATGGAGACAGCCCTGGACGGAGGGATTCGCGCGGCGATGGCATACGGGAACGGCATCATTCCAACCTATTTTACCTTCGAGGCTGGGAGGATCACCTACACGCCGGATGGCCCCATGCCGGAGACACTCACTCCCAGACCGCTCCCGCTATTTCTGGAGGGCCCGGTACACTGGTTAAAGCTGGAGAACCCAGCGAAGGAAAAGCGCGCCGTAGCCGCCCGCATCAAATGCAGCGGCCTGTACGATCAGACGCTGCGGATGTATAAGATCAACGAGAGTCTGGACGGCGTGAGTCTTGAGGCCGGAAGGGCAAAGGCGTTTTCACCTGGCTGGCTGGAAAATGAGTCCGTCTGGCTGCACATGGAATACAAGTACCTGCTGGAGCTGCTGAAAAGCGGCCTGTACGAGGAATTTTCCCAGGCGTTCCACACCGCGGCAGTGCCCTTCATTGACCCCGCGCGCTATGGGCGCAGCCCCTTGGAAAACGTGTCCTTCCTGGCGTCCAGCGCCAACCCGGACCCGGCCCGGTGGGGCCGGGGGTATGTGGCCCGTCTGTCCGGCTCCACGGCGGAGTTTTTGGAGATGTGGCAGATCATGTTCTTTGGAAAGCGTCCCTTCCGTATGACCGGTGAGGGCCTTGCGCTGACGTTCACACCTTTTATCCCCGAATACCTCATTCCAAAGGACGGCCTGCTGCGGGTGACCTTCCTCGGATCGATTTCGGTGACCTATCAATGCCCCGAACATTCCGCTGGAGCACTTTTGCCAATAAAATGGGTCGTTAAATTCCGTGACGGCAGGGAAAAGAACGTGAACAGTCCCACTCTTGCGGAGGAGGATGCCCGTGCGGTCAGAGACGGACTTGCGGTGGAAATGCTTGTCACCTTGAAGGAGGCAGAAAAATGAAAGCAACGCTTATCGTCACAAACCCGGCCAAGGGACTTTACTGGAAGGAAGCCGAGCTTACAAACGGCGCGCGGGATTTTGTCCACCAGGTCATAATCTATCCCCAATGCAAGCGTCAAACTTTCCAAGGCTTCGGCGGCGCGTTTACCGAGGCGGCGGCCCGGTGCTGGCGGCAGCTTCCGGCGGAGCGGGCCCAGGCACTGCTGGACTGCTATTTCGGGCCGGATGGCCTGGGCTACACACTGGG
>CANQQB010000065.1 GCA_947625845.1 uncultured Oscillospiraceae bacterium
CGCTATAACCGAAGACAACGAAGACTGGCCTCGGGGATACCGCCTAAGCCAAAAGGCCGTCCAAGAAAACGTCCGCTAAGCGGTGAGGAAGAATACAAGAAAGAGATCGCCAGGCTGCAGATGGAAAACCAGCTGCTGCGGGATTTTCTGCAATTCACAGAGAGACTAACTATTAAAAGTCAAGCATGAATTAAGGGAAACGGATGAGTGGATTTGGAGCCGCAAGCGTACTTTAACCTGACGCAAGAATGTGGCATAACGCCGTCCATGTCGAGGCGCGGAAATTGCTACGACAACGCTATGGCTGAAAACTTTTTCTCCATCCTCAAGACAGAGTGCATTTACAGGCACAAGCCCAAAACTTTCCGGGAGGCCAATGAACTCATTGACAGCTTCATTCACTTCTACAACCATGAGCGCATCCAGTTAAAGACCGGAGTGGCGCCGCTCACGCTTCGCCACTCCGCTTAAATCCTTTTTCCTACGCAGGGAGCTCTTCTTTTCCCTGTCCACTTTTCCTGGGGCTATACATAACAAGGGAGGCTTTTTTTAATTGGGTGTGCGGCAAAGGCGCGGATTTGCAATTGCAAACTGGACCCGCATAGCGTATAATTGGCTTAATATATACTCTGCAAAGCGAAAGGACGCAATGAAAGAACGAACATGGACAGCCCCTGACCAGCTCCGAGCCCCGGAGGAGCTGCTCAGGGCCGGATGCACGCCGCTTCTGGCCTTGATACTGGCGGCGCGGGGCATCGTCACGGCGGACGAGGCCCGGACCTTTCTGGACGACGGACCCTTCACCCCGGCCGACCCCTTCCTCCTGCCGGATATGGCGGCGGCCGTGGACAGGATACGAAAAGCCGCGGATCAGGGCGAGACCGTGGCGGTCTACGGGGACTATGACGTGGACGGTATCACCGCCACGTGTCTTTTGTGGGAATACCTGCGCTCGGCGGGGCTCCGGGCCGAGCGGTACATCCCCGACCGGCTGGAGGAGGGCTACGGCGTCAACACCGGGGCCATCGACAGGCTGAAAAGCCGGGGCGTGAGCCTTATCATCACCGTGGACTGCGGCATCACCGCCGTTTCTGAGACGGCCTACGCCGCGGGTCTGGGCGTGGACATGATCATCACGGACCACCACGAGTGCCAGACAGAGCTGCCCGCGGCGGTGGCCGTGGTGGACCCCAAGCGGCCCGACCGCGACTGCCCCAACAAAGCGCTCGCCGGTGTGGGCGTGGCCTTCAAGCTGGTCTGCGCCCTCAGCGGGGAGAGCGCCGCCGCGCTCGCAAAGTACGCGGACCTGGTGGCGGTGGGGACCATCGCGGACGTGATGCCGCTGTTGGGCGAAAACCGGCGCATCGTGCAGGCCGGGCTTGAAAAGCTGCGGACCGCGCCGAGGCCGGGGCTGGCCGCGCTCATGGAGGCCGCCGGCGTGGAGCCGGGCCGTCTGGGTGCCAACACCGTGGGCTTCACCCTGGCCCCGCGCATCAACGCGGCCGGCCGGCTGGGGCAGGTGGACCGGGCGGCGGAGCTCATATTGGAGCGGGACCCGGACAGAGCGGCGCGCCTGGCGGCGGAGCTTTGCGACATGAACCGCCGGCGGCAGCAGCTGGAGGCGGATATCTGGGACGAGGTGGCGGATATGCTGGCCGGCCAAACCGTCACGGCCCCTATCGTCCTGGCCAGGGAGGGCTGGCACCAGGGGGTGGTGGGTATCGCGGCGTCCCGGCTGGCGGAGGCCTACCAGGTGCCCACGGTGATGATCTCCCTGGACGGGGACAAGGGCAAGGGCTCCTGCCGAAGCTGGGGCGGGTTCAACCTGTTCGACGCGCTGGAGGCCTGCCAGGACCACCTGGAGTCCTTCGGCGGCCACGCGCTGGCGGCGGGCCTCAATTTACGGCGGGAGAACATCGGCCCCTTCCGGGACGCCATGAAGGAATACTACCTGGCCCACATCCCCACGGGGGAGGCGGCCATAAAGCCGGACCTGACCGTATCCTCCGGGTCGCTGCTGACCATGGAGTGCGTGGAGAGCCTGAGCCGGCTGGAGCCCTTTGGCAGCGGCAACCCCCGGCCCATCCTGGCCCTGTCCGACGCGGTGCTCACCGACGCGGTGTCCATCGGCGGGGGCAAGCACGTGCGCCTGACGCTGGAGAAGTTCGGCCAGCGCTTCGAGGGCGTGTGGTTCTCCCGGCGGCTGGAGGACCTGCCCGTCCGTGTGGGCGAGCGGGCTGACGCCATCTTTTTCCCCCAGATCAGCGAATTTCGGGGCCGCCGGAGCGTGCAGCTTCTGATGGAGGGCCTGCGCCGGACGGACCTGGAGGCGCTGTGCCTGCATATACTGTCCGGGGAGGACATAAGCCCGTGCCGCCTGACCCGCCGGGAGCTGGGGGGCCTGTGGCGGAGCCTGGAAAGTCAGTGTCCCTGCCGGGTGCGGCTGAGCAGGCTGGCCCAATTGGAGCCCCGGCTGCGTCCGGACCAGATCGCGTTTGGCCTGCGGGTGCTGTCGGAGCTGGGCCTGGCGACCGTGACGGTCCGGGGCCAGAGCGTGGACGCGGCGCTCGTCGAATGGGACGAGAAGACAGACCTGAACAACTCCCCCTCGTGGAGAGCGCAGCAGCAACAATAGGAAGAGAGAGCATAGTTTATGGCAGAATTTTCACCGGACGAGGCCTTTGCCGAGCTGGCCGCCGTCCTGCGGGAGAACAGCCCCAACGCGGACCTGGTCCGTATCCGCCAGGCCTTTGACTTCGCCCTGCGCGCCCATGAGGGCCAAAAGCGCAAGGACGGCTCGCCCTACTTCACCCACGTGGCGGCCGCGGCGGTCATCACGGCGGAGATGGGCCTGGACGACGAGTCGGTCATGTCGGCGCTGCTGCACGACACCATCGAGGACACGGACGTGACCCATGAGCAGCTGGAAGAGCTGTTCGGCGCCGACGTGGCCAACATCGTGGAGGGCGTCACAAAGCTGACAAGGGTGCAGTATAACTCCCTGGAAGAGGCCCAGATGGAGAACCTGCGCAAGATGCTCCTGGCCATGGCCAAGGACATCCGGGTCATCCTCATCAAGCTGGCGGACAGGCTGCACAACATGCGCACCATGGAATACCAGAGCCCGGAAAAGCAGCTCTCCAAATCCCGCGAGACCATGGAGGTCTACGCCCCCATCGCCCACCGGCTGGGCGTGGAAAAGATGAAGGACGAGCTGGAGGACCTGTCGCTTCTGTATCTGGACCCGGTGGGCTACCGGGAGATCACCAGTATTCTGGACAAGCGCCGGCAGACGCTGGAAAAGTTCCTGGCCGACATGGAGACGCGCATCGAAGGCCGTATGGACAAGGAGGGCGTAAGCTGCAAGGTCTACGGCCGGTTGAAACATATTTACAGCATATACCGGAAGATGTACGCACAGCATTTGGGCGTGGAGGAGATATTTGACCTGTGCGCCTTCCGGGTGATCGTGAACGACCTGGCGGACTGCTACAACGTGCTGGGCATCATCCACGAGATGTTCAGGCCGGTGCCGGGCCGGTTCAAGGACTATATCTCCACCCCCAAGCCAAATAACTACCAAAGCCTGCACACCACCGTGATAGGCTCGGAGGGCATCCCCTTCGAGGTGCAGATACGCACCTGGCAGATGCACCTGACGGCGGAGTACGGCGTGGCGGCCCACTGGAAGTATAAGTCCGGTCCCATGGGGCACAAGGAGGGCGACGAGGAAAAATTCGCCTGGATACGCCGCCTGCTGGAGACGCAGCAGGACGCGGGGGACGTGCAGGATCTGTACCACGACCTGAAAATGGACCTGTTCGACGACGAGGTATTCGTCTTCACGCCGAACGGGGACGTGAAGAGCCTGCCCGCCGGGGCCACGCCTATCGACTTCGCCTACGCCATCCACTCCGCCGTGGGCAACTCCATGACGGGGGCCAAGGTAAACGGCCGTATCGTGCCCATCGCCTACCCGCTGCAAAACGGGGACATCGTGACCATCATCACGTCCCGGTCCTCCGCCGGTCCCAGCCGGGACTGGCTGAATATCGCCAAATCCGGCGAGGCCCGCTCCAAGATCAAACAGTGGTTCAAGAAGGAGCGCCGGGAGGAAAATATCGTCCAGGGCCGGGAGATGTTCGAGGCGGAGGCCAGGCGCATCGGCCTGCCCATGGCGGACGTGACGGACCCGGAGCTGCTGCCCGGCATCTTAAAGCGCATGGCGGTCCAGGACCTGGACGACGTTTTCGCCTCCATCGGCTACGGGGGCATGACCGCCGCTCACGCGGTGGGCCGTATCCGGGACGAGATCGTCCGCACCCGCACCACCGTGCGCAAGACGGAGCTGGACAAGATGCAGGAGCGGGCCGACCGCCGCCAGCAAAAGGCCCTCAAGGCCGTCCAGGGCGTGCTGGTGGAGGGGCTGGACAACTGCCTGATAAAATTCTCCCGCTGCTGCACGCCGGTGCCCGGCGACCCCATCGTGGGGTTCATCACAAGGGGTCTGGGCGTGTCCATCCACCGGCGGGACTGCGTGAATTACCGGCGGGACGAGGACAAGGGCCGGTGGATCAGCGTGTCCTGGGCGGACCGGATCACGGACAGCTACGCGGCGGACCTCTACATCACCGCCGACGAGCGAAACGGCCTGGTCATGGACATCGCCACCGTCCTCAACAGCCTGAACGCCAAGGTCCGGGGCCTGAACGCACGGGACACGGGCAAGGGCGTGTCCACCGTCATCATCACTCTGGAGGTGACCCACGCCGCGGAGCTTCAGACCATCGTCAACCGGCTGCAAGGCGTGCGGGGCGTGCGGGAGATCAACCGCGGGGGGATTTGAGCTTATGCGCGCTGTTGTGACACGGGTAAAAAACGCCTCGGTGGAGATAGACGGCCGGATACACGGCCAGATCGGCCAGGGGTTTCTGGTGCTGCTGGGCGTCCATGTGGACGACGGGCCGGCCGAGGCCGCCAAGATCGCGGACAAGATATGCGGTCTTCGTATCTTCGAGGACGCGGCCGGGAAGATGAACGTGAACCCCACGGACGCGGGGGCGAACAATCTGCTCATCATCAGCCAGTTCACCCTGTTCGCGGACTGTCACAGCCGCCGGCCCGGCTTCACCATGGCCGCCAGACCCGAACAGGCCATCCCCCTGTACGAGCAGGTCATCGGCGCGTGCCGGGACCGGGGGTTCCATGTGGAGACAGGGGTCTTCGGCGCGGACATGCAGGTGCGCAGCCAGAACGACGGACCCGTCACCATACTTCTGGACACAAAGGAGCTTTGAACCATGCTCATCAAATGCCTGACCGTCGGCCAGATCGAGACCAACTGCTACATCGTCACGGACGAGGACACGCTCCAGTGCGCCGTCATCGACCCCGGCGACGAGACGAACACCATCATGAACTACCTGGAAGAACACCGCCTCACCGCCAAGTACATCTTCCTGACCCACGGCCACTTTGACCACACCCTGGCGGCGGCCTCGGTGCTGGAGGAGACCGGCGCCACGCTGTGCATGCACGAAAAGGACGTGGGGGACGGGGATTACCGTTTTCAGCCCCCCGCCGGCGCGGTATTTTACGCCGAGGGGGATATATTCCATGTGGGGAGCCTGACGTTTCGGGTGATGGAGACGCCGGGCCATACCCCCGGCGGTGTGTGCCTTATCTGCGGCGAGGCGATCTTCACAGGGGACACCCTGTTCCGGGACTCCTGCGGCCGGACGGACCTGCCCGGCGGGGACATGTCGGCGCTGCTGTGGAGCCTGCGGCGGCTGTACGACCTGCCGGGGGACTATGAGGTCTACCCCGGCCATATGGACACGTCCACTCTGGACCGGGAGCGGCGCTTCAACCCCTACATGCGCCACGCGGCGGAGGTGGGCTGATGGCGCTGGGACCAGGCGCGACCGCCAGCTTCTCCCGCACCGTCACCGAGCACGACGTGTACGCGATGGCGGAGATCATCGGGGACTATAACCCCATCCACACGGACCCGGCCGCCGCAGCGCAGAGCCCCTTCGGGGAGCGCATCGCCCACGCGCTGCTGCCGGCGGGGTACATCTCCACGGTGCTGGGCATGATCCTGCCCGGTCCCGGCACGGTGTATCTGCACCAGTCGCTGGACTTCAAGGCCCCGGTGAAGATCGGGGACACCATCACCGCCGCCGTGACCGTGACGGAGATATTGAACCCGGCCAAGGGCATCTATAAGCTGCGCACCGCCTGCCATAACCAGCACGGCGAATTGGTGGCCGACGGCGAGGCCGTGGTAAAATACGCGCCGTAATATAAATATATCCGTATCGTGAAAAACCCCCTCGTCACGCGACGAGGGGGTTTTTCTGTTCTGTTTTCCTTATCCCAAAATCGCTCTGGTGTATTTTTCAGCATCGGCGTACACGGCCTCCGGGTCCTCGCCCACGAAAAATTCCCCGTTTTCGTAGAGGATCTTGCCGGCGATCATGGTCATGCGCACGTTGGCGGGGTTGCCGGAGTAGACCAGGTTTTTGACCACGTTGTTCACCGGCCGCATGTTGGCCCGGTGCATGTCGATGCGGACCACATCCGCCTGCTTGCCAGGGGAAATGGCGTCGCAATCGGTCAGACCCATGGCCCGCGCGCCGCCGGATACCGCCGCGTCCAGAATGAGAGCCGGGTCGCCGGCCGCCGCGTTATCCTCCCGGAGCTTGGCCATGATGTTGATGAGATACATCTCCCGGAACATGTCCAGGGCGTTGTTGGAGGCGGGGCCGTCGGTGCCCACGGCCAGGTGCACGCCCTTTGCCACGGCCTCCTTCAGGCGGAAAAAGCCGCTGGCCAGCTTGCCGTTGGAGCAGGCGTTCAGCACGGCGGTGAGGCCGCGCTTGGCGAAGATGTCCAGGTCCTCGTCGGTCATGTAGATACAGTGGTAGCCGCCGCCGCCGTAATCGTACAGCCCCAGGGTGTCAAAGAGCTTTGTGGGGCTCATGCCGTGGCGGTCGACGCAGTCGGCCACCTCAGAGGCGGTCTCGGAATTGTGGCACCAGACGGGGGCTTTCAGATCGTGGCAGACCTTTGAAAGGTATTCCAGCTTCTCCCGCGTGGTGGTGTACTCCGCGTGAAAGCCCAGCTGAGCCGACACCAGCGGGCCGAAATCGTGGTTATAGTGGTCATAGAATCCGTACAGCTCCGACCAGTCGTTCCCGGCGGTGAAGCTGCCGCACAGCACGGTCCGGAAGCCCCAGTCCCGGCTTATCCTGGCGATCTCGCCCGTGTGGTAGTACATGTCGAAGCAGGCCGTGACGCCGTTGGCGATGTACTCCAAAAACGCCACCTTCACAAACGCGGCCGTGCTCTCCGGCGTCAGCTTGGCCTCGGCGGGGAAGACCTGCTTTTCCAGCCACTGGTGCAGGGGCAGATCGTCCGCAGCGGAGCGCAGGAACGTCATGCCCGAGTGGGTGTGGGCGTTTTTGAACCCCGGCATGAGAAGGTCCCCGTGCAGGTCTATCTGCCGCTGGAAGGTGGGCATTTCCTTTTTCGTGGGGCCAACGTAGGCGATGGCCGTCCCGTCCGTCCAGACCTCGTTCTCCGTCACGCCGGCCGGTTCCAGCGTCAGGCCGTTGTAAAAGCGTATCATGGTACTGCTCCTTTATTACAAGTTCTTATAGGCGGATTATAACATAGGCGCGGCACGGGGGGCAAGCCTATTGACATTCCGGCGGAAAGTGCGCTATATTTAGCACAGCTTCCGGTGCTTGGGGGCTATGCTTAAATTTTTATGGAGGTAAATCATTATGGCTAAATGGGTATGCAGCGTTTGCGGTTACGTATATGAGGGGGAGAATCCCCCCGAGGCTTGCCCCCAGTGCAAGGCCCCCGCGGAGAAGTTCGTCAAGCAGGCGGGCGAGATGACCTGGGCGTCCGAGCATGTGGTGGGCGTGGCCCAGGGTGCGCCTGAGGACATCATGTGCGATCTGCGCGCCAACTTCCAGGGCGAGTGCACCGAGGTAGGCATGTACCTGGCGATGGCCCGCGTGGCCCATCGTGAGGGCTATCCCGAGATCGGCATGTACTGGGAAAAGGCCGCCTATGAGGAAGCCGAGCACGCCGCCAAGTTCGCGGAGCTGCTGGGCGAGGTGGTCACCGACTCCACCAAGAAGAATCTGGAAATGCGCGTGGAGGCCGAGAACGGCGCCACCGCCGGCAAGACCGACCTGGCCAAGCGCGCCAAGGCCCTGAACCTGGACGCCATCCACGACACCGTCCATGAGATGGCCCGTGACGAGGCGAGGCATGGGAAAGCGTTTGCGGGGCTGCTGAAGCGGTATTTTGGGGAGTAAAAAAGCGAAAAACAAAAGTGATCCCGGGACGCAATGCGCCCCGGGATTTCAATTATGGAACGCCCCTTGCCAGGGGCTATTCGATCATACGCCCTCTCCGGGGCGCAGGACACATTCATATACAGTCCCGTTAGACAGCTTCATAGTGGCGCACAGATAGGCAGTCGACTGGTCCACCTCGACGGGGCATTCCACAAGACCGTGAGCATGGCAGGTTTCCAGCGGGGTGGCGGCTACATAGGAACTTACCCAGTCAAAATTGGCGTCCCCATTGTTAACGACGACAGAGCCGTTGTATTCATACCCGTCGCTATAAACGGCACCCACTGAAAACAGATCGTCAATGCGAATGTCCTGTTTCATCAGATTCTTGATGGATGCATCGACGTGGAGATAGACCTTCCCCTGAGGCGCAGAGTAGCTATAATAAAAACCGGAGGTGTTGGGGGGCAGAAGCGCATAGGTCAGTTCCACGTTGTTGAGCGTAAACTCGTATTCATCCGTCGTGATGGTGTCGCCAATAGCGATAGGGATATTGGCACCTGTCGATTCAGCCAGTTCCTCATCATCCGGCGTGAACTCGTAGCGATAATCCATCGTCTCCAGGCTGTCGTTGAACGGATCATACTGCGCAAAGTTCTCTTTGAAACCGAACTGGACCGCGACGCTCTCGTATGCCTCGGCCACGCTTCTCGGAACCTCAGCGCAGACATATATCTTGTTTTCGACCAGCGGCTCCATGGCCTTGGCGTTCCCGCCGACAATATTTTGCATTTCGCCTTCGTATGTGTACTCATCATCGAAGACGATCTGAGCCTTGGTTTTCCAGCCTCCGATGTCATAGGCCGTACTGTTGAGATTTTTTAGCGTAACGCCCAGCCAAAACAGTACGTTGCCGTCAGTAGTGGGGACAAAGGAATAGGTAACGCCGTTGGATTCTTCGCTGAGCTTATCGGCGTATTCGATATTACCGACCTCTATTTCCACAAAGTCCAAGCTGATCGTATCTCCGGTCGTGACCGGTTCAAATTCTACCTCGGGTTCTTCTGGCTCCTCTGCCTTCGCCGATGCTGCTTCCGGAGCCGCGCCGTTGAAGTACACCGAGCACTCCGCGACGGGGTCACTGTTTACCAAGTCAGTTTTCTTGTTCACAACAGAAAAGCTCAGATGCATCTCCTGCAGGTCATCATACGAATCTGCTTCCACATCTTTAACAAAAAACCAGAGATGTGTTTTCGCCTTTGCATTGGGCTGGAGCTCATCCGCAAGTTGCAGGTTAGTGATACTCCAACCATTCACAGTACCGGAATAAGACATACCAATGGGGTTTTCCGTGCGGTTCTCCAGTACAGCAGACAGGTCCAGTCGTTTGTCGCCCTTCATGTTTTCGTTGAGTTCCCAGTTGCCGGTCAACGTGAGCTTATATTCGTCTGTATCGAACAACACCAGTTCTTCGCCTTCCACAGCGTACAGTTCTTCGCCGTCTGCATATGCGCCGCATATGCCCAGGGACAGGATTATCGTCATCGCCAGGAACAAAGTAATCACGCGCTTCATTGTCTATACCCCCAATAAAATAAAAAGTGGCGCAGCGGTCGCCGCGCCACGAAAAACGCAGTCTCCGCTTGCTGCGACACAAACCATACCACGCAAAGGGGGTACGAGATGGAGCTACGTTTTTGCCAAAGCAAAACGTACCCACCTTGCGCGTTGGTTATTCGGTTTGTGTCGCAACGCTAGTATAACACGCCAGAGGCCGCATTACAAGCGACTTGTTTACAAGCAAAAACCGGGACGCAAGGCGTCCCGGTTTTTGACCAACGCGCATACCCGCCCCATACGGCGTGGAACACTAACACCTGCGCGTCCCTCTTGCAAGCCAAGGCAAAACGTGCTATATTGTCGTTGACATAAATCGACCGCGTGGATGGTTTTCCGCCTTTGCGGGGTTTAGGAGCGTTTATGAGACATAAAATACCGGCCCTGATCTCCATGGGAGCCAGCGTTGTATTGGCGGTGGTCGTGATCGTCATGGCGGTGACGGCCCTGCGTGGCGGCGGCGCGGACCGGGCCGATGCGTCCGGCCCTCCGGCGGAACCGGCCGCGGACACGACCGCGGATACGACCGGCGCAGGACAGGACGTCCCGGCGGGACCCACGGCCGTGCCAACGGACACCTCTTGGACCGGCCCGGACGTGCAGGAGCAGAGCGCGGCCATGGGGCAGGAGTACTTCGCGGACGCGGCGTTTCTGGGCAATTCCGTGCTGTCGGGCCTGTGGTATTACGACAACGACCGGCTTCTGCCCACCGACGAGAGCCACTGGTTCTGGGCAGATTCGCTGACCATTATGGCCGCGTCGCCATACGCCGCGAAGATGGCCGGGCAGCAGTTCGGCAAGATCTATATCGAGTTCGGCATCAACGAAGTGACCTATGACAAGGACACCCTGCGGGACGCCTTCAATACCGTGATCGACCAGCTCCAGGCAGACCACCCCGACGCCATCATCTACCTCACCAGCGTTACCCCGGTCAGCAAATACTGCGACGAGAACCGGTCCTTCAAGCGCAGCGCGGTGCTGGCCTTCAACGACATGCTCCGGGCCATCGCGAGGGAGCAGCAGGTGTGGTATCTGGACGTGTACACGGCCCTGTGCGGCGAGGACGGATTTTTGCCCTCCGACGTGACGGCCGACGGCGTGCACTTCACCCCTGCCCATTATCAGCTCTGGTTCGATTATCTCAAGACCCACTATGTCCCCGACGGACACAGCCCCGCCGCGCCGGCGGCGACAGACGCGCCTGCGGAACCTCCGGCGGACGGCGCGGACAGCGCGATCGGATAAGCCAAATATAAGCAGACAATAGAGAAATAATAGAAAGAAAAGGGAGAAAAGACATGAAGAAACTGCAAAAGCTCACAGCCGGTCTTCTGGCGCTGGTGCTGGTCCTGGCGCTCGCCGCCTGCGGCGGCGGGAAGAAAGACGTGGACCTGGACGCTCTGGCGGCGGACCTGACCGGCAGCGCCGCGTTCAGCGCGGACCTTATGGAAAACAGCGGCGCGGCCGCCACGACCTATGGCTTTGACCCGGCCAAGGTGACGAAGTGCACGCTGTACGTGAACACCACCACCGCCGAGGAGATCTTCCTGGCCCAGGCCGCCGACGACAAGGCCGCCGACGAGATAGAGCAGCTTTGCAAGAGCCGGTTGGAAGCCCAGACCGCCTGGATGCAGAGCTACGTGCCCGAGGCGGTGCCAAGGCTGGAGAACGCCGTGCTGGCCAAGTCCGGCGCCTACGTGGTCCTGGTGGTGGCCGACGACAGCGCCGCCGCCAAGAGCATCGTGGACAAGTATATGAAGTGAGAGACGGTGTCTCCGGCGTCGTCGGAGACACCGCTGGATTTTGATGATTCTCTCCCCCAGTCAGCGCCAAAGGCGCTGACAGCCCCCTCGTCAGAGGGGGCGTCATAAGACAGTACAATGTTGATTTTTTGAATGGCATGGCTTCGGTCACGCCATTCCCTCTTGCATCAGTTCGTGGATGGGGATAAAGCTCACAAAGTCATAGGAAATGTGGATGTTCTGGCGGCGTTTGCCGCTGCTCTCGTTCGGCTCGTCAATGTAGATGGCCTTGACCATCTCATGCAGCGCATACGGCGTCAGTTCCTCCAGACCAACGTATTTGTGCGTATACTCGTCCTCATAGGATTTGCTCATGGAGGAAAAACGCTCGTCGGAGATCGTGTCATTCACCCGGTCCTCATACAGCCGCATGAAGATACGGTCCAGTTCGCTCAGCCGCTTCTCCGCCTTGCCAGCTTCTTTTTATTCACCCGGATGGCCCCGTTGGACGCCAGTTTCAGCTTCTCTCCCATGACTGCCCGGAAGTGCGCCTCATGCGTGGTCACATAGGAAATGACCATCTGCATGTGGCGCAAGACCATATCCTCCAAGACCACAGCCCGAATATAATGCGCGGAGCATTGGTCCTTGCGGTGCCAGTGAGTGGAACAAACGAAAAAGTCCCGGCGCTTGTCAAACTTGACGCTGGCTCAGTAGTACATTTTCGCGCCGCAGTCCGCGCAGAAAACCAGGCCGGAAAAGATGCTGCTCTTGCCGGTGCTGGTCCGGCGATGGCGCTGCTGCCGTATCTG
The DNA here is from genome assembly GCA_947625845.1 of uncultured Oscillospiraceae bacterium. GTDB lineage: Bacteria > Bacillota > Clostridia > Oscillospirales > Oscillospiraceae > CAJOIG01. The sequence goes on from CANQQB010000065.1 coordinate 12,493, forward strand.
CCGGACCTTCTCGAACACTTCCTCCGTGATGATGGCGGGCTGGGTGTTGTAGAATACTGTCCGTTCGTCCTCCGGCGTTTTCCGCTGCTTCTTGTCCCAGATGGAGTTCGTGTGGGTCTTGAAATTTACCGCGCAGCCAGTGTACTCGCGGCGCTCCAGGATATGGACCACTGTGCTGGTGTCCCACTTGTAGGGATAGGCGCTCGGTTTCCCTTGGTGCGTCGTGGGGTTGGGCACACGCTCTTTCTCCAAAAGGCTCCCGATCTGCGTTGGACCGCGTCCTTCCATGCAAAGGTCAAAGATACGCCGTACAACTTGTGCCGCTTCCTCGTCGATGACCCACTGTTTTGGGTTCTCCGGGTCCTTGATGTAGCCATACGGCGGATTGGCGGTCAGGTGTTCGCCGCGCTCGCCCTTGGATTTCATCACAGCCCGTATCTTCCGGCTGGTATCGCGGGCGAAAAACTCGTTGAACCAGTTTTTGATCCCGGCGAAGTCGTTGTCCACGCTGTTTGGGTCGATGGTGTCGTAATTGTCGTTGATGGCGATGTAGCGCACCCCATGCTGGGCGAAAACAAAGTTGATGTACATGCCCGTCAACGCAGAGTTACGGCCAAAGCGTGACAGATCCTTTGTAATGACGACGGCTACCTGGTCATTCTCCACCGCCTCCAGCATCTTCTGGAATCCGGGCCGGTCAAAAGCTGACGTTAGATAACGATACTTTTGAAAACACTGGAAAATCAAGGTTTTTCGAGCGACGGACAAGCCGGGTATTGTACTAAAAACTGAATACGACGCAAAAGCGGCGTTTCCCACTCTCTACACAGGGAGAACAGGAACGCCGCTTTTTTCATGCCCTTTGTTACGCAGTAGGGGCAGAAAAAGCCTTGCTACAAGCGGCTT
>CANQQB010000066.1 GCA_947625845.1 uncultured Oscillospiraceae bacterium
ACAACGGCTTCATCAACGTGGACAACCAGAAGATGTCGAAATCCCTGGGCAACTTCTTCACCGTCCGGGACGCCGCCGCGGCCTATGGCTACGACTGCATCCGCATGTTCATGCTCATGAGCCACTACCGCTCCCCGCTCAACTACTCCGTGGACGTGCTCACCCAGGCCCAGGCCGGCCTGGACCGGCTCCAGACCGCGAAGGACAACCTGGACTTCTTCGCCGCCAACGGCAGGGACGGTGAGCTCTCCGACGCCGACGCCGCCTATGTGGCGGGCCTGGACAAGTACCGCCAGCGGTTCATCGAGGTCATGGACGACGACTTCAACACCGCCGACGCTGTATCCGTCATCTTCGAGCTGGTCCGGGACGTGAACGCCGCCGTGAGCCCGTCCACGGACCCGTCCAAGGCCCTGGCAAGCGCTTGCCGGGACGTGCTTCTGGAGCTGTGCGGCGTGCTGGGCGTGCCCTTTGCCAAGGCGGACGACCTGGACAAGGACATCGAGGAAAAGATCGCCGCCCGTCAGGCCGCCCGCAAGGCCAAGAACTGGGCCGAGGCCGACCGTATCCGGGACGAGCTGAAGGCCGCCGGCATCATCCTGGAGGACACCCCCCAGGGCGTCAAGTGGCATAGGGCGTAAATTACAAGCGCACACGAATACCAAACCGTGTCCCTCTCAGACGGACACGGTTTGGCTATTTTGTCACTTGTGCAAAATTTTATAATTCTTCATAATAATAGGTAAACAGATACTTACGAGGTAAAAAAGACTTATGGCAAAGACACAAAAGACCCTTGATTCCAGCCGCATGGGCGAGATGCCGGAGGGCAAGCTGCTCCTGACCCTGGCGGTGCCCATGATGCTGTCCATGCTGGTGCAGGCGCTTTACAACATCGTGGACAGCGTGTACGTCTCCCGCGTGTCGGAGGACTGTCTGTCGGCGCTGAGCCTGGCGTTCCCGGCTCAGAACATTATGATTGGCCTGGGCACCGGCACGGGCGTGGGCGTGAGCACCCTGGTGAGCCGTGCCCTTGGCGCGAAGGACCAGAAGCTGGCCAGCCGCGCCGCCGGCACGGCCGTCGCCCTGGGGGTGTGCTGCTGGGCGCTGATGGCCCTGTTCGGCATATTCGGCGCGGACTGGTTCATCCGCTCCCAGACCAATGTGGAGAGCATCCGTGCCTACACGGACTCGTACTTACGCATCGTGACCATCGGCTCCTTTTTCGTCTACCAGGAGATAAACGCCGAGCGGCTTTTGCAGTCCACAGGCCTGACCACATTGTCTATGTGGACGCAAATGGCCGGTGCGGTGACGAATATCATCCTGGACCCGTTCTTCATCTACGGCTGGTGCGGTCTGCCCGCTATGGGCACCGCCGGCGCCGCCATCGCCACGGTCATCGGCCAGGCGGCGGGCACGGCCCTGGGCTTCTTCTTCCACTTCAAGAAAAATAAAGAGCTGCCCATCCGCATGTCCGACGTGCGCCTGCCCTGGCCCATCGTCCGGGACATCTACCGCATCGGCTTTCCGTCCATTTTGATGGTGGCCATCGGTTCCGTGACCAACTATTTCATGAACATCATCCTGGGGGCGTTCACCTCCACCGCCGTGGCGGTCTATGGGGCATATTTCAAGATCCAGAGCTTCTTCTTCATGCCCGTGTTCGGCCTCAATAACGGCATCATCCCCATCATTGGCTACAACTACGGCGCGCGGAAAAAAGCGCGCATATACCGCACCATCCGCTTTGGCGTGATATACGCGTCGTTCTTTATGCTGCTGGGGGTGGTGTGCTTCCAGTTCTTCCCGGACGTGTTCCTGCGCATTTTCAGCCCCTCGGAGAATATGCTGGCCATCGGCGTGCCGGCTCTGCGGCGCATCAGCATAAGCTTCCTGTTCGCGGGCTTTTGCATCGTGGCCGGCTCCGCGTGCCAGGCGCTGGACAAGAGCATGTTCTCGTTTTTTGTCTCCGTGCTGCGCCAGATCGTGGTGCTCATCCCCGCCGCGTGGCTGCTGAGTTTGACGGGCAACGTGGACAATGTGTGGTGGTGCTTCCCCATCGCCGAGCTCATGAGCCTTGTTGCCAGCGCGCTCTTCCTGCGCAAGGCCCTGCGGGACATGGAGAAAAAGCTGGCCGCCTAAAGCCTCCCCTGTGTAAGGGGAGGTGTCAGCGCTCCGCGCTGACGGAAGGGTTGTAACGATGGTGCGCCAGCGCCGCCAATAAAGGTGTCCCCGGCAGAGCCGGGGACAGCGTTGGATTTTAATATTTCTCTCCCCCAGTCAGCGCGAAGCGCTGACAGCCCCCTCGTCAGAGGGGGCCGGCCCCGCCGGGGCCGATTCGGGGGCAAAGCCCCCGCCTCCCTCTGACGAGGGAGGTGGCTCGGCCCTCCGGGCCGAGACGGAAGGAGAGAATATTTAAATCTTCTTCCTTATCGACGGCCCCCCTGTGTAAGGGGGGCTGTCATGCGTCAGCATGACTGAGGGGTTGTAACATCGGATAACAGACAACCCTTCCGCCTCGCTCCGCTCGGCACCTCCCCTTGCACAGGGGAGGCGTTCCATATGGAAAAAGCCCCCTCATGGGGGCTTTTTTACCTCTTGAACTCCGGATAATACTTCATGAACACCGGCAGCATGCCGGTCTTTTCCGGGGTCTGCGCGGGGAGCTGCCAGAAGTCGTGGGCGCAGTAGTTATTGCCCTCCACGATGGCGGGACCGTCGGGGGTGATGCCCACGTCCCAGCCGATGTACCGCATCTGGGGAATTTTCAGCGCCGCCTTTTTCACCATCTCCACCGCCTGGTCGAAGCAGGGGATCGGCCGGCCCTGGAGCTTCACGTGGGTCAGGGGGTGTTCCTCGTACACGATGCCCAGCGACCCGTCGCCGCTGACGCCGGGGGAGCATATTTTTCCCGTCTCCAGGTCTACCCGGCAGCCGAAGCCGTAATTGTCCACCACCCGGCCGTTCAGGCCGAATTTCTGCGTGGCGAAGATCACGTGGGGCTCGCCCTGCTTGTCGATGAGGGTGATGAGCCGCATGCAGTTGAGCGCATTGGGATAGACCTCCGCGTTTTGCGGGTGGTTCACCAGCGGCGTCTCCAAAAGCCACGCCTCCCGCTTGCCCAGGTCCTCGTAAAACGCGTCGAAGTCGGGATACTCCCGGCTGTCGATACGCTGGCAGTCGTGGCCGCAGGAGCCGTGCGCCGGCTTGGCGAACACGGTGGGGTGCCGCTGGGTAAACGCCCGCACGTCCTCCTTGGAGGCGGTGCGGTAATTGACGCACTCCCGGCCCACGAACTCGGCGAACACGTGGTCGAATTCCTCCTTGTCGTTGAAGGTGTGCTCATAGTTGGGGTCGTTGAGCATGTCCACCAGCTTTTTGGACACCACCCGGGTCACGTACGTGGCCCGCTGCGCGTCCGTCAGGTCCCAGAAGCCGAAGGTCAGATAATCATAATACCCGGAGCCGAACTTGACAGCCGAGCGCACCATGTCCAGCGTGAGCCAGACCTTATTTTTGCCGGAGAATTTGGCGGTCCGGTCCAATACCTCTTTGAACTTGGAAAGGCGCATGCCGCTGAGCACGCGCATGATATACCCGCCGTAACCCATCTTACTGCGCCTTTCGTATGAGGATGAACGGCGTCAATTGGGTGGAGTTGCCGGTGGGGTTATCCTCGATGAGCTCCGCGCACTGTGCGTCCGTCAGGGTAAGGTCCGGACTCTTGCCCAGTATATCCCGCTCAAAATCGTTGGCGTCCACCAGCATGCAGGTGACGCCCGTCTCGTCCTTGATACGCTTGCACACCCCGTTAGGGTCCTTGGGCAGCATCATGCAAAAGTCCCCGTAGACCTGAAAGGACGCGGTGTAAAACCCGTCCAGGCCCGCCACCTCGGGACCGGCGATGTCGTAAAACACGCCGTGCTTGCCGAAGAGCTTGCCGATGCCGGCGGCGATGGATGCCCAAATGATCTTGAGCCGTCCACAGTGGTCGATGGCGAACTGCATCTTCCAGGGGTTGTCCACCCCGATGCCGTAGGGGCTGTGGGAGGCGAACTTGGACAGGAACCGGGCCAGCCGTGTCAGCTTCATGTCCTTCTTGTAGATGATGTTTTTCTGGCACAGGGAGATGATCTTTTCCGCGATGGACAAAATGTCCCCCTCCTGGTAGAGGGGCAGCACATATTTGCGCACCAGCTCCACGTAATCCTCGCCGATCTCGACGAAGTGGGTCTTGATGGCGCCCCGGTCGTAGGGGCCGAAGCTTGTCTCGATGCGCAGGGATTTGTTCTCGTTTGGCGTTAAAACGGATTCCATGACATCCTCCCGGCCTTTTCTCTGTTTTATGTCAATCCAGAATACCACATTTTTCCCCATATGGCAAGATATTATGTTACCGCTCACAGCGCGTACAGCAATATGGCCAGCAGGTGCAGCACGCTGCCCGCCACCACGAACAGGTGGAACACACTGTGCATGTACCGGCGCTTTTTCCCCAGCCCGTACAGCACCGCCCCCACCGTATAGGATATGCCGCCCGCTAAAATGAGCCAGAAGCCGGGCCAGCCGATGGCCTCGATCAGCAGGGGAGCTTTGAATATGATGGCCCAGCCGATGCCGATGTAGCAGATCATGGAAAAGACCCGGTATTTATTGAGGTCTATGGCCGTCAGCACCGTGGCCAGGACGGTCAGCCCCCAGACCACGCCGAACAGCACCCAGCTTGCCACCGGGTCGATGGGCCGCATGGCGCTCAAGAGCAGCGGCGTATAGGTCCCGGCGATGAGGGAATAGATGGTACAGTGGTCCAGCACCTGCAACACCCGCTTGCCCGTGCCGGCGTGCAGGCCGTGGTAGACGCTGGATATGGTATACAGCCCGATCATGGTCGCGCCGAAGATGGCGCCGCCCACCACGCCCCAGGGGTTTCCATGGATGGCCGCCGCCACCACGCACAGGACCAGCGCCGCCACGCCCACGGCCCCGCCCACGATGTGGGAGATCATGTTGAATCGTTCCTCGCCCTTTGAATAATCCGGCAATTCCCTGTCCCGGAGTTTTGTGCGTTTCATGCTCAGCCTCCTCTCAGTCAGCAGCGTTATTGTATCCCAAAAACGCGGCCCGCACAACAGGCAGTTGCGCATCGGGCCGTGTTTCCCTTATAATATAACCATAACACGTAGGAGGTGTTCTCATGCCCCGATTCACCGAAGGATTTCTGGCTGACCGGGCCTTTGCCGAGCGGGCCCTGGCCTTCAACGGGCAGCTCCCCATCGGCGGCAGCGCCGGCACCCGTCTGGGTATTCCCGGCGATGCCATACCCCCGGCGGTGCGGATATTGCCCGACGGGGACGCTTTTATCCAGATCTACGCCCCCACGGCCCATGAGGTCCAAATACAGCTTCCCGACGGCCCCCTGGCGCTCACAAAGCACGCCGACGGCTTCTGGCGGGTCACCGTGCCCTATACCACGCCGGGCTTCAAGCAGTTTTTCCTGCTGGTGGACGGGGTAGAGACTCTCTCGCCCATGGCCCCGGTGGGCTTTGGCTATTCCCGGCCCTGCAACTACATCGAGTTTCCCGAGGAAGACGGCGACTTCTATCTTCTCAAGGACGTGCCCCACGGCTCCGTGGTCCGGGACGTGTACTTCTCCCGCGTCACCGGCGCGTGGGAGTCCTGCCTTGTCTACCTGCCCCCGGACTACCTGCGCTCGGACGAGCGCTATCCCGTGCTGTATCTCCAGCACGGCCACGGGGAGAATGAGACGTGCTGGGTCCATCAGGGCAAGGTGCATTTCATCATGGACAATCTCCTGGCACTTGGCAAGGCCGTGCCATGTCTCATCGTCATGAACAACGGCATGGTCCACACCCGCACGCCGGCGGGGGAGCCATGTATGGACGCGGGGCTGCTGCCCCGGCTTCTGGCGGAGGACTGTATCCCCTTCATCGAGGGCCGCTACCGGGTGCGCACGGACCGGCTGAGCCGGGCGATGGCGGGGCTCTCCATGGGCAGCATGCAGACATCCATGGCCGTCATGACCATGCCGGACCTGTTCGCCTGGGCCGGGATATTCAGCGGCTTTCTCCGGGCGCTGCCCGGCCTTGGCACGGACGACAGCCATCTTCTGGCCCTGGACGCGCCGGATTTCGCCGACCGGTACAAGCTCTTTTGGCGGGCCATCGGCCGGGATGACCCATTCCTGTCCTTCTTTCGGCGGGACAGCGCGCTGCTGGCGGAAAAGGGCCTGGACCCGGCCCATTGGCCGGCCCACCGCGAGACGCTCTATCCCGGCGCCCATGAGTGGCAGGTCTGGCGCAAGTGCGCCCGCGACTTCCTGCCCCTTCTGTTCCGGTAACTCAGCCGCCGGTTTGAATACGCAGCACGTTCCAGGACAGCGGCGGGAGCTGTGCCTCAAGCTGCCCGTCCTTCACTTCCGCGCCGGACATAACGCGGGGCTTCAGCACCTCCCGCCCCGGCCCGTTCACCGCCTCCGCCGGACCGTACAGGGCCAGGTGCTCCGCCGCTTTTCCCGCCGCTTTCCCGCCGCCGAAGGCCGCCAGATCGCAGTCCAATACCAGCGGCTCGTCCGCCGAGCGGTTCACGGCGAAGATGTCCAGCTCCTTTGTGTCCTCATGCCAGACGCAGGCGCTCTCCAGATAAGGCACGTCCGTGAAGCTGGCACTGTCGTATTTTGGACTGTCCGCCACCGCGCGCAGCACCGTGCCCCGGCCGTACAGGCTCCCGTGCAGGAACGGCCAGAAAATGCTCTGCCGCCACACCGGCCCGCCCCCCGGCTCGGTCATGATAGGCGCTATCACGTTCACCAGCTGGGCAAGACAGGCCATCTTCACCCTGTCCGCGTGGTTTAATAGCGTGATGAGCATAGTGCCGAACACCGCCGCGTCCGCCATGGTGTACCGCTCCTCCAACAGGGGTGGCGCGAACTGCCAGGGCTGGATGTGCTGTTCCTGGTCCATGGTCTTGTACCACACGTTCCACTCGTCGAAGGAGAGCATCATCCGCTTTTTGGACCGCTTTTTCGCCTGGACGAAATCGCAGGCGGCCACGGCGTCGTTGATGAACCTGTCCGTGGTCAGGCTCTGGGCCAGAAAATCCCCCATGTCGCCGGTGCTGTTGCCCAGATACTGGTGCAGGGACAGGAAATCGATGTCCTCATATGTGTGTTCCAGCACCGTGGCCTCCCACTGGGGGAAGGTGGGCATGTATGGGTTGGAGCTTCCGGCGGCGGTGAGCCGGACAGATGGGTCCAGCTTGCGCATGGCCCTGGCCGTCTCCGCCGCCAGGCGGCCGTATTCCTCCGCCGTCTTGTGGCCCGTCTGCCAGGGGCCGTCCATCTCGTTGCCCAGGCACCAGTACTTTATGCCGTGGGGCTTTTCCGCCCCGTGGCTGATGCGCATGTCGCTGAAATAGGTCCCGCCGGGCAAATTGCAGTATTCCAGCAGGTCGCACGCCTCCTGCACGCCCCGGGTACCCAGGTTCACCGTCATCATCAGCTCCGCGTCCGCGGACTGGCAGAAGCCGGCGAACTCGTTCAGCCCCACCTGGTTGCTCTCCCGGCTCCGCCAGGCCCCGTCCGGCCGGACGGGGCGTTTTTCTTTGGGCCCCACGCCGTTCTCCCACCGGTAGCCGGAGGCGAAATTCCCGCCGGGGTAGCGGATGAGGGGCACCTGAAGCTGCCGTATGGCGTCCAGCACATCCCGCCGAAAGCCCTGCCCGTCTGCCCACGGATGGCCGGGGCAGTAGATACCGTCATAGACCGCCCGGCCCAGGTGTTCGATGAAGGAGCCGAACAGCTCCTTTGGCACGTCCGCCAGCCGGTACGCCGGGTCCAGGTGTATGATAGCTTCGCGCATGAAAAGCCCTCCTTTAGTTTCTTTGCCTCGATTTTACACGCCTCCCCGCCGGAATGCAAGAGTGCGGCATTTTGTTCGGCCCGCCCCGCATACGCTGTGGACAGGAGGTGTCCTGTCATGGAGGATATTCTGGACGTAACGATCGTCGGCGACACGGCAGGGGAGAGGCTGGCGAGCCTGGCGGCTCAGTTGGGGGACCTGTATGATTTTCGCGTGGGCAGCACCCCTGTCGCGCTCTCGTTTGATGAGAGCGGCCCGACGCTGGAGGACGCCGTGACCCGGTATTTCACGGCCCTCAGGCAGGGGGTGCTTCCTTGACCCGCCGCGCCCGGTCCGAGGCGGCGCAAGACCCCCTCTGGCAAGTGGGCAAGTACATCCGCCTTTCCCGTGAGGACGGCAACGTAGTCTCTGAATCGGTTGTCAACCAAGACAAAATACTGAATGACGAGCTGCCCCGCTTCTTCCCGGACGGCCGGTACCGGGTCGTGGATACCTATATCGACGACGGCACCAGCGGCACGACGGACGCGGAGCGGGAGAGCTTCCAGCGCATGGTGGCGGACATCAGGGCCGGTAAGATAAATTGCGTCGTGGTGAAAAATCTGTCCCGCGCCTTTCGCAACAGCGCCGACCAGGGCCATTTTCTGGAGGAATTTCTCCCCCTGTACGGCGTGCGGTTCATCTCCCTCTACCAGCCCGCCATCGACACCTACTTGGACGCGGAGGTGGTCCACGGTCTGGAGGTGGGCATCACCGGCTTCATGAACGAGCAGTACGCCTATAAGACCTCCGCCGACATTCGCCGCACGTTCCGGCTCAAGCGGGAGAAGGGGGAGTTCATCGGCGCCTTCGCCCCCTACGGCTACCAAAAGGACCCCCGGAACAAAAACGCCCTCGTCATCGACGAGGACGCGGCATCCGTGGTGCGGGACGTGTTCACCTGGTACGTCTCCGCCGGCATGAGCAAGCGGGCCATCGCCCGGCGGCTCAACGAGCTTGGCGTGCCCAACCCCACCGCCTACAAGCGCGCCCACGGCCTGCGCTACGAAAACCCCAACGCCAAACAAAACGACGGCCTGTGGTCCATGCCCACCGTCAGCCGCATCTTACAGGACCCGGTCTACGTCGGCGTCATGCGCCAGGGGCGGCAAAAGGTCATCAGCTACAAGGTCCACAAGCGCGCCCCCGTCCCGGAGGCGGAGTGGTACATCGTGGAAGACGCCGTTCCGTCCATCGTGAGCAAAGAGACGTTCCAGGCCGCCGGCCGCCTCAGCCAAAAGGACACCCGCACGCCGTCCGGGAACCGGCAGGTCTACTTATTCGCGGGGCTGGTGCGCTGCGCCGGGTGCGGCAAGGGCATGTACCGCCACACCTCCCGCCAGCGGGTGTATTATAAATGCCGGACCCACGCGGAAAAGGGTCCGGCCTTTTGCTCCACCCACACCATCCGTGCGGACGCGCTGGAGGCGGCGGTGCTGGCGGTCGTCCAGGCGCTGCTGGCGCTGCTGGACAGCCCTTCGGACATCGCCCGCAAGATAGACGCCGCCCCGGTGCTCACGGCGGAGGCCCGGCGGCTGGACGCCGCCATCAAGCAGCGCGCGCGGGAGCTGGAGCGGACCGCGGCCGTGGCGGACGGGCTCTATATGGACTGGAAAAACGGCGACATCGACCGGGACCAGTACCGCCGCCTGAAGGCCAGGTGCGACGGGCAGCGCGCGCGGCTTCGGACGGCCCTGGCGCGCGTCCGCTCGGAGCGGGAAGCCCTCTCGCCGGACGCGCCGGACCCATACCTGGCCGCGTTTTTGCAAACCGGCAGCGTCCCGTCCCTGACCCGCGGCCTGGTCACGGCGTTGATCGATACCATCTATGTCCACGAAAACGGGGCCCTGGAGATCGCCTTTCGCATCCGGGACCCCTTTCGCCGCCTCACCGGTGGTGCATAAATCTGTGCGCCTACTGGTCCCGTTGGCCCCACCGGCCCGACCGGAGCCACCGGCCCTGCCGGCGCCACCGGCGCTGCGGGTGCGGAGGGTCCCACTGGTCCCACCGGCCCCACCGGCCCGACCGGAGCCACCGGTCCTGCCGGTGCCACCGGCGCCGCGGGTGCGGAGGGTCCCACCGGTCCCACTGGTCCCACCGGCCCCACCGGCCCCACCGGCCCTGCCGGTGCTGCCGGTGCGGCTGGCGCTGCGGGTGCGATAGGCCCCACCGGCCCGACTGGTCCGACCGGCGCGACCGGTCCTGCCGGTGCTGCTGGCGCTGCGGGTGCGGAGGGTCCCACCGGCCCCACTGGTCCGACCGGAGCCACCGGCGCTGCGGGTGCGGAGGGTCCCACTGGTCCCACCGGCCTGACCGGCGCGACCGGTCCTGCCGGCGCGGCTGGCGCTGCGGGTGCGATAGGCCCCACCGGCCCGACTGGTCCGACCGGCGCGACCGGCCCTGCCGGTGCCACCGGCGCTGCGGGTGCGGTAGGTCCCACCGGCCCGACCGGAGCCACCGGCCCGACCGGAGCCACCGGCCCTGCCGGCCCAGCCGTGACCCCGGCCGCCGCTGTGGCGGACATCGCCACGCCGGCCACGGCCACCACGGAGGAAGTGGCCACCACGGTCAACACCCTGCTGGCCAACCTGCGTGCGGCCGGCCTGCTGGCCACGTAACAGACGACAAAGCAAGTCCGCCGCAGAACGCGGCGGACTTCTTGCGCTTAAAGTTGAAAGGAGAGGGAACTATGACCAGCGCGGAGAAAGTGATCGCCATCGCCCTGGGGGAGGTGGGCTACCGGGAAAAGGCGTCCAACGCCAGCCTGGACCTGGCCGCCGCCAACGCGGGCACGGCCAACTGGACGAAATACGCCCGGGACCTGTACCAGGCCGGGTATTATAACGGCAGCAAAAACGGCTACGAGTGGTGCGACGTGTTCGTGGACTGGTGCTTTTTCAAGGCCTTCGGCAAGACCGAGGGCCAGCTGATGCAGGCCCAGACCGGCCCGCTGGGGGCAGCCTGCCCCTATTCGGCGGGGTATTACAAGGCTCAGGGCCGCTACGACCGGACGCCCCGGCCGGGGGATCAGGTATTTTATCAGGAAAACGGCGAGCTGGTGCACACCGGCATCGTCACGGCGGTGGGTCCCGCGACCATCACCACCGTGGAGGGCAATAGGAATAACGCCGTGTCCAGGCAAAACCGGAGCCGTTCGGACGCCTACATCGCCGGTTACGGCCACCCGGCCTATGACGGCGCGGCGGCTCCGACCGTCTCCGGCGGCGCTGCGGCCGTGCCAGCGCCGGAGGACCCGGTGAAGGCGTGGCAGACCTGGCTTGGCGTGACGGCGGACGGCGCGTACGGCCCCGCCACCCGGACGGCGGCCCTGACGCGGATGCTGCTTGGCCTTGCGGCCAGGCACCCCCTGCGCGCCGGCACGACCGGCGACGGGGTGAAGGCGCTCCAGGGTCGGCTCTACAGCCTGGGCTATGACCCCAAGGGTCTGGACGGGGAATACGGCCCCGGCACCGTGGCGGCGGTCCGCGCCTATCAGGCGAAGACCTCCGGCCTCACCGCCGACGGCCAGGCCGGCCGGGACACCCTGGCGTCCCTGTTCGACCTGTGAGGACGCTGCGCGTGGCCGCGGCGGTACTGTTGCTGCTTCTGGGGTTCATCTGGGGGTGGCGGACAGGACTTGCCAGCGGCGCCCGTTTCATGGCGCGTGGCGGGTATGACCGGGCACGGCTGTCCTGGGTGGCGGAGGGGATCATGGAGCGCATTTCCGAGCTGCGGGACGAGCTGGTCCAGGTCCGAAGCCTGATGGATGAATGACATGCCCCAGGGCTCCCATCGCAAACCGGCGCAGAGTTTGCGATGGGAAAACGGCAGAACAGCCCTGACCGACGAACAGGGACCGGTTTTACCGGTCCCCTTCGTCTTCAGGGCTGTTCTCATTGTCTCGTGGACGACAAAATCCTCAATGAATTGCTTATTGACCGGCTTTTTGTGGCAGTCACCACGCTTTTTCTTCACCGTGGCGCATTTGTAGTAGTGGTGTACCTTCCCCGTGTGACTGGTGCCGCTCTCGCCGCACATGTAGCTGCCGCAGTAGCCACAGAACAGCTTAGTCGTGAGCAGATAGTCGTCTTCAGCCTTGTGCCGGGCTGGGGCCTTTTTGTTCTTTGCCAGCTTTTCCTGCACCCGGTCAAACAGGTCCTTTGGCACAATGGTCGGGATGCCGTCGGGGATGACCGTATCCCGGTAGCGGAACTCTCCCATGTACCGGCGACTATTCAACAGATGCTGGACGCTGTTATAGGTGAACGGTTGTCCGCGGGTATTCTTCATGCCCTTTTCATTGAGCCAGTCCCGGATGTCCGTCATAGTCGCGCCCTCATCGTAGCGCTTGAACACTTCCAGCACATAGGGAGCGGTCAGGGGATCTATCTGGAAATGATGCTCGCTGTCTATAACGTAGCCAATAGGGAGCGTCCCGCCGTTGAACTTACATTTGAGCGCATTCTCGGTGCGGCCGCGGATGACCTTTTCTGACAGGTCGGCGGAGAAGTACTCGGCGTAGCCTTCCAAGACGGACTCCAAAATGATGCCCTCCGCACCGTTCGAGATAACCCCTGTGGCCGATACCACCTTGACGCCGTTCTTTTTCAGTAGAGTCTTATATCTGGCGCTGTCATAACGGTTCCGGGCGAAGCGGTCCAGTTTCCACACGATGACCATATCAAACAGCTTCTTGCCGCTGTCCTTGACCATGGCCTGAAACTCAGGGCGGTTGTCAGTCTTGGCAGAGAATGCCCGGTCTATGTAGTGGCGCAGAATGGTGATGCCGTTTTTCTCCGCAAAGGCGGTGCATTCACGGATTTGCCCCTCTATGCTTTCCTCCCGCTGGCTGTCTGAAGAATACCGGGCATAGATCACAGCGGTCATTTCGTCTCCTCCTCCAACATCTGCACCAGCGTTTTCTTCAGGCGCTTGTTCATGGGAGATTTGGGATCAAAGCACATTTCGATGAACTCATTCATCTCCGGGTGCAGCTTGCTCAGGTCCGGCTCGTGGGAATATACCTTCCCCCTGGGATCATCTGTACGGCCATAGAGATAGTCCAATGACACATCGAAGTAATCCGCATAGCGGAGCAGCACCTTGGCGGAGGGTTCGCACTGGTTGTTCTCATAGCGGTTGACACCGGACTGCCGCCCTCATCTTGCAAGCTCCGGTTTAATTGTGCTATACTGATAAAAGAAAGGGCGGTGAGCGGTTTGTATAATCCCCAACTGGAGACCTTCGTCCGGGTGGCGGACGCGGGCAGCTTCAACAAGGCGGCGGACGACGCCTTCATCACGCCCACGGC
>CANQQB010000067.1 GCA_947625845.1 uncultured Oscillospiraceae bacterium
CATTTGTCACAGACCAGCTTGCCCATCGGCGGCGACAACACAAATTGCGTGATTGCCGCCCACCGGGGATGGTATGGTGCGCCCTACTTCCGCTATATTGACGTACTCCAACCCGGCGACGAAGTCTACATTACAAATCTATGGGAGACATTGACGTATAAGGTCAGCGAGATCAAAGTCATCAATCCCAATGATATTGACGAAATCCTTATCCAACCGGGCCGGGAGCTTTTGACGCTGCTCACCTGCCACCCCTACGCATCGGGCGGGAAATACAGGTACGCAGTTTATTGTGAACGTGTGAGAGGATAACAAAATGAGGTTTGATTATTTTTATGGCTCTCAAGCCGACAGCTTTGCTTTTTACCGCATCCCCCGCGTCCTGGTCACGGGCGACGAGTTCCGGGGCCTGTCCACCGACGCGAAGCTGCTGTACGGCCTCATGCTTGACCGCATGGGCCTATCCATACGGAACGAGTGGTACGACGACCAGGGCCGGGTGTTCATCTACTACCGGGCCGACGAGATAAAGGAGGATCTGAATTGCGGCTATGACAAGGCTCTCAAGCTGCTGGCAGAGCTGGACACCGCCAAGGGCATTGGCCTCATTGAGCGTGTGAAACAGGGCCAGGGCAAGCCTACCATTATATATGTGAAGCAGTTCACCGCCCCGGACCGGGACGATTGCACCCATTCCAGACCTGGGAAAAGTCAAGGTGCAGACCTCGGAAAAGCCGAGGTCAAGACATCGGGAAAACCCATGTCAAGACCTGGGATATTCCCAGGTGCAGACCTCGGAAAACCAGACGGGAGTTATAATAATATCAATCAAACCTACGATAGCCATACTTACCCCAGCGAGACTTGCCGGACACCCGCATCCTCGAAATCCTTCCGACGAAACGCCTCCCCTGTGTAAGGGGAGGTGCCGAGCGAAGCGAGGCGGAGGGGTTGTCGCCTGGAAATCCGGGTCGTTTTTCCTGTCACCTCGTTACGCCGAGGCACATATACTATTTCATATCCGCGAAGGCGGCGGCCTCCCGCCCCTTTTTTGCAGTATAGACCTGAAAATGTGTCATTTCTGTCGGAAAAGATTGCAAAATGGTTACAGACATGCTATACTCAAGGCAGTTTTAAGCTTACAAGACAGGAGGCGTTGCCCTGTGGGAGACACCCGTGACCGGCAGGACCTGGACCGCCGGGAAGTGGAATTGCCGGATTATGATTGGGACGACATAGACTGGCTGGAGGAGACGCCCCCCACGGAAGAGGAGGAGCGTCAGGCCCGCCAGCGCTCCGGTGGGATACGGCAGGACCAGGCGCCCCAGCGGACCTGTCAGGCCCCGCCTCAGCGCCCTGTGCGGCCCCAGCAGCCCCAGCAGCGGCCCCAGCAGCAGCGGGCTTACCAGGCCCCGCCCCAGCGCCCGGCGCGACAGCAGCCGCGTACCTATCAGGCCCCGCCGTCCCGCCGGGACGAGCGCTGCGAGCGCCGTGCCGTGGCCGTGGAGCCGGAGGAATACCGCCCCCGCCGCCGGCGGAAGACCAGCGTGCCGCTGATCATCCTGGTGGTGATCTTAGTCGGCGGCGTACTTTTCGCGGGCTTCAAGCTTGGTTCCATCCTCCTGAACTACCACCGGGACCGCTCGGCGTACAACGATCTTGCGGACGCGGCCCTGGCGGACCTGGCGGAGCCCAACGCCACCACGGAGCCCGGCGCCACGCCGGAGCCGGAGCAGGAGCAGCAGCCCACGTCGGAGGTGCCCATCACGGTGGACTGGAACTATCTGCGCACCGTGAACACGGACATCATCGCCTGGCTCTACTGCCCGGACACCCGCATCAACTACCCGGTCATGCAGACCAGCGACAACGACTACTATCTGCACCGGGGCTATGACCGCCAGCCCAACACCGCCGGCGCGCTTTTCGCCGACTACAACTCCGCCGCCGGCGTCACCTCCAGCAACTTCATCGTCTACGGCCACAACATGAAGGACGGGTCCATGTTCGCCGCGGTCTACAACTACGTGACCCAGGACTATTATAACCAGCACCCGGTCATGTACCTGCTGACGCCCACCCAGAATTACCGGGTAGACCTGATCGCGGCCCACATCGTGGAGAGCAGCATGGACAACTACCCCGGATACTTCCAGGGCGGCGAGTACCAGGACTATCTGAACAAGATCGTGTCCAGCTCCTTCTTCCGCACCAACGCCAACGTGACCACCAATTACCAGCTTATCACCATGTCCACCTGCGACTATTCCAGCAACTACAACGACCCGCGATTCCTCTTGCACGGCCTTCTGGTCCCGGTGAATTAAAATGTGTCCCCGGCTTACGCCGGGGACATTCCATATCGAAAGCCCCCCTTGTCAAAGGGGGGTGCCCGCCATCGGCGGGCGGGGGGATTGTCATCCCTCGCGCCGCAGCGCGGCCCCCCTGTGTAAGGGGGCTGTCAGCGCTCCGCGCTGACTGGGGGAGAGATATTTAATGACTACCATATCGAACGGCCCCCCTGTGCAAGGGGGGCTGTCAGCGCTTTGCGCTGACTGGGGGGTTGTAACGTCGGACAACAGACAACCCTTCCGTCTCGCTTCGCTCGCCACCTCCCCTTGCACAGGGGAGGCTTTTAAAGCGGGGGTTAAAATCTCCCCCAAATTTCCCCGTCCTGTCATTTTTTACTTGCGTTACACCGAACAATGCGCTACAATAGAAATGCCGAACAAACGAAAGGCAGGACGTGAGGCGCTGCGAACACCTCACGCCCCTATGCAGGAGCCAGTACCTCCCACACAGCAGAATTACTGCGCCGGACCCATTATACCCGCAACGGTGCCTTTTTACAAGACGACTTGCGGTGATGATGGGGCCAGTGTTGTCGTTCCACGGTGTAGGGAAGTTTCCCTGCACCGTCTTTTGTTTGTCTCGGTGGAAGGGCCACGGGGCGGGCGAAAACCCCGCTCCGGGCCTGACTGCCGGGCATCAAAAAAGAAAGGAACGGTATAGCACTATGGCAAAGCGCGGTCTATGTATACTCCTTGCCCTGGCGGCGGTGTTCTCCCTGAGCGCCCCCGCCCTCGCGGAGGAAGAAGTCGTCACAACTGAGGAGCCAGTTGTGACAGAGGAACCCGTGGAGGCGGCGGAAGTCGTCGAAACGGAGGAAGAGCCGGTCGAGGAACCGGAGGAAGTGGAGGCGCAGGAGGCCGAACCTGTCACTACGGCGGAATCCGGCGAGTGCGGCGATGGCGTGACCTATACCCTGACGGACAATGGCACTCTGACCATCTCCGGCAATGGCGCGATCGACAGTTATGCGTTTAATTGGCGAGACGACATCAAGACGGTCGTCATCAAAAACGGCGTGACCACCATATGGTTTGGTGCGTTTGAAAATTGCACATCGCTGACCAGCGTGACCATTCCGGCCAGTGTGACCATTATTGAGGCTGATGCGTTTTCCGGCTGTTCCAGTCTGCGGGAGTACACGGTCATGGCAGGAAATAGCAGTTACAGTTCTGCGGGAGGGGTTCTGTTCAACGCGGCCGGGACGGATATCATTCGTCTCCCGCAGGCTTTTTCCGGTGTGTACAACATCCCTGACGGCGTGACCAGCATTGGGGGCAGGGCGTTTTATGACTGCGCATCGCTGACCGGTGTGACGATCCCGGACGGTGTGACCAGCATCGGGATGAATGCATTTAGCGGCTGCATGTCGTTGACCAGCGTGACCATCCCGGACGGTGTGACCAGCATCGGGGAGTATGCGTTTTTTAACACATCGTTATCTAGCGTGACCATCCCGGCCAGCGTGACCAGCATTGGGGCATTGGCGTTTGGCGCTACACCCTGGCTGGCGGCGCAAGGTGATTTTGTTGTCGTCAATGGTATCCTTCTGAATTACTTGGGGTCTGCTGCCAATGTGACAATTCCAAACGGTGTGACCAGCATCGGGGATATGGCGTTTGGCTGGTGCACGTCCCTGACCAGCGTGACGATCCCGGACGGCGTGACCAGCATCGGGTACGCGGCGTTTCGAGAGTGCTATTCCCTGACCAGCATAACGATCCCGAGCAGCGTGACCAGCATCGGGGCAGCGGCGTTTCGCGAGTGCGATGGGCTGACAAGCGTAACGCTCCCAGCCGGCGTGACCAGCATTGGGGAATATGCGTTTTTCTGGTGCCCTGCCCTGACGAGCGTGACGCTCCCCGATACGTTGACCAGCATTGCAGACTATGCGTTTAACAGCTGCACAGCGTTGACCAGCGTGACGATCCCGGTCAGTGTGACCAGCATCGGGACGGGTGCGTTTGTGTCCTGCGACGGCCTTACCAGCGTTACGGTCCTGAATCCCAGCTGCACGATCGTCGATCAGGGGGGAATCGGTACGTCGCTTGGCGTCCCCGGACAGACCGTCATCCACGGCTACGACGGCTCCACGGCCCAGGCCTACGCCAACCAATACGGTTACAAATTTGAATCTTTCGGGCTGGTGCCCGTGCCCGACCCCACGCTGGAGGCGCCGACCGTGACCATCAGCAAGGCGGCCACCACCGGCATCCAGGTGACGTGGAACGCGGTCCCCGGTTCACCCCGGTACATGGTCTACTACCGTGAGAACGGCGGCGCGTGGCAAAAAATCGGGACCACCACCGAGACGACGTATATCCGTGTGGGTACCAAGCTGAAAAGCGGCGCCACATACCAGTTCACGGTCCGCTGCTGCGCCAACGATAAAAAGACGCTTCTCAGCGGCTACAAGGCCAGCAACAGCTTCACGTACAACATCGTCTTGCCGATTCCCACCGTGACCATCAGCAGCGTTTCCGCCGGCATCAAAGTCTCGTGGAACGCGGTCGCCGGTTCGCCCCGGTACATGGTCTACTACCGCGAAAATAACGGCGCGTGGCATAAGATAGGCTCCACCACGGCCACCACCTACACCCGCAAGGCCGCGAACCTGAAAGACGGCGTGACCTACCAGTTCACCGTCCGCTGCTGTGCCAGCGACAGAAAGACCACGCTCAGCGGCTACAAGGCCAGCAACAGCCTGCGGTACACTTCCCAGCTGGCGCCGCCCACGGTGAAGATCGCCAAGGTGTCGAACGGCATCAAAGTGACCTGGAACAAGGTCTCCGGCGCGCCCCGTTACATGGTCTACTACAAAGAGGGTAACGGCGGCTGGGTCAGGATAGGCACCACCACGGCCACCACCTACACCCGCAAGGCGGCGAACCTGAAAAACGGCGTGACATATCAATTCACGGTCCGCTGCTGCGCCAACGACGTAAAGACCATGTTGAGCGGCTACAAAGCCAGCAACAGTCTGAAGTACACGAAATAATAAAATCAGGGCGCGGCTTTTGCCGCGCCCATCATTACAGAAAAGGACCGCTCATGGAGCGGTCCTCAGTCTGTCAAAGAACTCCCCGAATTGGGGAGTTTTTGGTATAATGGGGGAAGAGAGTATGTGTGAGGTGGGTAATGTACGTGTTCACCAACATTTACAGGAGGAAGAGCCATGTCGTCCTACACACATTTTACACTGGACGAGAGAAAATATCTACAGCAACTTTTATCGGAGGGCTACAGCATCAGACGCGCCGCAGCCGTACTGGAACGCAGTCCCTCCAGCGTCAGTCGGGAGATCCGGCGGAACTGGGCCAAATACAAGCCCAAAGCTCCGGATAACCCGTACTGGTACAACCACTGGCATGCGCAGAACCTGTACACCACCCGACGGCGGGAGCAGGTCCGGGCAGCCCTGAAACCGGGCACGGAGCGATGGGACTTCATCGTGCGCGGACTGTCTCAGTGGTGGTCGCCGGAGCAGATATGCGGCCGGTGGGAAAAGGAGCACCCGAAGGCAAAAAAGCTCAGCATCACCACGATCTACCGCTACATCCGCCAGAAAAAGTTCCCCGACATCACGGCAAAGACGCACCAGCGGCGGCGCGGAAAGAAGTACGTGCGCCGGGACAGCAACTGCAACACCATCCATCCGGACCGCATCATCCCGGAGTGGCCGAAGGAGATAAAACAGCGGAAGCGATTCGGCGACTGGGAGGGGGACACGGTCCTTGGCGGCATAGGCAAGGGACTTCTGTTGACGCTGGTGGACAGGAAAAGCCGCTATGTGCGGATAGGCTTGCTGGAGCACAAAACAGCGGAGGAGACCAGGCAGGAGATAGAACGATGTCTGGCAGGGCTGCCGGTGGAGAGCCTCAGCTTCGACAACGGGTCAGAGTTTGCACAGTTCCACGAGCTGGAGGCGGCATTAAAGACGCTGGTGTACTTTGCGGAGCCGCATAAGCCGTGGCAGCGTGGCACGAACGAGAACACGAACGATTTGATACGATTTTTCTTTCCGAAAGGCTATGATTTCAGGAAGGTCATGGAGGATGATGTCGCAAGGGTGGAGTGGCTACTCAACTCCCGACCCAGAAAATGCCTCAAATGGAAAACTCCCGCTGAAGTTTTTAGTGTTGCACTTGCTTGACAATCTGCCGTAATAAGCGTCAGCGAGACTGAGGGAGAGATATTAAGTCAAAACCTCCGGCGAAGCCGGAGGCTTGAATAGGCCCTAGAAGGGCCTGGGACCGGCAGGCGTCTCAAGACGCATCGAAATTTTGCCTCTTGCATCGCTTGCCCTGCAGCCCGTAAACGGGCGATCCCTTTTCTCGTTAGTGCTCTCGTTGTTTAAGTTTTTTACTTGTAGCTCGCTTCGCTCGATGCTTGCAGCTAAAGCTTTTTGCGAGACGCCTCCACTGGGATAGCCAGTGGTTTCCGAAACCAACAAAAAATCCCCCGGACATTGCTGTCCGGGGGATCCCGATTTGGTTTAACTTACTTCGCGTACCTGATGGCCTTGCTGGTATTGTACCCGGTGCCGAAGACGGTCTTGGTGGTACCGCTCACCGTGCACGGACGAACCGTGAACTGGTAGGTGGTGCCGACCGTGCCGTGCTTCCAGGTGTAGGTCAGGTTCTTGTTGTGGCCGATGGCCTTCCAGGAACCGCCCACGGTCTTGTAGTACACCCGGTAGGTGTCCGCACCCTCAACCTTGGTCCAGCTGATCTGGATGCCGCCGTTCGCGCCGGCCTTGACCGTCACGGTGGGGGTCTTCACGAACTGGACCGCGCTGCTGGCCTTATAGGTCGCGGTAGCGATCAGGGTGTTCTTGCCGTTAGCGGTGGTGCAGCCACGGACCGCGAACTCGAACTTCTTGCCGTCCGGGTTGGTGGCATTGTAGCCCTTCCAGGTGTAGGTCAGGTTCTTGTTGTGGCCGATAGCCGTCCACTTGCTGGTGCCGGCGATCCGGTAGTACACACGATAGGTGTCCGCGCCCTCCAGCTTGTTCCAGCTGATCTGGATACCATTCGCAACCTGCTTCGCCGTAGCCGTCACGACAGCCTTCGGCTGCTCGGTGGGCTGGGTCGTCGGGCTGGAGCTGGGAGTCGCAGTGGGAGTGGAGGTCGGGGTGGAGGTAGGCGTGGAGGTGGGCGTGGAGGTAGGAGTCGCAGTCGGAGTCGCGGGAGCCGACAGTTTTTCTTCCTTCACATAACCGCACACGGTGCAGAACACGCCGGCCTCGGTGGTGGGAGCGCTCTGGTTCCAGGTGTGCTGACCAACGCTGTACTTCAGGTTGCACTCCGGGCAGACCTTCCAGTGGTCATACTCGTGCGCGCCTTCGGTAGCATCCCACGTAGCCTCAGCGTGCTTGCCAACGGTTTCGGGCACGCGGTTGTGGCACACGGTGCAGGTCTTGTAGTGGTTGGTGCCGTCGCTCTCCCAAGTCTCGCCGGCCACGTGCAGTAGCACACCAATGTCGAGATCGGAATCGCTGGCGACGGGATCATGGCCGTTCTTATCGTAGAACTTCGCGCCGCAATCGGGGTCGGTGCACTGCCAGTAAGTCTTCTTGCCGGGCTGCGTGCAGGTCGCGGCCCAACCGGCGTGCTCATCCAACGGAGCGGGAGCATGCTTCTCGCCCTTATGGACCACATAGCCCTCGATCAGATCGGGATCGATCTCCTCACCGTCGATCAGGATGTTTTCCTCCAACGGTTCGGTCTCGTTCGACAGGGACACGTTCTTGTTGCCGGTCTGGATCTTGTAGGGATCTTCCTTCGTAGCGGCATACAGCTTGCCCAAGACAAGGGTATCGTTATCCGCCAGCTTCTCGCCGTTCTTGCCGGTAGCCTGGGTGATCACTTCCTGGCTGGTCTCAGCGGTGTCCACATAGTACGTGGCGCCGTCCTTATTTTCAACGCCGACGCAGGTATGAGCAGCATCGCTCACATACTTAGTCACGTTGCTGGAGAACATACCGTCAACGACACTGAAAGCGTTCTTATTGACGTCCGCCGCGGCGGGAGCCTTGCCGATCACGGTCTCGACCAGCACGTCCTGGCCGATAACGGCCTTCACCTCGGCAAAAAAGTCATCGTTATCATCACCAATGGTGACGCTGGCGGCATTCGCAGCAGCTCTCTCGACCCTGTCGTTCACGATGGCAGCGCAGGGCACGCCGTACTTCGCGCCGCCGTTGGTGAACTGGCCCACCTGGACGGTCTCGGTGGTAGCGCCGGTGGCCACGACCTTGCCGCCAGTCACAGTGACAGTGGAGTCGGTCCGGGCCACAATGCCGGCCTTACCGGTCACAGTGCCCTCGGTCTGGGTCAGCACAGCCACGCCTTCCAGGACCGCGCCGGCCTTATCGCCGCTCACAACGGGGCCGACCTCGTCGTCCGCAGCCACATCGGCGCCGATAGTGATCTGGTTGTTGGTGCCGCCGTCGGTCACGCCATTTTCTACATAGACGCCAGCCTCGGTCCCCTTGACCTCGCCGCCGTCAATGGCGATGACAGCATAACTGTCATCCTCGCCATTCTTCTCGATAGTCACGCCGTAGGCGCCGCTCACGGTGCCGCCGGCAACGGTCGCTGCGCCCGTGGTCACGGCGATGCCGTTGTAACCCGTAACGACAGCCTCATCATCAACGGTCACGCCGCCGTCAGAGCCAGCATAGCTGCCAATAGCGACCAGGATGCCGTCGTTGTGGGACAGACCAATAGCCTTGTCCGCGCTCGTGGGGGCCGTCTCTTCAGCCAGGACCGAGCCGCCATCGATGGTCACAGCGGCGGTGCCGAGCACATGGATACCGATGTTGCTGGCGGTGCTGCCCACCGTGCCGGCCGAGACAGTCAGGGAGTTGACGTCGCCGTTCGTAGCCGTAGCGGCCACCTGGATACCGGTCTCGCCTTCGACCCTGGCGTCAGCGCCGTCAACGGTCACTGCACCGTAACGCAGCACCAGGCCTGCCTTCTCATTACCGTCAGCCTTATCGGTCGCGCTGCTGTAGGTACGCGCGGCCATCACGATGCCGCCGGTAATTTTACCGGTCGCGCCGCCGAAATCGACGCCGGTTCTGTTGCCGCTCACCGTGCCGGCGGAGATCTCCAGCGTATCCTTGCCCACAGTACCGGATCCACTCGCGACCTTGATGCCGATGCCATTCGCCGTCTTGGCAGTGGGATCAAAGCCGTCGGCCTTGACCTCGCCGCCGGAGACAGTCACGCTGTGACCGCCGGTCGACCCGTCATCCGCGTCGATGCCGATGGCAGCATTCTTGGGAGCGGAAGCCGTAACGGTGCCGCCTGCGACCTCAACGGTCGCTCCGCCGGCGGCAACGCCACTGCCAATGATCTTGATGCCGGTAGCCGTGCCCAGCTCGCTTTCGGCGTAGACACTTGCGGTCTCGCCAATGGTCACGGCCGCAACATTTTTGGTATCGGTCACCTGGATCGCGGTCGCGTTCGCGGCGGCGATCTTCGTGCCGATGGCGTTAACGCCCGCCGTGCCGCCCACGGTCAGCTCGCCGTCCGTAGCCACAGTGATAGCCGTAACACCAGCCTTCTCGCTGGTGGTCTCGACCACGCCGCCGGTGAGGTTCGCCTCGCCGCTGGTCACGACCAGAGCCGTGCCGTCCTTGCCGGTGATGACGCCCGCTTCGGTGACGTCCACCTCGCCGTCGGCGACAGTGACAGCCGCCTGGCCCACGTTGCTCACCTCGCCGCCGCTGATGGTCACGACAGCCTTCTTGCCGCTGATATTGATCGCGGACTTACCGCTGGCCTGAGAGCCGATGACCTTGGCGTTCTCGCCGGTGACGTTGACCTTGCCGTTGGCAACAGTGATCGTGTCGCCAGCGCCGGCAGCCTCGTCCGCCTCCGCGGTGGCCGCCGTCATACCGGTGACCGTGCCGCCGTTCACATTCAGGGTGCCGTTCTCGTTCTTTACTTTGATAGCGCCGCCCGCGGTCGCGCCCCGGACCTCGGCCGTATCCGCCACGGTGACGGTGCCCTTGGTCAGGTCCACGGCCGTCTCGTCGCCCTCACTTCGGGCCTGGGTGTGGCCGCCGCTGACCTTCGCGCCGCCGCCGATGGTGGCGGAGCCGTTGGTCACCTCGACAGCGGCCTTGTCCTTACCGGTGACCACAGCCGTCCCGTTAACGGTCAGGCTCGCGGTGTCGCCGCTGCTGCCGACCACGATGGTCGCGCCAGCCGTTCCGCCGAGGACCTTGCCGCCGGAGATGGTTGCCTCGCCCTTGGTCAGGGTGATCGCGGTGGCGGTATCAGCGCCCACGACGCCTTCCTTGATTTCGACCTTGGCGTCCTTGTCGGTCGCCGAGATCGTGCCGATCTTGCCGCCTTCCACGGTCAGTCCGCCCTTCGCGACGGTGATCGCGCCGGTCACCACGCCGTGGGGAAGCGTCTCATCGATGTCGGTGGCGTCCTGCTCCGCGGCCTTCAGGCCGGACACGCTCGCGCTCGCGCCATTGGCGATGGCGATGGCAGTCGTAGTGGCGGAAACCGTGCCGTCCTTGACCTCCAGCTTGCCGCCGTTCAGGACCACGCCTGTGCCGCTGGTAGCACTTATCGTGCCGCCGTCCACGGTCACGGTGCCGGTAGCCTTACTGTTGACCGTCACAGCGTTGCCGCTCGTCTTGCTGACTTCGCCGTAATCGTTCACGGTCAGCGTGCCGCCCTCACTCAGCGTCACGCCGCCGGTGATCTTGCCAAGATGCGTATTCGGGACAGCCTCATTCTCGGCGCCGCTCACGGTGACGCTGCCGGTCCCGCTCACAGTCACGGCGCCGCTCGCGGTGCCGCCTTCACCAACGGTCAGCTTGCCTTCGCCGCTGACCTTCACCGTGCCGCTGAAAGTCACTGCTGCGAACGACTCAGCGCTCGCCACGTTCAGCGTGCCGCCGCTCACGGTGAAATCGCTGACGGAACCGTCATCACTGATCGTGCCCGTTCCGGTCGTGCTGGTCACATTCACCGTGCCGCCCGTGATCTGGATAGGCGAGACGGTCATGTTGCTCTCGCCGAACGGGGCAGCCTTGCTGATGTTCACCGTGCCATTGCTCACGGCCAGGCTCGGCACACTCGCCGCGCCGGCGACGCTGGTCCCGTTGTTCTCGACACCATTGGTGTTATCGATGTTCAGCGTGCCGCTGCTCACGACCACGGCGCCCTTCGTCCGCTCGGTGCCGGCGCCGCTCAGGCCCGCGCCGCCGGTGATCTTGCCGCTGGTCCACTTGACCGTAGCGCCGCTCACCGCCAGAGCCGTGCCCTTCGTGTTGCTGATAGCGGCAGCGATCTCCACAGTGCCGCTGTTGGCAGCCACGTTGCCCGTCACGGCGCCGCCCAGTTTCACCGCGCCGCTGGTGACGGTCACAGTGCCCTCGATCGTCGCGTTGGTGCCCGACGTCTCCAGATTGAATTCGTCCTCATCCTCGGGGGCCGTGCCTCTCACGGTCACGTTGCCCTTCACGGGACCTTCGACTTTCGCCTGGCCGGCCACATCCAGACCGCCGACGGTCACATATTCCTTGTGATCCCCGACATAGGTCAGCACGCCGCCCGCGTTCACGGTCACGGCAGTGATCTTGCCGCCAGTCGCGTCGCTCTGAAGTTCCACAGCGCCGCTGGTCACGGTCACGGTGCCGTCCAGCGTCTTGCCGTTCAGCTTCAGCGTGACCTTGCCCTCCTCGCCCAGCGCGGGGATAGTGAGGTTGCCCTTGATCGTTTTGCCGTTATTGTCCAGCGTTATGGTCGACGTCGTATCTTTCCTATTCTTGGCGATCAGATCGGCGACTTCGGACAGACCGGTCGCGGTCAGCACCGTATAGTTACCACTGGCGTCCACGGTATAGTCCGTCTCCGCGTCCGTCGTCTCGATGTCGCCCTCTTCCTCGGCGGGAGCTTCGTCGACAGGCTCCTCCGTCTCGGGCTCCGCCGCGGGCTCGTCGACAGGCTCCTCGGTCTCGGGCTCCGCCACGGGCTCGTCGATAACGGGCTCGTCGACCACAGGCTCGTCAATAACGGGCTCGTCAACGACAGGCTCGTCTACCGCGGGCTCGTCGACAGCGGGCTCGTCGGGAGTCTCGGTGGGCTGCTCGGGCTCAGCCGGGACCTCGGGAGCGGGCTCCTCAGTAGCCTCTGTGGGCTGCTCAGGAGTTTCCTCCACAGGTGCAGGAGTTTCCTCCTCCACAGGCAGCTCCGCCACGGGCTCCGCCGTGGGTTCCGTTACCTCGGCGGTAGTCTCCGTGACCGGCTCTTCTTCCGCCGCGTAGGTGGGCAGAGCCAGCGACAGTACCATAAGTACCGCCAGGAGCATGGATAAACTGCGTTTTGCCATGATCTTGTACCTTTCCTTTCCATTTTTGATTTCTGGCAAATCAGCCACGGGGCCGGCAAGATGCTGCTCTTTCCGTCCTCGCGACCACTCCGCCAAGATAACGGCAGCCGGGAGCTTTCCGCCTTTTCGGCCGTCTGTCCCCCCGCCACACGACGGGGAGCGCCTCCGAAAAAGCGTCCCTGGTCATGCCTTGGCTATCTTGTCTTTCTGATTTTAATACGTTCTCGTCTGAAATGCAAGGGTTTTTTTTAAAAAAACGCAAGGAAATGCGCGCTTGCCAGTAATTCCCGTTCTCTGCTTGCGAAAAATGCAAAATATGTTATAATATTAAGATGTATGGCGCATACGGGCAGAGGTATGGCACATGCGGGTATGGTGGAATTGGCAGACACGCGGGATTTAGGTTCCCGTGGGCGACCGTGGGAGTTCAAATCTCCCTACCC
>CANQQB010000068.1 GCA_947625845.1 uncultured Oscillospiraceae bacterium
ATCGTCACGCTGGTCAGTGAAGCGCAGTTCGCAAACGCCCCGTCCCCGATTTTGGTCACGCTGGCAGGGATCGTCACACTGGTCAGATTTTCACACAGGAAAAACGCAAACGTTCCGATACTGGTCACGCTGTCCGGGATCGTTACGCTTCTAAAGGGGCAGCTGCCGAACGCACTGTCCCCAATGGTGGTCACGCCGTTTTCGATCGTCACACTGGTCAGCGAAGCGCAGCCTGAGAATGTCCCGAACGCAATAGTGGTCACGCTGGCCGGGATCGTCACGCTCGTCAAGGCTGTGCCAGAAAACGCCTCCGCCCCGATAGTGGTCACGCTGGCCGGGATCGTCACTTTGGTCAGGGCCCCACAGCCTGTAAACGCATACGCTCCGATGCTGGTCACGCTGGCCGGGATCGTTACGTCGGTCAGGGCCGTGCAACTGCTAAACGCCCATTCCCCAATGCAGGTCACGCCCGTCCGGATGTCCACGTTCTGAATTTTATCCCGCCAGTCAAGCCAGGGGATCTCGTCCCAAAAATAATCCTCCATCGGTCCTTCGCCGGAGATGGTCAGCGTATCCACGGCAAAAGACCACTGGACGTTCTCGCCGCAGGAGCCAGACATTGCGGCGTCCAGGGCCACAAACCGGATCGAATTCTCTTCGGCGTACTTCTGCGCGGCGGAGTTGGCATAGCCCGAGATAATCAGCGAATCGCAGCCTTCAAACGCATACCACCCGATGCTGGTCACGCTGGCCGGGATCGTGATACTGGTCAGAGAGGTGCAACCGCTAAACGCCCACGACCCGATGCTGGTCACACTGTCCGGGATCGTCACGGTTTCTATGCCCGCGCAGCCGCTGAACGCGCTGTCGGCTATATCCGTCACGCCGTTTTCGATGACAACGCCGGTAAAGTCATTGACGCTCCACGGCGCGCCGCTGCCCAGATCTCCCATGGAGCCATTGCCGGATATGGTCAGCACACCGTCCACGATCTTCCAGTCCAGGCCGCTGGGCAGCTTGCCGGAGGGCGTCGCCAGCCCAGGCTGGGGGTCCGCGATGCCGGAGTTGGTCTGGCCGAACTCCTGGACCCAATAATATCTTCCCTCATAGTAGAAACACGCGATGCCGATGGACGTATAGCTGCTGTTCAGCATATTCCGGCGGTGGCCCTGGCCGCTGTACGGTTTGTCCGCCTCCGCCCAGCCGTCGAACATGGACTGCACACTTGTATATCCATAGGCGATGTTCTCCGCCCAGGACCGCACGCCGTTATAGGTCAACGTGAAACAGCTGCTGCCGTCCGGTCGGGTGTGGGCGAAGTTGAGCACAAGCTCCGCGGCCCGGCGCATGGCAATCTGCTCCAGGGCGTAGTCATAGGTCAGGCTCTTCAGCCCCGGCACGGTCACCTTCTCCGTGTCGCTCTCGTTCCAGTACCAGGCGTCCGGCCCGGTGCGCAGGGCGTTGACCTGGGTCAACATGGACCGGGCTGCCGTCTGCTGATAGCTGCCAGCGGCGACGATCGCGTCCACCTTCGCCTTCGGATCCTCCGGCGTGACCGGATCGTCCGGCTCTGTCACCGTGTTCAGCACCTGGGAGACGGCCGCCTGACAGGGGGCCGCGGAGGCGCAGGCGTCCCAAGCGTAATAGAGCTTGTTATCCTTTACGACAAAACAAAAGGCCAGCGAGGAGAAATTGACACCGGCTGCTCTCTCGAAGTTCACCAGCAGAGAGGGGCCGTCGCTCCCGTGGGTAAACGTGATGCTGCTGCAATTCGGGGCGTACTTATTTTTATAGGCACGTACACCCTCTGTCGAGTTGCTTTCCACGTCCACCGCCACCACCTGCAGCCCGTCGGCGCCTGTCCAGCCGCAGGCGGCAAAATCGCTGATAAGGCTGTTGGAATTGAAGCATATACCGTTCCCGCCGGTCATGGTGGCGCGGTAGAACACGAACAGGACGGTCTTGCCCGCGCAGGAGTCTTTCGCGACCGTGCCGCCGTCGATGGTGCTCAGCGACCAGTTCACGTTGCTGATGTCAGCGTTCACCTCCTGAGGCAGTGCGGCCAGGGCCGGCTCCGGCTCCGCCGTTTCCTCCGGAGCGTCCGTTACCTCCGGTTCCTCGACCGGTTCTTCCGTGGTGACAGGTTCCTCCGTCACAACCGGTTCCTCTGTCACGATGGGTTCCTCCGTGACCACCGGTTCCTCTGTCGCGACGGGCTCTTCCGTTGTGACAACTTCTTCCTCTGCGAACGCCGGGGCGCTCAAAGAGAAGAGCGCCGCCAGTGCCAGGAGCAGACAGATGCCGCGCTTTGCCATGGTTCTTCCTCCTTGTTGCAAGATGATTTGTATTACTTCTTGTAGTTCAAACTATTGCTCGCCTTGTATGTGCTCAACATGGTTTTCTTGTCGTTGGCGCAGCAGCGGACCGTAAATTGATAGGTAACGCCGTTTTTCAGGTACTTGGCCGCTCTGGTGTAGCTTGTGGCGGTGGTGGTCCCTATTTTCTTCCATCCGCCGTTGCCCTCTTTGTAGTAGACCATGTAGCGGGGCGAACCGGAGACTTTGTTCCAGGACACCTTGATGCCGCCGGACACTTTGGCGATCTTCACGGTCGGCGCGGCAAGCTGGGCGGTGGCGGTGTATGTTAGAGAATTGCTGGCCTTGTACGGCCCGAGCAGCGTTTTCTTGTCGTTGGCACAGCAGCGGACCGTGAATTGGTAAGTGACGCCGTTTTTCAGATACTTCGCCGCACGGGTATAGGTTGTGCTGGTGGTGGTGCCGATCTTCTTCCAGCCACCGCCGTTTTCTTTGTAATATACCATATACCGGGGTGCGCTGTCGATCTTGTTCCAGCTGACCTTGATGCCGTCGGATACCTGGCTGATGGTCACCGTGGGCGCGGCAAGGGTAGTGATGTACGTGATGCTGTTGCTGGCCTTATAGGGCCCAAGCAGGGTCTTTTTGTCGTTGGCGCAGCAGCGGACGGTGAATTGATAAGTCGCGCCGCTCTTGAGGTTGGCGGCTTTGCGGGTGTAGGTGGTGCTGGTGGTGGTGCCGATCTGCTTCCAGCCGCCGCCGCCTTCCTTGTAGTAGACCATGTAGCGGGGAGAGCCTTCTATAGCGTTCCAGGTCACTTTGATGCCGTCGGAAACCTGGCTGATGGTTACGGTCGGCGCGGCAAGCTCGGGCACAGGGGTAGCCGTGGGCACGGGGGTATCCGTGGGGTCGGGCACAGGCGTGGCCGTGGGCTCGGGGGTGTCGGTGGGCGTGGGCGCGCTGCCCAACAGCTGGAACGCATATTTATGCGCGGCGGCATATGCCTGCGCCGTAGAGCCCTCGTGGCCATAGACCGTGGTGGTCCCGGGAACGCCCAGCGCACCATCCTCATCAGCAGTCTCAGACGGGATCACGCACTTTGGATTCAGGATCGTTATGCTCGCCAGCCGGCTGCAGTGGGCAAACGCATACAGACCGATGCGGGCCACGCTGGCAGGGACCGTTACGCTCTCCAGCGACGCGCAGTTAGAAAATGCGGCGGTCCCGATGTTGGTCAAACTCTCCGGGAGCGTCACGCTCTTCAGCGACATGCAGTTGGCAAATGCGGCGGTCTCGATGCTGGTCAAGCTCTCCGGGAGCGTCACGCCGGTCAGCGATGTGCGGCCGAAAAACGCTTCAGACCCGATGCTGGTCACACCCTCCGGGATCGTCACACTGTCAGCTGTGCCCTGATAACAAAGCAGGATGCCATTCACCACGGGAAGATCACCCATCGCTTTCAGCCAGGGCGTACCCTCGAACGCCATATACCCGATGCTGGTCACGCTGGCCGGGAACGTCACACTCTCCAGCGATGTGCAGTTCATAAACGCGCCGTACTCGATGCTGGCGACGCCATCCGGGATCGTCACACTGGTCAGCGTCGTGCAGTTCATAAACGCATATTGCCCGATGCTGGTCACGCCATTCGGGATCGTCGCGCTCCCTCCGGGACCGCCATAGGCGATGAGCGTACCGTTCCGGATCAGCCAGACTTTATCCGCCAGCCAGGGTGTGTTAGTAAAGGCAGCCCCACCGATATAAGTCACGCTATCCGGGATCGTCACATCGGTCAGCGATGTGCAGTTCATAAACGCACCGTATTCGATGCTGGTGACACTCTCCGGGATCGTCACGCCGGTCAGCGTCGTGCAACCGGAAAACGCCATCTGCCCAATGCTGGTCGCGCCATCCGGGAGCGTTACGTTCCCCCCGGGGCCGCCGTAGGCGTAAAGCGTACCGTTGTGGATCAGCCAGACCTTATTCGTCAGCCAGGGTGTGCCGGCAAAGGCGTTCGGTCCGATGAAGGTCACACTGTCCGGGAGCGTCACATCCGTCAGCGATGTGCAATACGAAAATGCACCCTCCTCAATACTGAAAACGCTCTCCGGGATCGTCACACCCTTCAGTGATGCTCGGCCAAGGAACGCGCCGGAGCCGACGCTAGTCACACCGTCGGGGATCGTCACATTCTCCTCGTGGCCGCCGTATGCGTAAAGCTTGCCGTTGTGAATCAACCAGACTTTATTCGTCAGCCAGGGTGTGCCAGAAAAGGCGTTCGGCCCGATAAAGGTCACGCTGCCCGGGATCGTCACATCGGTCAGCGACGTGCAGCCGGAAAACGCAGCTGGCCCAATGGTGGTGACGCCGTCCGCGATCGTCATATCGCTCAGCGACGTGCAGTTCATAAACGCACCGTACTCAATGCTGATGACGCCCTCCGGGATCGTTACGCTGGTCAGCGTCGCGCAGTCGGCAAACACCATCTGCCCAATACTGGTCACGCCGTCGGGGATCGTCACGTTCCCTCCGGGGCCGCCATAAGTGATGAGCCTGCCGTTCACGACCAAGTAGTCGGTATTCTTCAGCCACGGCGTACCGGCAAAGGCATCTGTCCCCACGCTGATCAAGCTGTCCGGGAGCGTCACATCGGTCAGCGATGTGCAGTTCATAAACGCACCGTACTCGATGCTGATGACGCCCTCCGGGATCGTTACGCTGGTCAGCGTCGTGCAGTCGGCAAACACCATCTGCCCAATACTGGTCACGCCTTCCGGGATCGTCACACTCCCTCCGGAGCCGCCATAGGCGACGAGCGTACCATTTACGACCAAAAAGCCGATCTTTGCCAGCCACGGCGTACCGGCAAAGGCACTCATCCCCACACTGGTCACGCTGTCCGGGAGCACCACATCGGCCAGCGATGTGCAGTTCATAAACGCACCGTACTTGATGGTGGTGACGCCCTCCGGGATCGTCACGCTTTGCAGCTGCTCACACTCGGAAAACGCCCGCTGCCCGATGGTGGTGACGCCTTTCGGGATCGTCACGTTCCCCCCAGGACCGCCGTAGGCGTAAAGCGTACCGTTCCGGATCAGCCAAACTATATTCGCCAGCCAGGGTGTGCGCTCAAAGGCGGTTTCCCCGATCTCGGTCACACTGTCCGGGAGCGTCACGTCGGCCAGTGACGTGCAGTAGCTAAACACTCCGTTCCCAATGCTGGTCACGCTGTCCGGGATCGTCACGCTCGGCAACGACGTGCAGTAGAAAAACGCCTGCGTCCCGATGCTGGTCACACTGGCCGGGATCGTCACGCTTTGCAACTGCTCACAATCCATAAACGCGAAGTCCCTGATACTGGTCACACCTGGCATGATCTCGACCTTCGTGATCAGCGAGTGGTAAGCGTACCAGGGCGGCTTATCCGGAGGTTGATAACCAGGCTCCTCCATCAGCCCGGTTCCGGAAATGGTCAGCGTACCGTCGGAAAAAGACCATTGGATATTCTCGCCGCAGGAGCCGGAGGGCGACGCCTCCAGGTCCACGAACGAGATGAAATTTTCCTCGGCATACCTTTGCGCGGCGGAGTTGGCGTGGCCCCGGATGGTCAGCGAATCGCAGGCGTCAAACGCATCTTCCCCGATGGTGGTCACGCTGGCCGGGATCGTCACGCTGGTCAAGGCCGTGCAGTCGTAAAACGCCTCGAGCCCAATGCTGGTCACGCCGTCCGGGATTGTCATGCTGGTCAGAGACGTGCAGCCACTAAACGCCAACTCTCCAATGGTGGTCACGCCGTCAGGGATCGTGATCCGCCGCAATTGGCGGCAACTCATAAAAGCTGAGTCGTCAATCGTCTTGACCGTCTTTGGAATATCATAGGAAACCGCCGGCTTACCCTGCGGATAGCAAACTACTTCTGTCATATCCAGACTGAACAACACGCCGTCCACAGAGGTATAGCTTTTGCTGCTGCTGTCCACATAGATATCTGTTAAGTTGGGCGCATTAAACACAACCTTTCCGATCTCGGTCATACTGGCTGGGAGCGTTATATTTGTCAGACCTTTGCAGCCTTGAAAGGCAGCCTCCCCGATGCTGGTCACGCCGTTCTGGATCGTCATATCGGTCAGGGACGTGCAGCTGGAAAACGCAAAACCCCCGATAGTGGTCACGCTGGCCGGGATCGTCACGCTGGCCAGAGACGTGCAGCGCTCAAACGCGCCAAGCCCGATGTTGGTCACGCCGTTTTCGATGACGACCGTATTGATGTCATCCCTTCCTCAAACGCGCCGGTTTCAATCGCCCCATTGCCAGAGACGGTCAGAACGCCGTCGTCCGTCAGGGTATAGGTCACACCGTTGCCGCAGGTGCCGGACTCCGCCGCGGGCACGGGCTCGTCTACTGGGGCCTCCGGTTC
Source organism: uncultured Oscillospiraceae bacterium (assembly GCA_947625845.1). Lineage (GTDB taxonomy): Bacteria > Bacillota > Clostridia > Oscillospirales > Oscillospiraceae > CAJOIG01. Next base: position 6,733 of record CANQQB010000068.1, read on the forward strand.
CGGCGCTTCCTCCGGTTCCTCGACCGGTTCCTCCTCCGTTTCGACGACCTCCGCCGCCTCCACGGGCTCTTCCGTTACAACCGGTTCCTCGGTCGCAACGACCTCCCCCTCGGCGAATGCCGGTACCGCCAGGGACAGTACCGACAAAACCGCCAGGAGAAGACATATGCCGCGCTTTGCCATGGTTCGTGCCTTCCTTTCATTTGTCATCACGACAGGGTCGGCCCGGGGGACGCTCTCACGCCCCCGAGCTTTCCTGCCGGAACAACAAAAGCGGTGCAGGGCCTGTTCCCCACACCGCGCACAACACAACACAAAGCGGTAACCTTTTCCCCTTGTCAAAGCAACCGGGAAAAAGTATAATGTGCCTTGGGCGCATTATTGCTGTGTAGGAGACCACCATTCTCCTGCATAGGGGCTTGGAGTGTCGCTATCGCTCCAAGTCCCGCCTTTGTTATTCCGTTTATGCCATTATAGCGCGCCAAAGTGAGCAATGCAAGCGGTTTTTGTGAGAACCCCTGAGGACACCGACCGGGGAGAGAAGGAAACGGTCTCTCTTCCGTCCCGTCGAAGCATGCATGGTCAGACCGGGATGTGCAGCAAAATGGAGGCGGTGTTCAATGACGAGCCTGCTCCACCGCCCCGGCCACGTTTCCAGTACAAGTATCCATAGCAGAAGCTGCCGTTGCTGTCAATGGTCAAGATGAACGGCTCTCCGAGCCGCCATTGACAGCCCCGCCCGCTTCCACTCTCCCTGTCTGTAAGCGGAGCGACAGCCATTTCTGCTGTCGCTCCTCTCATGGTATCTGTTCCTTGCCTCATATATCAGGGATCGATGTCCGCATTTAAGTGCCTTGGACCCGTTCTGCCGCAAGGGGTTGAACGCGGCAAATGTAGGGGGGTAATGGTAGTATATGGCGACACTGGAAAACCAGGGTCTATATGCGGACATGCTTAAAAATATTTAAGCATTTGCCGCCATATGTACGGCCAAGTGAAAACGAGGGTTCGATGTGACGCTTTTGGCCAGTCAGACCCCTTGCGGTGCAAGACTTTCAGAGCGTCAAAGTCAGGGGGGTAATGATACTATACGGCATCCTTCAAAAGTAGGGGTCCATTGCGTCACATGCTTCAAAGTTTTTAATTACTTATCGCGGTACTTGTAATGCCATGAGTTCATGGGGTCCTATGTCACGCTTTAGAGCTTCTGAATCCCTTGCGGCGCAACGGGTCCAGATCGTAAAAGTTGAGGGGGAATGATACTATACGGCACCCCTCGAAATCCGGGTTCTATTGCGTGACGTGCTTCAAAGTTTTTAAGCAATTCAAAGCAGACAGCGGACGGCGCAATTTAGCACCATCCGCTGTCTGTTGTTAAATTCCAATTCCGTAAGGCAGTTGCCAGATGTTCGTTTTTTCGGGGTCATACTGTCTTACGAAGCACGCCCATCAGAGGGGGCCGCGCTGCGGCGCGAGGGTGACAACCCTCCAGTCAGCGCGAAGCGCTGACAGCCCCCCTTGCACAGGGGGGCCGTCAATAATGTGCGCCTGCGGCGCGATCAAAATATCTCTCCCTCAGTCAGCGCGAAGCGCTGACAGCCCCCTCGTCAGAGGGGGCCGCGCTGCGGCGCGAGGGGGCAATCCCCCCGCCCGCCGATGGCGGGCACCCCCTTTGACAAGGGGGGCTTTTTAGCGGAAAACATGCAATTCAGGTCGTGATTTCTGCATTTCAGGACAGAGATATTGACATATGGCGCAAGGATTTGTTATGTTGTTCCCAGAATTGGTGATGTTATGCACGCTTGTAATATCGCAAGGAGGGACCTGGCATGAAGATGACAAAGCGGATCATAGCGGTGTTTTTGGCGGTCGTGCTCGCCTTTGGCAGTCTGACGGCGACGGCGTTCGCGTCGGACGAACCGGAGGTCACGGACGAGCCGGAGGTCACGGACGAGCCGGAGGTCACGGTTGAACCGGCGGCCACGGTGGAGCCGGAGGTCACGGCTGAGCCGGAGGTCACGGTTGAACCGGAGGTCACGGTGGAGTCGGAGGTCACGGCTGAGCCGGAGGTCACGGTCGAACCGGAGATCACGGCTGAGCCGGAGGTCACGGTCGAACCGGAGATCACGGTCGAGCCGGAGGTCACGGTCGAACCGGAGATCACGGTCGAACCGGAGGCGACGGAGGAGCCGGCCCCGGAGAGCACGGCGGAGCCGGAGGCTTCGGAGGAGGAGCCTGAGACGGCCGACGAGGACGAGGCCGTGACATACTACGACCCCCGCTCGGGGTCGGAGCAGAAGCTCACGTACTTCACGCGCCTGACGGACGACATCACGGAGTGGTCCAGCGGCTGGTACGTGGTCGAGGGCGCGGTGACCATAGACCGGGTCACGATCAACGGCGACGCCAATCTGGTCCTGCCCAAGGGGTCGAGCCTGACGGTCAACGGGGGCATTTCCATCGAGCTGGGGTTCAGCTTCGATCTGGGCCTGACCGTCTGGGGCAGCGAGAGGAACTGCCGCAATGACGGCACGCTGACGGTCGCCGGCTCGGGCATCGGCGGCGGGAGCGAGACCAGTGTGACCGTCTATGGCGGCGTGGTGACGGCCACCGGCGGCACGGGCGCCGCGGGCATCGGCGCCGGGACGGTGACCATCAACGGCGGCGTGGTCACGGCCACCGGCGGCGGCAATGGCGCGGGCATCGGCTGCGCCGCCGCTCCCAGCGGCCATGGCGCCTTGGAGACGAAAAATGTGACCATCAACGGCGGCACGGTGAAGGCCACCGGCGGCGCGCGTGCGGCGGGCATCGGCAGCGCGTCCAACGGGGGGAACGCGATCGTGACCATCAACGGCGGCGCGGTCACGGCCACCGGCGGCAACGGCGCGCCGGGCATCGGCACCGGGATGACCAACTCCAGCGCCACGGTGACCATCAACGGCGGCGCGATCGCGGCCGCCAGCCGCGGCATGGCGGGCATCGGCGAGGGGGCCGGGTTCAACGATGTCACGGTGACCATCAACGGCGGCTCGGTGAAGGGCAGCATATCGCCTCAGCCTGTGGACGGGACCGGGGCGCTGGTCTATCTGCTGAAGATCTCCAATACGGCCGGCGAGACCGTCGCCGTGGACGGCAAGCCCTGGGGCGTCAACAACAACGCGGCCGCGGACGGCGACACGGATCTTTACATGTATCTGTCCGAGCAGACCGTGGACGTGACCCTGGGGAGCCAGACGCCTCGGCGGTACAGGCTGAACAGCCAGGAGAAGCTGTATGAATACGCGGGCGAGGTCTACTTCCATCCGGACACCGGGACGGCGGAATACTACGACCCCGTCGCGAAGACAAAGAAGACGGCCGAGAACGTCACGCTGGTGACGGATGGCGTCACGGAATGGACAAGCGGCTGGTACGCGGTGGACGGCGCGGTGACCGTGGAGCGGGTCACGGTCGCAGGCGACGTGAATTTGATCCTGCCCAGCATGATGAGCCTGACGGTCGAGCGGGGCGTCTCCGTCCAGAACGGCGGGAGCCTGACCATATGGGGCGGCAACAGCGACTATCGCCAGGACGGCGCGCTGACCGTCAACGGCGCAGACTATCTGTGCGCGGGCATCGGCGGCAGGGAGAACGGGTCCACCGTCACGGTGACCATCAACGGCGGCGTGGTGACGGCCACCGGCGGCGACGGCGGCGCGGCCATCGGCTCAGCCTATGTCAACTCCAACGCCACCGTGACCATCAACGGCGGCGTGGTCAACGCCACCGGCGGCGGCAATGCCGCGGGCATCGGCTCCGGGTACAGCAACTCCAACGCCACGGTGAACATCACCGGCGGCCAGATAACGGCCACCGGCGGCTGGGGCAGCGCGGGCATCGGCGCCGGGTACAGCTGGTCCAACGCCACGGTGAACATCAGCGGCGGCCAGATAACGGCCACCGGCGGCTGGGGCAGCGCGGGCGTCGGTTCCGGGTATAACTCCGACGTCACGGTGAACATCAGCGGCGGCGCGGTGAAGGCGACCGGCAACAGCGACGGCGGCGCGGGCGTCGGTTCCGGGCAGAACGCGTACGCCAAGGTGACCGTCAGCGGCGGCGCGGTCACGGCCGTGAGCGGCGGCAAAGGCGCCATGGACCTGGGCCAGGGGCAGGTCAGCGGATTTAATTACAACTATGGGGCGAACAAGCTGACCATCACCGGCGGCTCGGTGAAGGCCGGGAGCATGTACCCCGAGCCGGTGGACGGAAACGGCGAGCCGGTCTATCTGCTGGAGCTTTCCAATCCCGACAGCGAGACCGTCACCGTGAACGGCGCGGTCTGGAGCGGCGTCAACCACGCGGCCGTGGACGGCGACACGAAGCTTTATATGTATCTGCACGGCATAGACGGCGCGGCGAGCGTGGCCGTCGGGTCCAGGGCGATCGAGAAGTTCCGGCTGAACGAGGAAACGAACAAATTCGAGAGCGTCAGCATGCAATACTATGACCCTGTGGCAAAGACGGCGGAGTACTATGACCCGGCCGCGAAGGCGAAGAAGACGGCCGAAAACGTCACGCTGGTGACCGACAGCGTCACGGAGTGGACCGACGGCTGGTACGTGGTCGAGGGCTGGACGCCGGTGCCCCAGGTGCGGATAAACGGCGCGGCGAATCTCATCCTGCCCAACGGGGCGCACATGAAGGTCAACAGCGGCGTTAACTGCGTTGACGGCGGGAGCCTGACCATCTGGGGCGGCGGGGAGGACCCATACAGCGACGGCATGCTGGAGGCCGGGGCCACTACCGTGCGCACGGCCGTCGGCGGCGACGGCGCGACGGTGACCATCAACGGCGGCCAGGTGACGGCGCACCCCAATGGCGGCGCGGCCATCGGCGGCAACGGCGCCACGGTGGTCATCAACGGCGGCGTGATCACTGCCGGCGGCAGCGGGTACAGCGCGGCCATCGGCTCCGAATGTTATTCCTCCAGCGCCACGGTGACCATCAACGGCGGCGTGGTCAACGCCACCGGCGGTTTTGGCGGCGCGGCCATCGGCTCCGGGAAAAACAACTGCACCGCCACGGTGACCATCAACGGCGGCACGGTCAACGCCAACGGCTGGACAGACGCCGCGGCCATCGGCTCCGGTGATGAAAATTCCAGCGCCACGGTGGTCATCAACGGCGGCGAGATAACGGCCAACGGCACCAACGGCTGTCCGGGCATCGGCGCCGGGCTCTCCGGCTCCAGCGCCACGGTGACCATCAACGGCGGCACGGTGACGGCCGTCGGCGGCTCGGTGACGGGCAACAGCAGAGAGAGCGGCGGCGCGGGCATCGGCGCCGGAGATTCCGTGAACTATGCCTGGTCCACCGCCACGGTGGTCATCAACGGCGGCACGGTGACGGCCACCGGCAACGGCGGCGGCGCGGGCATCGGCTCCGGGAATAACTACTCCAGCGCCACGGTGACCATCCACGACGGCGTGGTGACGGCCACCGGCAACGGCGGCGGCGCGGGCATTGGCTCCGGGGCCTACGGGAGCGTTGACACCGTGACCATCAACGGCGGTACGGTGACGGCCGCCGCCGGCTCGTCCGCCGCGGACATAGGCTCCGGGGCATACGCGAGCGTTGACCGGGTGACCATCGCCGGCGGCTCGGTGAAGGCCGTGAACGGAAAGATCGACCCAAAGCCCGTGGACGCGGACGGGAACCCGGTCTATCTGCTGCGGTTTGCAAACTACAACGGCCTGTCCGTTACCATCGGCGGCAAAACCTGGCTGCCCATGGGCCACTTCGCGCACGAGTATGACCCGTACCTGTACGCTTACCTGTCCAAGGCGCAGGCCGATGAAAACGGCCTGATACGGGTGGCGACGACCCACTCGGAAAGCCTGTACGTCATCCGGGACGGCGCGCTCCGGGAGCTGACCGACTTTGACAAGAGCAGGGCGGTCTGGGTCTGGTCCGAAGACGGGACGGCCGCCACCCTTGTCCTGCCCCTGCGGGACGGGGGCGAGCTGATAAAGCTGGACCTGAAGCCGACCGTCGCCAGCGAGACGCCGGCCACCTGTACCCAGGCCGGCAGCCGGACCTATACGGCCACGATCAACATAGGCATCGAGACGTACACCGACAGGAAGACCGTCTCCCTGGACGCGACGGGCCACATCTGGAAAGGCGCGGTCCGGTTGGCGGCGGATCACACCCGGGCGACGGTGACGTTCACCTGCGCGCGGAACGCGGCGCACAAACAGACCGTGACGGTGGACGTCGCTTCGGCGGTGACGAAAGCGCCCGCCTGCGCCGAGCCGGGCGTTCAGACCTATACGGCGGACGCCTCCGAAAAGGCCAAAGAGCTGGGCTGCGCCGACGGGACGGGGGTGTTCACCGACACGGTGGCCATTC
>CANQQB010000069.1 GCA_947625845.1 uncultured Oscillospiraceae bacterium
GCCGTGCCCAACGGGGCGGAAAACGGCATCTTCCAGCTGGTGAAGGTGGCGCTGAGCAGCATCGTGGCCCTGTTCGGGACTTATCAGATCGCGGCCAACGGCGTGGCGCAGAGCATCTGGTCCCTGGCGGCGCTGGCCGGGGTGGCTATGGGGCCGGTGTATATCACGGTCATAGGCCGGTGCATGGGCGCGGGGGATACGGACGCCGCGGCGGCGTATCTCAAAAAGCTGAACCGGCTTACGGTGGCCATATCTGTCGTTTGGAACGGGCTCATCCTGGCGGCCACGCCGCTTTTCATGCGGGTCTACGCCCTGGAGCCGGAGACGAAAAAGCTGGTGTTCCAGCTGGTGGTGATACACAATGTGTTCAACGCCTTCGCCTTCCCGTTCAGCGGGGGCTTGAGCTCCGGCCTGCGGGCGGCGGGGGACGTGAAGTACACCATGATCGTGTCCGTGGCGTCCACGTTGGGCTGCCGGCTGGTGCTGTCGTACCTCTTGGGGCTGACGCTGCATATGGGCGTGATCGGCATCGCCTTCGCCATGGCGGCGGACTGGACCGTGCGGGCGGCGGTGTTCCTGGCAAGGCAAAGGTCCGGGAAATGGAAGCGGTTCAAGGTGATTTGAAATTCTATATTGACACTGCGTCAGAATAGTGCTATATTCTGTTCTGACAATATGTCAGAACAGAAATGGAGGCATTGAACCCGTGAAAAAGAACATTGGTTCCAAATTGGCTTTGTACCCCATGCCCATCACGGTCATCGGCGATTCGCCGCTCACCCTGGAGTGCGACGTGCTCGCCAAATGTCTGTCGTTTAAGCCGGAAAAATAAGGAGGCCGAAAAATGCCGAAGGGATCGCCGGAGCTGACGAACGCCCGGAAAGAGGAGATCATAAACGCCTGCGAAGCGCTTTACCAGACCATGGGCTTCAAAGAGATCACCATGAAGGACATAAGCGCGGCCACCAGTTTCACCCGCACGTCCATTTACAACTACTTCCAGACGAAAGAAGAGATCTTCCTGGCCCTGCTGCAACGGGAATATGAGCTGTGGATAGCGGACCTGGGCACGATGATGGAGGAAAACGACGCCCTTACCAAAGAGGCGTTTGCGGACAAATTCGCCCGGACGCTGGAAAAGCGGGCCCAGCTTTTGAAGATCATGAGCATGAACCACTACGACATGGAGACGGGCAGCCGCCCGGAGCGGCTCAAGGAGTTCAAAACGGTCTATGGTCGGTCCCTGCAGACCGTTCGGGCGTGCCTGGATAAGTTTTTCCCGCAGATGTCCCAGGAGGAAAAGCAGGACTTCATCTACACCTTTTTCCCGTTCATGTTCGGCATCTATCCCTACACCTTCGTCAACGAAAAGCAGCGGACAGCCATGGAGGAGGCGGGGGTCAATTACGTGTTCCTGTCCATATATGAGATCACTTACAACTGTGTGAAGCGGCTTTTGGGAGGCGAAAAATGAAGTACACGAAACTGGGAAAATCCGACCTGACCGTATCCCGCATCTGCATGGGGTGCATGGGCTTTGGCAACGCCGCCACGGGGCAGCACAGCTGGACGGTGGGCGAGGCCGAGACAAAAGACATCATTAAACACGGTTTGGACCTGGGCGTCAATTTCTTTGACACCGCCATCGCCTATCAGAATGGCACCAGCGAACAGTATGTGGGCAAGGCCCTGCGGGAGCTGGCCAGGCGGGACGATTATGTGCTCGCCACCAAGTTCACGCCCCGGACCCAGCAGGAGATCGACGCTGGCGTCACCGGGCAGAAGCACATCGAAAATTACCTGGACCAGAGCTTAAAAAACCTCGGCATGGACTATGTGGACCTGTACATCTATCACATGTGGGACTACCACACGCCCATGGAGGAGATCATGGAGGGACTGGACCGTGCGGTGAAAGCGGGCAAAGTCCGGGCAATCGGCATCTCCAACTGCTTCGCCTGGCAGCTGGCTAAGGCCAACTTTTACGCGCGGGAGAATGGCCTGACGGAATTCGTGTCCGTCCAGACCCACTACAATCTGCTGGCACGGGAGGAGGAGCGGGAGATGGCCCCTTTCTGCGCCGACCAGAACATCGCCATGACGCCCTACAGCGCCCTGGCCAGCGGGCGGCTGTCCAAGCACCCCGGCGAGACAAGCAAGCGTTTGGAGCAGGACGCCTACGCCAAATTCAAGTATGACGCCACGGCGGAGGCCGATGGGAAGATCATCGCCCGTGTGGCGGAGATCGCAGACAAGCGGGGCGTGTCCATGACGGAGGTGTCCCTGGCGTGGCTGCTGACCAAGGTGACATCGCCGGTGGTGGGCGCGACGAAGTTCTCCCATGTGGAGGGCGCGGCCAGAGCCGTGGACCTGGCGCTGACCCCGGACGAGATAGAATACTTGGAGGAACTGTATGTGCCCCACGCCTTGGTAGGCGTCATGGCCCAGAACGGCAAGCAAAAGGCCGGAAACGTAGTCTGAGAAAGGAGAAGAATCACAATGGCAGTTTTGCAGGTAGAATTTCATTCGGAGACGTTGAAGCGGGTGGTGTCGTTCAAGGCGATCCTGCCCACGGAACGATTCAAAGCGCCTTATCCCACGCTGTATCTGCTCCACGGCCTGACGGACAACGCCAGCGCGTGGCTGTATAACACCAGGATCCGGCTGTGGGCGGAGGAGATGGGCCTCGCGGTAGTGCTTCCCTCCGGAGAGAACTCCTTTTATCTGGATGTCCCGGTCAAGGACGGCTGCTACGGCGACTTCGGTGAGTACGTCGGCCGGGAGCTGGTGGAGGTGACCCGGGAGATGTTCCCCCTGTCCCACAGGCGGGAGGATACTTTCATCGGTGGGCTCTCCATGGGCGGCTACGGCGCCTGCCGGAACGGACTGAAATACTGCGATACCTTCAGCAAGGTGGCTATGCTGTCCGCGGCGGTACACTTCTTTGAGTGGCCCAGGGAAAAGGCCATGGGCGACGGCAATACCATCGGGGAGCTGCAGTGCTTCGGCGACCTGGACAAGATGGAAAACACCGACCGCAATCCCCGGTATCTCATCCGTGCCATTCAGAAACGGAACAAGAAAGATGGTGTCGATCATTTCCCGGACTTCTATGTGACCTGCGGCACGGAGGACCGGCTTCTCGACGCAGACCGGGCGCTGGCGCTGGCACTGAAGGAGGCGGGAGCTGATGTGTTCTATGAGGACGGACCGGGCATCCACGACTGGTATTTCTGGGGCGAGCACATCCGCTACGTACTGGATTGGCTGCAAATAAAAGCGCAGAAAAAGGAAGGGGTAATTTGAATATGGTAGATGGTCTTCCGGCACCAGCGTGTCTATGTCCGTGATCACCACATCCCGCCGCGCGTCTTTTCTCCACTCGTCCATCTCTTTACCCTCCTCACACATACTCTCTTCCCCCCATTATACCAAAAACTCCCCAATTCGGGGAGTTCTTTGACAGACTTTGGCTCCGACCGGCAATGCCGGTCGGAGCCTTCCTGTCATTGCCACAGGGCTTTTTTGATCTGGCCCACGGCGTTTTTTTCCAGCCTGGACACCTGTGCCTGGCTGATGCCGATGGCCGAGGCCACCTCCATCTGGGTCCGGCCCTCGAAAAACCGCATGGACAGTATCCGCTTTTCCCGCGCACCCAGCTTGTCCACCGCCTCGCTGAGCGCGATACGCTCCAGCCACGCCGCGTCCGTATTCTTGCTGTCGCCGATCTGGTCCATGACGGCCACGCTCTCCCCCGCGTCCGAGTACACCGGCTCGAACAGGCTCACCGGGTCGGATATGGCGTCCAGCGCCATGACCACCTCGCTGACCTCCAGGTCCAGCAGCTTTGCGATATCCTCCACCGACGGCTCCCGCTGGTGCTCGTTGATATAATTTTCCTTGGCCTGGATGACCCGGTAGGCCGTGTCCCGCAGGGACCTGCTCACCCGCAGAGCGCTGTTGTCCCGCAGATACCGGCGTATCTCCCCCGATATCATCGGCACCCCGTAGGTGGAAAAGCGCACGTCCTGGGTGATGTCGAAGTTGTCGATGGCCTTGATAAGGCCGATGCAGCCCACCTGGAAAAGGTCGTCCACATTCTCCCCGCGGCCGGAAAATTTCTGTATCACGCTCAGTACCAGCCGGAGATTGCCGCTGATCAGCTCCTCCCGCGCCTGCATGTCCCCGGCCTTGGCCTTTACCAGAAGCTGTCTCGTTTCCTCGTTTTTCAGTACCTTCAGCCTGGCAGTATTCACGCCGCAGATCTCCACTTTGCATTGCAACGGACTATCCCCTCTCGTTTCGTCTTGTCAGGCGAAGATAGTGTTGCCAATGCCGGAAGATTTGATGCACCGCCGGCAATAAACGACCCCCCGGCCGCAGCCGGGGGGTGATCTCAGTTGTCAGGGACTGTTACGCGTTGACCGATTCTATCAGCGCGTCGGCCAGGTTTTCAAGCTCCGTAGCCTTGCTCTCATTGAGGGAAGATGCCAGGCTCAGCCGCTCGTTGAGAAGCGTCATATTCTTGAGCTGGTCGGTGATGAACGCGCTCATGAGGTCGCCGGACTTGACGGCCCAGGAGCCGTTCTCGATGATGGCGAAGGTCCGGTTTTGCAGGTTCAGCGCCTTCATATCCATGAGGAAGTTGTGCATCACGGGATAGATGCCCAGGTTATAGGTCACGCTGGCCAGGACGATGTGGCTGTATTTAAACGCCTCGGCGATCAGGTAGCTCACATGGGTGTTGGACACGTCGTACACCGCCACGTTGGTCATGCCCTTCTCGCACAGCTTGGACGCCAGGCACTGGGCGGCGGCCTCGGTGTTGCCGTACATGGACGCGTACACGATCAGCACGCCTTTTTCCTCCGGCTCATAGCGGCTCCACTTGTCGTACTTGTCGATGAGGTACCCCAGGTCCTTGCGCCACACCGGCCCATGCAGCGGGCAGACGAATTTGATCTGGTCCAGTATCCCCGCCGCCTTGCCCAGAAGAAGCTGCACGTGGGGGCCGTACTTGCCCACGATGTTGGTCAGATACCGGCGCGCCTCGTCCAGCCAGTCCCGGTCGAAGTTCACCTCGTCGGCAAAGAGCTTGCCGTCCAGAGCGATGAAGGAGCCGAAGGCGTCGGCGGAGAACAGCACCCCGTTGGTGGTGTCAAAGGTGACCATGGCCTCGGGCCAGTGGACCATAGGTGCCGCCACGAAGGTGACGGTGTGCGCGCCGAAGGAGAAGGTGTCCCCTTCCTTCACGGATATCAGCTCGTGGCTGTCCACGTGGAAGCCGAACTGGCGCATGAGCAGAAACGCCTTGTCGTTGGAGATGATCTTCACGTCAGGCCAGCGCAGCAGCACTTCCTCGATGGTGGCGGCGTGGTCCGGCTCCATGTGGTTGATCAGCAGGTAGTCCAGAGGCCGGTCCCCCAGCAGGTATTCCATGTTCTGCAAAAGCTGCCGGCAGGCGGACCAGTCCACCGTGTCGAACAGGACGGTCTTCTCGTCCAGCAGCAGGTAGGCGTTGTAGCTGACGCCCTTGGGGATGGGGTGGATGTTCTCAAACAGGGTCAGGCGGTGGTCGTTGGCGCCCACCCAGTAAAGCTTATCGGTAACTTCTCTTACGCAATGCATGCTCGTCTCTCCTTTCCGTACTCACGCCTGGATGAACTGTTCTTTGCCCTCGCCGCACTCGGGGCAGACCCACCCCTCGGGCAGCTTATCGAACACCGTGCCGGGGGCCACCTCGGCGTCCGGATCGCCCTTCTCGGGGATATACTCATAGCCGCACCCGCCGCACACATACCGGGGACCGATGGGCTCGGCCTTAGGCGGCGCTGGCCGCTTGATCTTGACCATAGGCCCGGCGGGCTTTTTCTCGCCGGTGTCCAGAGCCGCTGTCAGCAGCGGCAGTATCTCGTTCACGTCCCCCACGATGCCGTAATCGCAGTTTTTGAAGATCGGCGCGCCGGCGTTGGTGTTGATGGCCACGATGGTGCTGGCGTCCTTGATGCCCTTCAAGTGCTGGATAGCGCCGGAGATGCCGCAGGCGATATAGAGGTTGCCGGTGAACTTCTGGCCGGACATGCCCACATACCGGTTCAGCGGCACATATTTCAGCGTCTCGGCCACGGGACGGCTGGAGCCCACGGCGGCGCCGGCGGCCTTGGCCAGGTCCTCGATGAGCTTCATGTTCTCCTTGGGACCGATGCCCTTGCCGGCGGATACCACCCGCTCGGCCTGGGCGATCGGCGTGTCCATGGGGATGCCCACGGTGAAGTCGTACCCGTCCTTCTTGAGCGCCGCCACCAGCGCGTCCACGCGCTCCTGCGCGTCGCCCTCCCGGAAGATGGTCTTTTTGCGCACGCCGGTGATGGGGGCCGGCTTTTTCGGCGCGCTGCCGCCGCCGCCCGCGCTCTTGGGGGCCTTGCCCAAAATGGCGGAGGAGATGACCACCCGCTGGATTTCGTTGGTGCCCTCGTAAATGGTGGTGATCTTGGCGTCGCGGTAGGCGCGCTCCACCTCCATGCCCTTCATGAAGCCCGCGCCGCCGTGAATTTGCAGCGCGTCGTTGGTGACTTGCAGGGCGATATCGGAGGCGTACATCTTCGCCATTGCCGCCTCCATAGCGTAGGGTTCGTGGTGCTCTTTGAGCTCCGCGGCGGAGTAGACCAGGAACCGGGCGCAGCGCAGCTTGGTCGCCATATCCGCGATCTTGAAGCTCAACGCCTGCTGGAAGGCGATGGGCTTGCCGAACTGGATGCGCTCCTTGGCGTAGGCCACCGCGTTCTCATAGGCCCCCTGCGCGATGCCCAACGCCTGCGCCGCGATGCCGATACGGCCGCCGTCCAGCGTGGCCATAGCGATTTTGAAGCCCTGGCCCTCCTTGCCCAGCAGGTTCTCCTTGGGCACTTTCACGTCGTTGAAGATAAGCTCCGCCGTGGTGGAGGACCGGATGCCCATCTTGTCGTAGTGGTCGCCGAAGTCAAAGCCCTTCCAGCCCTTCTCCACGATAAACGCGCTGATGCCCCTTGTGCCGATGTCCGGCGTGGTGACGGCGAAGACCACGTAGGTGTCCGCCTTGGGAGCGTTGGTGATGAATATCTTCCCGCCGTTCAAAAGGTAATAGTCGCCCTTGTCCACGGCGGTTGTCTCGGTGCCGCCGGCGTCGGAGCCGGCGTTGGGCTCGGTCAGGCCGAAGGCGCCGATCTTCTCGCCTTTAGCCAGGGGGACCAGATACTTCTGCTTCTGTTCCTCGGTGCCGAAGGCGAAAATGGGGTAGCTGCCCAACGACACGTGGGCCGACAAAATGACGCCCGCGCCGCCGTCCACACGTGCCAGCTCCTCCACGGCGATGGCGTAGCTTTGCACGTCCAGCCCCGCGCCGCCGTACTCGACGGGATACGGGATGCCCATAAGGCCCATCTCGCCCAGCTTTTTCACGGCCTCGTCGGGAAATTCGTTGGCCTGGTCCAGCGCGAAGGCGATGGGCTTGATCTCTTCCTCCGCGAATTTGCGGATCTTCGCCCGCAGGGCCTCGTGGGCCTCGGTCGTCTGATATAACATACGCGTTCCTCCTTATCGATGAATGTCCGCCTTCCCGGCCGACGCCGGGACACATGATACAGTATACCGATTTGTTCAAAATTGTCAATATGCCTCGCCGGCATTTTGCCATATACGTCATAACGCACAAAGCCCCCATTTCCGAACGGAAATGGGGGGCTTGTTTTGATTTTTACCAATAATACGGCTCGCTCTCGGCCAGCACGCCGGACTTGTTGGCGGCCCGCTGGCGCACGGTGAGCGCCGCGATCGCCTCCGGCGGCTCGTCCAGCACGGCGGTCAGGGTGTGCTCGTCCACAAACACCGTGTCCAGCTCGTCCTCATCCACGGCGATACGGCTCCACTGGGTGAAGTTCTCCCCGGTGACAGTCAGGGTCAGGGCATCGCTGTCCTCCGCCGGACCCATCCGCACGCCGTCCACCGTAATGGGGTAAAGCCCCATTTGCAGGTCCGAGGACGTATAGGGATTGGTCCCGCCGTAGCAGTAAAAGTCCCCGTACAGGGTGTCATACTCCAAAAGCTGTAGCCCTGCGTCATAGTCCGCTCTGCCGGCCATCTTCTGGTGGTACCGGCTCATGATACCGCCGCTGATGCCCAGACTCTTGAGCACGTACGCGGACAGTTGATAGGCCTCCAAATCGATGTCGTCCAGCGCAAGACCCATGTTGTTCCATATGACGTACTCGGTCTGGAACAGCCCGCCGTTTTTGAGCTGGTCGGAGCCGATGTCGAAGTTGGGCAGGTGGTCGCCGTACAGCACCAGCACCGCCGGCTTGCCCCGCTTTTCCAGCGCGTCCCGCAGCTCGCCGATGAACGCGTCCGTCTCCCGAAGCTGGCTCAGATAATAGGCCAGCGCGTCCGTGTCCTCCTCGTCGTCGGCCCAGGTGATGTTCAGGCTCTCCGCCTCCGCGCTGTCCACGCCCCGCTGGTACTTGCCGTGGCCCTGCACGGTGATGGTGAACACGAAATGCGGGTCGTCAGAGCTGTCCAGCGCCTTCATGATCTCGCCGGTCAGTATCTCGTCCCTGGCCCAGCCGATGGGGTTATACTCGATGCCGTTCATGAACTCGATGGACGTGTACGTATCGAAGCCCAGTTGGGCAAAGACCACGTTGCGCATGTAAAACGTGCCGGTGTTGTTGTGCACGGCGTGGGCCTTATACCCCAAATCCTTCAGGTCCGTCGCCACCGTCTCGCAGGCTTCCTCCTGCAATATGGTCATGTAGGGATACTCCCCCATGCCGAAAAAGTCCAGGCTCATGCCGGAGAGCACCTCGAACTCCGTATTGGCCGTGCCCGCGCCGATGGACGGCACGGTGAGGAACCCGGAGGGGTAATCCTCCTTGAGCTGCCGGAACACGGGGATAGGATCCTCGTCATATTCCACGTCCCCCAGGCGGGACACGTCGAAAAAGCTCTCCAACTGGACCATGATGACGTCGGGCTTCACGTCCGGCGCCGGCCCTTCCTTGAGGCTGTCCGTCAGCCGCCGCACGTCCGACGGGTCGTAAAACTCCGGCTCGCTCACGCCCCTGTCCAGCGCGCCGGTGCAGAAGCAGTACACGAACCCGTATTTATCATAAGCGTCGATGATGTTGGAATAGACCTCCCGGCGCTTTTCCCGGCCCTCGCCCAGCAGCGTGGCGCCGTAGCACGCCCCGGCCAGGCACGCGCTTGCCAGCACGAACGCCCCGGCCCGCTTATAGTCCGGCGCGCGCTTTTGGCTGTGTATGAGCGCGGACACGATCCACCCCAGGCACGCCAGCAGCACCGCCGCCAGCAGCACAATGAGCCAGGCGTCGATGTAGATGCCGATGATGGAGATGGCCGACGGCAATATAGCCAGGTCCACCGCCTCCAACGGCGTGGACCGGAAGCAGCGCACCACCGCGTTGGCCACGCCCAGCAGCAGCCACAGCCCCGTGAAGAACGGCAGGAAGAAATTCCGCCGCTTGAAAAGGTGGCTGATGGCCAGGGTGGTCATGATGATGCCCGCGTTGGCCAGGAAATGGATGGGGTGGGCAAACAGGAACGCCCCCCCGTCCAGTATGGAGTGGCGGCCCAGCATCTCGATGACCAGCTCCAGCACCAGAGCCAGCGCCGCCGTGCTCCCATACGGCCGGCGGGAGAAGGCCCGCCGCAGTTTTTCCAGCGCCCGCCGGATGAAATTACATGCTTTGGTCAGGCTTTGCAAGCGTTACTCTCCCGCGTTCTCCGCGCCGGTGATGTCGGAACCGAAATACTTCTCGGAAAGCTCCGTGAGCGTGCCGTCCTCCCGCATGGCGGCGATGGCCTCGTTGATGGCCTCGCGGAGACTGGCCGTCTCGTCGCCCTTGCGCATGGGGATAGCCACCAGATTGGCCTCTTCCGTATAGGCCACAATCTTCAGCTTGGCGTCAGGCTGCTGGTTCAGGTAGTCCAGCACGGACACCTCCGCGTTCAGCGTGGCGTCCGCCCGGCCGGATTCCACCATCTGCATGGTCTCGCCCAGGGAGTCCACGCCCTCCACCGTGGCGCCGTACTGCTCGGCCAGCTCCATGTACGTGCTGCCGATGCTGTTGCTGGTCACCTTGCCGTCCAGATCCTCAAAGCTCTGGATATCCTCGTTGTCCTCCCGGACCACCAGCGCCGTGCGGATGAAGGCGTAGGGGTCGGAGAAGTCGTACTTCTCGCTGCGCTCGTCGGTCACGTCCACGCCGTTGATGACCAAATCGTACCGCTTGGAGTCCATGCCGGCGAACAGGCCGTCCCACTCGCCCTCCACGAATTCGGCCTCCACGCCCAGGTACTCGGCGATGTACTTACCGACCTCCACGTCGAAGCCCACCAGCTCGTCGTCCTCGTCGTGGTAGGTCCAGGGAGCCCAGGTGCCCTCCATGGCGATGGTGAGCACGCCCTTGTCCTGAATTTCCGCCAGCAGGTCGTCCCCGTCGTCCGCGTACGCCCCCACCATGGAGAGCGCGCCCAGGGCCAGCACCAGCGCCAGCGTCAGCGAAATGATCTTTTTCATCGTTCAATCGTCCTTTCTGTCCAGTGAGCGGAGAAAGCTCTGGATCCGCTCGTTTTTTTGTTCCTCAAAAAACGCCGCCGTCTGCTCGGCCGCCAGTACCCGGCCGTCCTCCATGAACAGCACCCTGGTGGACACGTTCCTGGCGAAATGTACCTCATGGGTGACCACGATCATGGTCATGCCGTCCTCGGCCAGGTCCCGTATCACGTCCAGCACCCCGCCGATAAGCTCCGGGTCCAGCGCGCTGGTGGGCTCGTCGAAGAATATCACGTCCGGCTCCCCGGCCACCGCCCGTGCGATGGCCACCCGCTGCTGCTGCCCGCCGGAGAGCTGGCTGGGGTAGGCGTCCCGCTTATCGGCCAGCCCCACCCGCTCCAGCGCCGCCAACGCCCGCTTTTCCGCCTCGGACTTGGGCATTTTCCGGGCCACGATCAGCCCTTCCGTCACATTTTGCAGCGCGGTCTTGTTGGAAAAGAGGTTGAAGCTCTGGAACACGAACGCGGTATGCCGCCGGTAGGCGGCGATCTCCTTCCGGCTCAGAGTGGGCATATCCATCTCCTGCCCCAAAAACGTCATGGTCCCCCCGTCGGCCTTTTCCAGGAAATTCAAGCACCGCAGCAGCGTGGTCTTGCCCCCGCCGGAGGGACCCAGCACCGCCAGCACGTCCCCCTTGTCCAGCTCAAGGTCCACGCCCTTCAATATCTCATGGCCGTCAAAGGCCTTTTTCAGCCCCCGGATCTCAAGCACGGATCACGTTCCCCCCGTTCATGGCGTTCAGCTTCTTCTCCCCCAGCCGCTGCAGCCAGGTGATGACCGTGCAGAACAGCAGGTAGATAAGCGCCACCTCCGCGTACAGCGCCAAATGCTCGTAGGTCCGGCCGGCCACCCGCTGGGTTGTCATGAACATCTCCGTGACGGTGATGTTGGCGGCCAGGGACGTGTCCTTGACCATGCTGATCAGGGAGTTGGACAGCGGCGGGAACGCGGTGCGAAACGCCTGGGGCAATATGATGCGCCGCATGATCTGGATGTAGCTCAGCCCCACGCAGTACCCCGCCTCCATCTGCCCTTTTGGCACGGACTCGATGGCGGCCCGGACCGTCTCGGCGCAGTATGCCCCCTCGTTCAGAGCGAACACCGCCACCGCGCAGGGAAAGGCCGGCAGGGCTATCCCCAGATCCGGCAGGCCGAAGTACACAAGATAAAGCTGGACCAGCAGCGGCGTGCCCCGAATGAGCCATATGTAAAACCGCACGATCTGCTTTAATCCCTTCACGTCCGCGATCTGCACCATGGCGCACAGCACCGCGATCACCAGCGCCAGCGCGAAGGATATGACCGTCAGCGGTATGGTCACCAGCAGCCCCTGGCCCAAAATGCGGGGGAAGGACGATATCAGTATGTCAAGCACTCTCTCGCTCAAAGCGTCTCCTCACCGGCCCTATCAAGATTGCGCTATTATAACGCACTTCATCAATAAAAGCAACTACCTGGTGTACCGCCGGGAAAATGGGAAAAAATACCGGACGGCGAGGACGGAGCCTGAAAAAGACTCCCGTCCTCGCCGCTGGCGTTATCGGACGTTTCTGTCCGGTTACAGTCCCTTCTGGGCGTTGACCTTGATGCCGGGGCCCATGGTGGTGGCCGTGACGCAGGTGCGGATATACTGGCCCTTGGCGGACGCGGGCTTGGCCTTGACGATGGCGCCGATCAGCGCGTCGTAGTTCTCCTGGAGCTTTTCCGGACCGAAGCTCACCTTGCCGATGGGGCAGTGGATGATATTGGACTTGTCCAGACGGTACTCGATCTTACCGGCCTTGACCTCGTTGATGGCCTGGGTCAGGTTGGGGGTGACGGTGCCGG
>CANQQB010000070.1 GCA_947625845.1 uncultured Oscillospiraceae bacterium
CACTCCGCTTAATTCCTTTTTCCTACGCAGGGAGCTCTTCTTTTCCCTGTCCACTTTTCCTGGGGCAGTGCAGTGCAAGGGGAGGCTTTTTAAAATGAATTATCCATATTCAAAGACCCCCTCTGACGAGGGGGCTGTCAGCGCTCCTCTGGGGTCCCCACGCGGCACGCCTGTCGCGTGGGGAGAGGAGGTGCCGCGGGCTATCCGGGATTTGCCGCTTGCGGCGAATCCCGGCCTAGCCCAGCGAGCGCCGACGACAACCCTCCAGTCTCGCTTTGCTCGACAGCCCCCCTTGCACAGGGGGGCCGTCAATAAGGTTCTCACAACCGCCCCGCAAACTCCCACACCCCGGACGTATCCGCGTCCTCCACCTTGCCGCTGTCGCAGGCGGCGGCCAGTGTGGGGTCCAGCGGCAGGCTCACGGTGTTGCCGACGCCCAGCCGCAGGCCCTGTTCCTCCACGTGGCTCTCGCCGAAGATGGCGAGCTTCTGCCCGCAGCAGGGGCACTCGTACCATGCCATATTCTCCACCAGTCCCAGCACAGGCACGTTCATCATCTTCGCCATATTCACGGCCTTTTCCACGATCATGCCCACCAGGTCCTGAGGCGTGGTGACCACCACCACGCCGCTGACCGGCAGGGACTGGAACACCGTCAGCGGCACGTCCCCGGTGCCGGGGGGCATATCCACGAACAGCACGTCCAAATCGCCCCAGATCACGTCGGTCCAGAATTGCTTCACCGCCCCGGCGATCACCGGCCCGCGCCAGACCACCGGGTCCGTCTCGTTGTCCAGCAGCAGGTTGATGCTCATGACCTTTATCCCGTCCCGGCTCACCAGGGCAGGCATGCCCTTTTCCGTGCCGTACGGCCGGCCGTGGACGCCGAAGGCCGTGGGGATGGACGGCCCGGTGATGTCCGCGTCCAGCACGCCCACCTTCTTCCCGGCCCTGGCCGCGCTGACGGCCAGCAGGCTTGTGACCATGCTCTTGCCCACGCCGCCCTTGCCGCTGACCACGGCGATGACCTTGCCTATCCGGGACAGCTCGTTCACCGGCTCCAGCATATCGGACGGACTCTGACGCTGTGCGCAGTCCACGCCGCAGCTTTCGCAGTTATGGGAACACTCTTCGCTCATTGGCTTCGCCTCGTTACATTTATTATATTTCCGCCACCAGGCGGGTCTTCACGATCTCCGGCTCCGGTGCCCGGAACGCGCCGCACAGCCGCTTGTACAAAAGCGCCAGCACGCCGAACCCCGCCCCCAGCAGCAGCGCGAACCGCAGCGCCGTCCACTCCGGCCACACCTGGGCCAGGACCATGTCGGCCCCCGTCAGCGCCACGGCCCCCAGCAGCAGCCACCGCAGGTTTTTCCGCCGAAACAGCTCCCGGACCTTCCGCTTGGGGAACAGCAGCTTGTACACCAGGCAGAACAGCCCGACCAGCACCCCGGCCTGCAATGCCACGCCCAGCACCGCGCTCCACACCGGACCCGTTGCCCCCAGCAGCGCCGCCGGCAGCGACCCGATGACCCACAGGGGCAGCAGGAACGCCGTCTTGACCCACACCGGCAGGCGGATGATCTTAGCCCGCAGCGCGTCAACCGGGGACAGCTTGCGCGTCTCGTCCGGCAGCTCGGCCAGCACCACCCGGTTGGACGCCGTGCGCCGCACCGTCTCCACATGAGCCGGCCCCGCCGCCACGTGTAAAAGCTCGTCCGCGTCGAAGCTCTCATGCACCGCCGCGCCGGCGGTCAGCACCACCGTCGCCGCCGCCACCGCCGCCGCCTTTTTGCGGTCGACCTTCTTATGTTCCCGCTTCTCTCTCTTTCGTATACCCATTGTCTTACCTCATTTGTCCTCCATGGCGGCCTCCAGCAGCGCCCGGACCCGCGCTCCCAGTTCCTTCGTGCCGCTGGCCGCCACCTCTTCCCGGCTGATGCACTGGCACAGGGTGAGATGCACGTCCGTGCGCCGCCAGGGGGCATTTTTGCCGATGTTCTCCGTGCCGGTGACGCATACCGTCACGATGGGCACGTCCGCCTTTTTCGCGATCTTAAAAACCGCGTTGTGAAATTCCAGCATCTCGCCGGACTTGCTCCGGGTACCCTCCGGATACACGCCCACGTTCACCACGTCCCGACTGAGCAGGTCCGCCGCCGCGTTGATGGTGACGATGGCCTTGCGGGCATCGTCCCGGTCGATCACCAGATAATTGGCCTTGTGGATGAACCGCACCAGCGGTATCTTCATGTTCTCCGGCTTGGTGATGAACGCCATGTCGATTTTTCGGCGGCTCAACGCCCACACCGTGGCGATGGGGTCGTAGTTGCTCCGGTGGTTGCCCACCAGCAAAAACCGCCCCTCCGGTATGTTCTCCCAGCCGGTCACGTGAAAGCGCAGTCTCCCGGCCAGGCACAGGATACCGATGACGTGCACCACGATCTTGCGGCAGAAGGGGTGGTCCTCCGTCACGGGTTTAGAAAGGTCCGCCGTCAGCGACCAGGCCCATATGAAGAGCAGCCACGCCGCCAGCAGCGTCACGGTCCAGCACGCGAACATGCCGACCCACATCCAAAAGCCCCAGTGGTATATACACCCCAGCGCCGCGCTGACCACGGCCCCACCGGCCGCATACGGCCACAGCACCCGCGCCGTGCCGTACTCATCCTGTCGGAACATCCCTATCCCCCTATCTTTCGTAATGTATTATATCATATTGTGCATTGTTCCGGCAATAGGGTCCTGCCCATATGCAAAATGCCGTCATCCCGCGGTATTGACGGCGGCGGGCAAAAGCGATACAATTTGATTTGACGTAAAAAAGGAGGCCCGTGTCCATGGACAGCAAGACCGGCGAGCAGAGAAAAAGCGGCATAGAGGGCAAGACCGTATACACGGCCCTGGACGACCTGCCATACGGCCCGGCGGAAAGCCCGGACGCCGCGGGCAAGGTGGGCAGGGTCCGGCCGCCGGCTGGCGTATCGGAGAGGCGGCTTTACCGGGACGTGGTGCTGATCGCCTGGCCCAGCCTGGTGGAGCTTCTATTGACCCAGCTCACCAGTATGGCGGACCAGGTCATGGTGGGCCATCTGCCCGGCCAGGAGGGCATCGCCGCCCTGGCGGCGGTGGGCCTGGCGGCCCAGCCCAAGTTCCTGCTCATGACCATGATACAGGCCATGAACGTGGGCGCCACGGCCATGGTGGCCCGGTTCCGGGGCCAGAACGACCGGGCCGGGGCCAACCGGGTGTTCAAGCACGCCATGCTCCTGAACCTGCTCATGTCCGCGTTTTTCACGGGACTGGGCCTTTTCCTGTGCGAGCCCATGATACGGCTCATGGGCGGGGCCGGGATAACGGAGGAAACGCTCCGCCAGGGCGTGA
Source organism: uncultured Oscillospiraceae bacterium (assembly GCA_947625845.1). Taxonomy (GTDB): domain Bacteria; phylum Bacillota; class Clostridia; order Oscillospirales; family Oscillospiraceae; genus CAJOIG01. Next base: position 3,385 of record CANQQB010000070.1, read on the forward strand.
CCTATATGCTCATCCAGCTGTACGGCTTCGTGCCCCTGTGCCTGTCCATTACCGTGACGGCGGCCCTTCGCGGCATCGGGGACACCCGCACCCCCATGGTGTACAACACCCTGGCCAACGTCATCAACCTCATCTTCAACTACATCATGATATACGGCCACTTTGGCGTGCCCAAGATGGGTGTGGCGGGAGCCTCCTGGGCCACCATCATCGGCCAGACCGTGGCGTTCTTCATCGCCATGACCGTGGCGCTGCGGAAAAAGCACTACGTGTTCCTGGATTTCAAGGAGAAGTTCGTCTTCGACAGGCGGCTCATGAGCCGGGTGGTGGGCATCGGCGTGCCCTCCATGATGGAGCAGCTCTTCTTGCGGGCCGGCATCATCATCTACATCCGCCAGGTGGCCAGCCTTGGGGACACGGTCTACGCCGCTCACCAGGTGTGCATGAACGTGCAGTCCATGACCTTCATGATGGGCCAGGCCTTCGCCACCGCCGCCACCACCCTCATGGGCCAGTCCATCGGCAAGCGGCGGTACGATATGGCGGCGGTGTACATGCGCCGGACCCGGAACGTGGGTATCGCCGCGTCCTTCGTATTGATGGCGCTGATGGTGCTATTTAACGACCAGATCATCGCCCTGTTCAAAAACGACCCGGATATCATCCGGCTGGGAGCGCCGATCCTATGGCTTTTGGCGGCCAGCCAGCCCTTCCAGGCCGACCAGTTCATCGTCACCGGCGGCCTGCGCGGCGCGGGGGACACCCGCTTTCCCGCCGTGGTCACGGCGGTGACGGTCCTGGGGGTCCGGAGCCTTCTTGCCATGCTGCTCATCAACGTGTTCCGCCTGGGCCTGTGGGGAGCCTGGATCGCCCTGGTGGCGGACCAGCTCATGCGCACGCTGCTGGTGTCCGTTCGGTACCATAACGGCCGGTGGAAACGCCTGGCCATCGGCAAGGCGTATCACCGGGAAAAGGCGGCCGCCTGATGAAGCGCCCGCCAAGCGCCCATCAAGCGCCCAAGTGGGCGCAAAAACGGCCGTAAAGGGCCAAAAAACGCCCTCAAATGTCCCAAATGCCCAAAAATGTCCCAAAAATGTCCCAGGGGTGCGCGCTAAATGCGCCCCTGGGATTTAGTCTTATTTAGCCTTATTTAGTCGAGAAAATCCCGCAGTTTCTTGGACCGGGAGGGGTGGCGGAGCTTGCGCAGGGCCTTGGCCTCGATCTGGCGGATACGCTCCCGTGTGACTTGGAACTCCTTTCCAACTTCTTCCAGCGTCCGGGTCCGGCCGTCGATCATGCCGAAGCGCAGCTCCAGGACTTTTTTTTCACGGGGGGTCAGGGTGTCCAGCACGCTCATGAGCTGCTCCTTCAAAAGCGTGAAGCTGGCGGCTTCGGAGGGCTCGGAGGCTCCCTCGTCCTCGATGAAGTCCCCCAGGTGGGAGTCCTCTTCCTCGCCGATGGGGGTCTCCAGGCTCACGGGCTCCTGGGCGATCTTGAGAATGTCCTGGACCTTGTCGGCGGGCATGTTCATCTCCTCGGCGATCTCCTCGGCGGAGGGGTCGTGGCCCAGCTCCTGCAAAAGCTGCCGGGAGACCCGGATGACCTTGTTGATGGTCTCCACCATGTGCACGGGGATGCGGATGGTCCGGGCCTGGTCCGCGATGGCGCGGGTGATGGCCTGGCGTATCCACCAGGTGGCGTAGGTGGAGAACTTGTAGCCCTTGGTGTAGTCGAATTTGTCCACGGCCTTGATGAGCCCCAGATTGCCCTCCTGGATAAGGTCCAGGAACAGCATGCCCCGGCCCACGTACCGCTTGGCGATGGACACCACCAGCCGCAGATTGGCCTCGGCCATCCGGCGTTTGGCGTCCTGGTCGCCCTCGGCCATCCGGGCCGCCAGGGCCACTTCTTCCTCCGGGGTGAGCAGCGCCACCTTGCCGATCTCCTTCAGGTACATGCGCACCGGGTCGTCGGCGGAGAAGGTGTCGGCCATGGCGTCCGTGTCCACGATCTCCTCTTCGACGGTCTGGCTGATCTCCTCCAGCTCTTCCAGTTCCTCCAGAGCGGGCAGGGTCTCGTCGTCCAGCGGCGGGAGAAATTCGTCCCCGGCGGTGTCGATGCCCAGTTCCTCCAGCTGGTCGTACACGGCGTCCAGCTCTTCGGGACTCAGGTTCATATTGTCCAGCGCGTCGGAAAGCTCCTTGCTGGTGAGCTTGCCGGCCTTTTTGCCCTTTTCGATGAGCTCCGCGATCTTTTCCTCGTTGCTCTTTTCGGTCAGGGCGCTGTCCGTCTCCGGCGCGTCCGTCTTTTCCTCGGGCGTCCTCTTTTTCTCGTCAGCCATCTTTATCACCGTACCCTTTCGTTCGTTTCAGCTTTTCGGCATAGCCCCGCAGGTCGTCCGCCCGGGAGGCTTTCTCTTTTTCCGTGCGTATCTTGTTTATGTAATCGTCCATGGCCTGCCGGGCGGCCTCGGGGGGTATCTCGTCGTGCTGCATGATGTCCGCCAGCAGGGCCATTTCCTCGGGGGAAAACTGCTGTCCCAGGGCCGTCAGCGAGACGCTCCGGCCGTGGCGTGCCCGCTGGGACACGGCGTCGTACAGCCCGCCAAGGGCGGGGGACGTGAAGTCCTCGGCCGTCAGGGGCAGCGCGCCGAACTGCTCCGGGAACCGGCACAGCAGGTTCAGCACCCCTTCCTCGGCCACGGCGCTGCGGACGTTTTCATACCGCAGCTGGCGGCTCTTGGGCTGAGCGGCCCGGAGAGGCGCGGCGGCGTCCCGGTCCAGCTGTTTGCGGGCGGCGGAGGCGCTTTGCCGCCGGACACGGGCCACCTCGCCCAGAAACGCGTCCCTGGACACGCCGGCCTTTTCCGCGGCCCGCAGACCGTATATCTCCCGCTCCACGCTCCCCGGCAGGGAGGCGATGAGCTTGGCGGCGGCCTTCAGATACCCCACCCGGCCCGCGTCGGTGGCTAAATCGAACTGGGCCGCCGTCTGCTCCAGGCGGTACTCCACCTGGTTGCCGCTGCGCTCCAGAAGGTCCCGGAACGCCTGGGGGCCGTTGGCCTGAATGAACTCGTCCGGGTCCTTGGCGCCGGGTATCTGCACGACTTTTATCTTCAAATCCAGCGGCTGCAAAATGCCGATGGCCCGCTGAGCGGCCTTCTGGCCGGCGGTGTCGTTGTCGTAGGCGATGACCACCTGGGAGGTATAGCGGCTCATGAGCCTGGCCTGGTCCGCCGTCAGGGATGTGCCCAGACTGGCCACGGCGCTGTCGAATCCGGCCTGATGGAGGCTCACCACGTCTATATTGCCCTCCGCAAGAAGAATATATCCGCTTTTGGACTTTTTAGCCAGATTCAGGGCGAACAGGCTGCGGCTCTTGCTGTACACCAATGTGTCCGGGCTGTTGAGATACTTGGGCTCCCCGTCCGACAAAATGCGCCCTGAAAAGCCTATGACGCTGCCCCGCACGTCGATGACCGGAAACATGAGCCTATCGCGAAAATAGTCGTAAAGCCCGCCGTTTTTGCCCACACGGGCCAGTCCCGCGTCTATGAGCTCCTGGCGGGTGTAGCCCTTATGGGTCATGGCGTCGGTCAGGCTCTCCCAACTGTCCGGGGCAAAGCCAAGGCCAAAGGGCTTGACCATGTTCACGATGCCCCGCTTTTCCACGTATGCCTGTCCGGGCCGGCCGGTGTCGGCCATCAGCTGGGCGTGGAAGAACCGGGCCGCGTCCCGGTTCAGCTCCAGAAGCCTTGTCCGCTTGCCCCGGTTGGGGTCGTAGTCGTCCTCCGGCACCTCCATCCCGGCCCGCTTGGCCAAAAACCGCACCGCGTCCGGGAAGGAGAGGTTCTCGATCTCCATGATGAAGTTGACCACGCCGCCGCCTTTGCCACAGCCGAAGCAGTGGTAGATCTGCCTCTCGGCGTTGACGGAGAAGGAGGGGGTCTTCTCCCCGTGGAAGGGGCACAGGCCGAACTGGTTGGCGCCGCTGCGCTTGGTGAGCGGCACATAGGAGCTGACCACGTCCACGATGTCGTTCCGACGGCCCAGCTCGTCCAGAAAATCGCTGGAAAACGGCACTCCCGCTCCCCCTTTTCGATTATTTGATGCTCCAGCTTGCGGGTATAAATAAATCCTCAAATGTCGCGATGGCGAAGCTGTCCGTCATGCCGGACACATAGTCCGTGACGGCGGTCGGCGCGCCCTCCTCCTCGGCGATGGACTTAAATTCCGGCGGCAGCTTTTCCACGTGGCCGGCGTAATAGTCCCAGATGGGGACCAGAATATCCTTGACCTTGGATTCCTCACCCTTGGCGGTGGGGTTGCGGTACACCGCCGCGTACATAAATTCCTCGAAAGCCCGGTAGGCCTCGGCCATGGCGGGGGAGAGAGCCACAACGCCGGCGGCGCTGCCGGCGATGGCGTCCGTCACCATGGCGTTGATGCGCTGGGAGTTGCGGGTGCCGATGCGCTCCCGGATGATCGCCGGTACGTCCTCGGGCCACACGATGCCGGCACGCTCGGCGTCGTCCAGGTCGTGGTTGAGGTAGGCGATGTGGTCGGATAGGCGCACCACGTCCGCCTCCATGGTGTCTTTGGGCTGGCCGGTGGTGTGGTTCAGGATACCCATGCGGGTCTCCTGGCACAGGTTCAGGCCACGGCCGTCCTTTTCCAGCTTGTCCACCACCCGCAGGCTCTGCTCGTAGTGGTGAAAAGAGCCGGTGATGTCCCGCAGGGCGCGCTCCCCGGCGTGGCCGAAGGGGGTGTGGCCCAGATCGTGGCCAAGGGAAATGGCCTCGGTCAGGTCCTCGTTCAGTCCCAGGGCGCGGGCGATGGTCCGGGCGATGCGGGCTACCTCCAGCGTGTGGGTCAGGCGGGTGCGGTAGTGGTCCCCCTCGGGCTGGAGAAACACCTGGGTCTTGTGCCGCAGGCGGCGAAAGGCCTTGGAGTGGGTCACCCGGTCCACGTCCCGCTGGAAACAGGTGCGCACGTCGTCCTCCGGCTCCGGAACCGGCCGGCCACGGCTGGCGGACGACAGGGTCCCGTAGGGCCCGATGATGGCTTTTTCCTGCTCCTGGCGGAGCTGGCGGTATGTGGGCATGATGCGCCTCGTACGGTGAAAAATAATAAAGGTATCGCAAATCCGTTCGCAATACCTTTATACGCCGTAATGGCGACGTTTCCCTTTTTTTCGGGGGAGAAATTTTATATTTTCTCTCCCCCAGTCAGCGCCGAAGGCGCTGACAGCCCCCTCGTCAGAGGGGGCCGGCCCCTCCGGGGCCGATTCGGGGGCAAAGCCCCCGCCTCCCCCTGACGGGGGAGGTGGCTCGCCCGATAGGGCGAGACGGAGGGAGAGATAGTTTAGAGCTGCGGGATGTCCACCGCTGCGCGGCCGTTGGTGGCGTCGGCGGCGCGGCGGGTGAAGTCCGCCGTCTTGTCCGCCAGAAGCTGTACGGTCAGCCTGGCGCGCTCCGGGTCGGAGCCGTAGTCGGCCTCCAGCAGCGTGGCGTTGAACTCCCGGATCAGGCGGTGGAGCCGGTCCACGCTGTCCCAGGGGCAGGAAACGGTCAGCGCGGCCTTCTCCGGGTCCGGCTCGGTGCCGGCGTCGGCCAGGGCCAGAGACGCCGCCTTGGAATAGGCGCGGACCAGGCCGCCGCTGCCAAGAAGCGTGCCGCCAAAGTACCGGGTCACCACGCACAGCGCGCCATATAAATTCGCTCCCTTCAATACCGCCGCCATGGGGCCGCCGGCGGTGCCGCCGGGCTCCCCATCGTCGGACCAGCGGCAGGAGCCGTCCGGCAGGACCCATGCCCAGCAGTGGTGCCGGGCGTCGGGATACTTCTTCTTCACCTGGGCAAGGGCCTCGCGGGCCTGCCCCTCGTCGGATACGGGGAACATCTGGCCGATGAACCGGGAGCGCTTTTCCTCGTACTCCCCGGTGCCGTACCCGGACAATTTCATGCGCTCAGCCATGAGGGTGCACCTCATATTCCCGAAGCTCTGCCCGCAGCGCGGGCCGGACCACCGCCAGAACGCTGACGCCGTCCTCGGTGTATTCCAGGTCCAGCACGTTGGCCTCCCGGCGCAGCCGCTCCACCAGGGCGGTCTTGCCGTAGGGGATGGAAAGCTCCATGCGGGTCAGCTCGCCGCTCAGCTTTCGGCCGATGGCGTATAACAGCGCGTTCGTGCCCTCCCCGGTGCGGGCGCAGACGCAGATCTCGTCCTCCCCGGCCGGGAGGCGGCCAAAGTAGGCGTCGCACTTGTTGTAGACCTTCAAACAGGGCGTCTGGCCTGCGCCAAGGCGGTCGATGAGCTCGTCCACCACGCGGGCCTGGGTCTCCCTGTCCGGGTTGGAGATGTCGATCACGTGCAGCAGCAGGTCCGCGTAGGTCAGTTCCTCCAGCGTGGCCTTGAAGGCGTCCACCAGCTCCGTGGGCAGCTTGCGGATGAAGCCCACCGTGTCGGAGAGAAGGGCCTGGCCGCCCTCGGAAAGGTCCAGCCTGCGGGTGGTGGTGTCCAGGGTGTCGAAGAGGCGGTCGCCGGTCTGGATGCTGTCCCCGGTCAGGGTGTTCAGGAGGGTGGATTTGCCCGCGTTGGTGTACCCCACCAGGGCCACCACCGGCAGGGCGTTGCGCTCCCGGCGGCGGCGCTGGGTGCCCCGGACCCGCCGGACCTGTTCCAGTTCCTCAGCCAGCTTCTGGATGCGCCGGCGGATGTGCCGCCTGTCCGTCTCCAGCTGCGTCTCGCCGGGGCCGCGGGTGCCGATGGGGGCGGAAGTGCCTGCCTGGCGCTTTAAGTGGGTCCACATGCCCGTGAGGCGTGGCAGCAGATAGCGGTACTGGGCAAGCTCCACCTGCAGCTTGCCCTCCTTCGTATGGGCACGCTGGGCGAAGATGTCCAGAATGAGGCCGGTCCGGTCCAGCACCCGCACCCCCAGGGCCTCTTCCAATACCCGCGCCTGGGAGGGGGTCAGGTCGTTGTCGAAGATGGCCAGGTCGCACTCCTGGCTCTCGATGAGGTCCTTGAGCTCCGTGACCTTGCCCATGCCAAGAAAGCTATGGGGGTCCGGCTTGTCCCGGGTTTGCAGCACCGTACACACCGGCTCCGCGCCGGCGGTCAGGGCAAGCTGCCACAGCTCGTCCATGCTCACCTCGTCGCTGCGCTCGTCCTGGTCCATGCTGGCCGCCGCCAGCCCCGCCAGGGCCGCGCGTTCTTTTTTTACCGTCGTGTCCTGTATGGCTTTTGTACCTCGCAAATTCAGATTATTTTATCACCACGTTGGTCCCGCCTAAAAGCTCCGTGAGCTCCTGAACAAGGGCCGGGTGTATCACGCACCGGGCGCCAAGGCGCTTTTTCGTGTCCGCGAAATAGACCACCAGCGGCTCCGTGCCGGGGAACATGGTCAGCACCAGTTCGATGCGCCGAAAGGCCGGGTCGTCCCGGCTGGGCAGCCGGACCCATAAGGTCCGCTCCGCCGGACGGGGCTGGCTCTGGGGCTTTGTCTCCGGTGCGCGGCGGCCGGGGTCCCGGATGGCGGCGATGGTCTGGTCCGTGAGGCCGTCCAGGGGACGGACCTCGTCCAGCATCAGTTGGGGGTCCTTCTCGTCCCGGACGGAGATGCGTCCCGCGCAGCACACGGCGGCGTTCTCCCGCAGATAGCCGCCTCCCTGGTCCAGGACCCGCTGGAAGGCCAGAAGCTCCATGGAGCCGGTGTCGTCCTCCAATGTCACGTAGCTCATGAGGGTGTTGTTTTTCGTGGTCCTGGTCCGGGTGGCGGACACCACCCCCGCCAGTATCACCCGCTGGCCGTCCTGGAAGCGGGTGGGTCCCTCGTCGCCGGTGAAGTCCTCCAAAATGGCCCCGATGGGCGCGGCGCCAAGCTTTTGCACCGCGTCCCGGTAGCCGTCCATGGGGTGGCCGGTCAGGTAAAGGCCCGTGGTCTCCTTCTCCATGGCCATCTTCTCCCCGGCGGTAAATTCCTCCACGTCGGGCAGGTCCAATGTGGAGGCGGGCTCGTCGTCGTCCATGGAGAACAGGTCGAACTGGCCGGCCAGGTTTTTCCGTCCGGCGCTGTTCACCCCGTCCAGCACCTTGTCCAGCACCTGCAAAAGGGCCTTGCGCTTATAGCCCAGGGAGTCGAAGGCCCCGGCGCGTATCAGGCTCTCCACCGGCCGGCGGTTCAGCTCCTTGCCGTACATGCGCCGGCAGAACTCGTCAAAGGCGGTGAAGGGGCCGTCCGCCTCCCGCTCCGCCATCAGCTGCTCCACGAAGCTCCGGCCCACGTTCTTCACCGCCGCCAGACCGAAGCGGATGTTGTCCCCCGCCACGGTGAAGTCCGCGTCGGACTCGTTCACGTCCGGGGGCAGCAGGTCGATGCCCATGGTCCGGCACTCGGCGATGTACTCCGCCACCTTGCCGGCGGAGTCCAGCACGCTTGTCAAAAGCGCCGCCATATATTCCCTGGGCCAGTGGCACTTCATCCAGGCGGTCCGGTAGGCCACGACGGCGTAGCACACCGCGTGGGCCTTGTTGAAGGCGTAGGAGGCGAAGTCCAGTATCTCGTCATAGATGCTGTTGGCCACGGCCTCGCTCACGCCGTTTTGCAGGCAGCCGGGGATGCTCCGGGCCGGGTCGCCGTACACGAAAGCCTTGCGCTCGGCGTCGATCACGTCGTGCTTTTTCTTCGACATGGCACGGCGTATCATGTCCGCCTGACCAAGGGAGAAGCCCGCCAGGCGCTGGAAGATGCTGATGACCTGCTCCTGGTAGACGATGCAGCCGTAGGTCACGTCCAGGATGGGCCGCAGCAGCTCGTGCTTGTAGGTCACCCGCTCCGGGTGGGCGGCGCACTCCAGAAACCGGGGGATGGACTCCATGGGGCCGGGCCGGTACAGGGCGATGAC
>CANQQB010000071.1 GCA_947625845.1 uncultured Oscillospiraceae bacterium
ACGGAGGAGGAGATCGCCGGCATCGTGGCCCGCTGGACGGGCATCCCCGTGGCCCGGCTCATGGAGGGCGAGCGGGAGAAGCTGCTGCATTTGGAGGACATTTTGCATGAGCGTGTGATCGGCCAGGACGAGGCGGTGCGTCTCGTCACCGAGGCCATACTGCGCTCCCGCGCGGGCATCGCGGACCCGGACCGGCCCATCGGCTCGTTCCTGTTCCTGGGTCCCACCGGCGTGGGCAAGACGGAGCTGGCCAAGAGCCTGGCTCAGGCGCTGTTCGACGACGAACGGAGCATGGTGCGCATCGACATGACCGAGTACATGGAGAAGTTCTCCGTCTCCCGGCTCATCGGCGCGCCTCCGGGGTACGTGGGCTACGACGAGGGCGGCCAGCTCACCGAGGCCGCGCGCCGAAAACCCTATTCCGTGGTGCTCTTCGACGAGATCGAAAAGGCCCACCCGGACGTGTTCAACATCCTCCTGCAGGTGCTGGACGACGGCCGCATCACCGACAGCCAGGGCCGGACGGTGGACTTCAAAAACACCGTCATCATCCTCACGTCCAACCTGGGAAGCCCCTATCTGCTGGATGGCATCGGCCAGGATGGGGACATCACCGCCGAGGCCAAAGCCGCCGTGATGGATGAGCTGCGCCGGTCGTTCCGGCCGGAGTTTTTGAACCGCCTGGACGAGACGGTGTTCTTCAAGCCCCTGACCCGGGAGGACCTGACCGGCATCATCGATATCCTGACGGCGGAGCTGCGCGCGCGCCTTGCCGACAAGCAGCTTGGCCTCACGTTCACCTCCGCCGCATGCGGCCTGATCATCGACCGGGGCTTCGACCCGGTGTACGGCGCGCGGCCTCTGAAGCGGTACCTGCAAAGCACGGCCGAGACGCTGATCGCCAAAAGGATACTCTCCGGGGACATCCCCGCCGGCGCCACCCTCGTGGTGGACGAGCGGAACGGGGAACTGGTCTGCGAGGTGCAGGATATAACGGCGTAAAAAACAAAATAAAACCGGGCGCGTCTTTGAACAGCACCCCATTTGTTAGATATACCACTAACGAATGGGGTGCTGCTTATGCCAAAAGGGGTTCTCATAGCCTTATTTCTACCGGTTCGCGGATGTCCATGGTCTCCGGCGTGACACGGCAGTCGCAGGCCAGGATGTGCACGCCGGCGTCACGGGCCGCGCGCAGAGCGGCGGCAAAGGCCGGGTCCGTCTGCTCGTTGGGCGCGAAATACCGAACGCCCTCCATCTGCACCACGAACAACACATACGCCGACCCCGGAAAGGCCGCCAGCTCCCGCAGGTGCTTGGCGCCGCGCGCCGTGGGCGCGTCCGGGAACAGGGCCACGCTCTCCCGCTCCAACGTGACACCTTTGACTTCCAACAGGGCCAAATCCGGCGTGAACGCCGCAATGTCGAACCGGCTGTCGCCGTATGGATACTCGGGCCGTATGTCCGTGCCCGGCGGGAACAGGTTCCCGGCCCGCAGCCATTCCAGCGCGGCGGCGTTGGGGGCCTGGCTGTCCATGTTGATGAGCCGATTACCTTTTTCCACGGCCACCAGGTCGTAGCGCGTTTTTCGGGCGGCATGCTCCCCCGCGTCGGATAAATACACAAGCGCGCCGGGGACCAGCAGCTCCCGGCACCGGCCTGTGTTCTTCACGTGCACCGTCTCCGTCCGGCCGTCCAGCTCTACATGGGCGATGAACCGGTTGGGCCGGGCGAGGAACCGGGCCGGGACGATTTTTTCATACTGCATAGTTGGCCGACTCCAGCAGCTTTTTCGTGTACTCATGTTGGGGCCGGTCGTAGACTTCATCCACCGTCCCGCTCTCCACGATGCGTCCCTGGCGCATCACCAGCACCCGGTCGCAGATGGAATACACCACGTTCAGGTCGTGGCTGATGAACAGATAGCTCAGGTCCAGCTCCCGCCGCAGGTCCCACAGAAGGTCCAAGACTTGGGCCTGTATCGTCACGTCCAGGGCAGACACCGGCTCGTCCGCGATGATGAATCTTGGCCGCTGGATGAGGGCCAGGGCGATGGACACCCGCTGGCGCTGACCGCCGCTGAGCTCCCTGGGTTTGCGCTGGGCGTGCTCCCGCTCCAGGCCTACCCGCTCCAGCATGTCCAGCACCCGGCGCTTGCGCTCGGGTGCGTCGTATTTGCCGAAAATGCGCAGCGGCTCCTCCAGTATCCACCCCACGGTCCGGGCGGGGTTCAGGCTGGAAAAGGGGTCCTGGAAGATCATCTGCGGCCGTTTGGTGTGGTGGGTGATGGTCCCGGACACGTTCTCCGCCGGGAGCATGCCCAGTATGGCCTTTGAAAGCGTGGACTTGCCGCAGCCGGACTCCCCCACCAGGCCCACGATCTGGCCCCGGCCTACGGAAAAGGTCACGTCATGGACGATCTCCCGGCGCTGTTTCCGGCCGAAGACGCCGCCGTCGGTATAGCTGACCGAGAGGTCCCTGACCTCCAAAACCGGTTCATCCGTCATGGCGCTTCCTCCCGGGGATGGCGGCGATAAGCCGCCTGGTGTATGCGTCCTCCGGCGCGGCGAACACCCGCTCGGTGTCCCCCCGCTCCACGATCCGGCCTTTGTACATCACGGCCACGCTCTCGCACAGCCGGCGCACCACGCCAAGATCGTGGCTTATGAGCAGCACGGCCACGCCGTATTGCCGGCTCACGGACTTCAAAAGCTCCAATATCTGCGCCTGGACGGTCACGTCCAGGGCCGTGGTGGGCTCGTCGCATATGAGCAGCTTGGGTCTGATGACCATGGCCGAGGCGATAACGGCCCGCTGGCGCTGGCCGCCGGAGAGCTGGTGGGGGTATTTTTCGTATGTGATCATCGGCTCGGGAAGACCCACCTGCTCCATGGCCTCCAGGGCACGGTCCCGCCGCTCCGTGGCGGACAGGTCCGTGTGTATCTTCAGCACTTCCTCCACCTGCCGGCCTACCTTCATCAGCGGGTTCAGGCTGGTCATGGGCTCCTGGAACACCACGCCGATGTCCTTGCCCTGGACCCGGCGAAGCTGCTCGCGGGAGCAGCGCAGCAGGTCGTTTCCCTCGAAGAGCACCTGGCCGGACATGTTCACGTTCCACCGCTCGATAAGGCCCGACAGGGCCATAGCGGTGACGGTCTTGCCGGAGCCGGACTCCCCCACCAGGCCAAGACGCTGGCCCGGTTCTATCGTCAAATCCACGCCTCGGACGGCCTCCTTCCCGGTGGACAGGAACGTCACGCGCAGGTCCCGTATCTCAAGCAGCGCCATGCTCGCCTCCCGACCCCTCACTGAGAAGGCCGAAACCCAATATCAGCAGGATGATGGCCGCGCCGGTACCCAACGCGTACCAGGGCGCGGAGAGCAGATACCCCTGCGCCTCGTTCAGCATCCGGCCAAGGCTGGCGTCCGGGGGTTGGACCCCCACGCTCAGATAGCTCATGGACGCCTCCGCCAGCACCGCGTTGTTGAACCCGATGGCCACGGCGGGCAGCAGTACGGGCACGATGTTGGGCAGGATGTGCAGGAAAAGCACCCGCATATGCCCCGCTCCCATGAGCCGGGCGCTGGCCACGTAATCAAGGCTCTTCTGCCGCGCCACCTCGGCTCGGACCACGCGGGCAAAGCTGGGGATGAACAGCAGCCCCAGGGCCAATATGATCTTGTACTTGCCGGAGCCGAACAGCGCGATCAGCACCAGCGCCAGCAAAATGCTGGGAAAGGCCGCCAGCGCGTCATTGAGGCGCATGAGGCACTCGTCCAGCCAGCCGCCGAAATAGCCCGTCAGCCCTCCCAGCACCAGCCCGGCGAGCAGGCCGATGGCGACTGTCGCGGCGGCGATCAGAAACGTGGCGCCGGCACCCTCGATGACACGGGAGAGGATATCCCGGCCGAAGTTGTCCGTGCCCAGGGGGTGGGCAAGACAGGGGGAGAGCATCTTGGCGCTGCCGTCCATGGCGTTGGGGTCGTAGGGCGTCCACACCAGCCCGATCAATATCACGGCCAGCATGAACGCGGTGATGATGGCCCCCGCTGTGAAGTTTTTATTATGTCTCAGCTTCATAACTTAACCAAGTCTTATTCTTGGGTCTATATACTGCGTCACCACATCCGCCAGGTAGTTCATGAACACCACGATGAACGCGATGATGACCACGATGCACTGGACCACCGGGTAGTCCCGGTTGCCGATGCTGGCAAGCAGGAGCCTTCCCAGCCCCGGCAGGGCGAAGACCTGCTCCACGATGATGGACCCGGCCACGATGTCCGCCAGGGTCATGGCGAGGAACGTCACCACCGGCAGCACCGCGTTTCGCAGCACGTGTCCCCGGATCACGCTCCAGCGGGAATTGCCCCGGCTGTACGCCGTGCGCACATAGTCCTGCCCCATCTGCCCGATGATGGACGAGCGCAGCAGCTTTGTCACCATGGCCGCCTTGGGGATGGCGATGGCCAGCGCCGGGAACACCAGATAGCCCAGAAAGCCCCAAAAGCTCTCCCGCGGGCTTATGAAGCCCCCTGGCACGAACAGCTTCAGCACCAGTCCGAAAACATATGTAAATAAGATACCCAGAAAGAACGGGGGAATGGCCATGAACACCTGGTTCATGGCCACGCATACCCGGTCGAGCCGTCCGCCCTGAAAGCGCGCCAGCGTAATGCCAAGAGGGATGCTGACGGCGATGACCATGAGCCAGGCCATCAGGCTCAGCGCCGCCGTGACGGCGCCTTTGCCCTCCATGACCCGGTCCACACCCATGCCGTAATTGTAGCTGACGCCCATATCCCCGGTGACGAAACCGGTGAGCCAATCCCGGTACCGTACAAATACGTTCCTGTCCAGCCCCATCTCATGCCGCAGCGCCTGCGCCCGCTCTGGGGTGTAATCATTGCCCAGGAGCTTGGCGGTGGGGTCGCCGGGGACGATCTGAAAGGCCAGGAACGCCAGCAGGGATATGAGAAGCAGGGTGACGACCAATATTCCTGTTTTTTTCAGTACATATCGCAACTTTTAAATGCGCGTCATGCCGCGCGGTGCACGCCGGAAAGGTCCATCACGTACAGGGGATAGAACTGGTACCCCTCGATGTCCGGCTGGGTAGCCACGAAGTCCGCCAGGTCCTGGATGTACACGTTGGCGGCCTGGTCGGCCAAAATGGCCTGGCACTGTTTGAACTGCTCCGTCTGTTCCTCGTCGTCCACGGTGGCCAGAGCGGCGGCGTAGGCCGCGTCATAGTCAGCGTTCACGAAGCTGATGAAGTTCTTGGGGCTGTCGGAGGCGAAGCGGGACAGCATGGCGGAGGCGGTCAGGGTGGAGGCGTCCATGCCGCACACCGTGGCCTCAAAATCCCGGCCCTGGTACACGTCGGAGTACCAGGCGGCCCACTCCACCTGCTGGATGGACGCGTTCACCACGCCGGTCTGACCCAGCAGCTCCACGATCACCTGCGCCGCGTCCACATGGGGGGTGTAGTTGCTGGGTACGGTGATGGTGAACGCGAGAGGGTTGGACGCGTCATACCCGGCCTCGGCCAGCAGCGACACGGCTTTTTCCAGGTCCGGCGCGTACATGTCGGTGAGCTCAGCGTCGAAATACTTCCCGAACGCCGGGTACATGCTGCTGCCCACGGGGAAACCGTGGCCGTCCCCGGCCAGGTCGATGACCGCCTGCTTGTCGATGGCGCAGCACAGCGCCTGCCGGACCCTTATGTCGTCGAAGGGGGGCTCGGCGTTGTCCAGATACAGCGCCTGGACCAGGTTCATGCTCCCCTCCAGAATGTTCAGGCCGTCCAGCTCCGCCACCTGACTGGCCTCCAAATGGGCCGCCAGGTCGATGGCGCCGGAGCGCAGACTCATGACCATGGTCTGGCCGTCCTCGATGACCCGCAGGGTGATCTGCTCGGCCTTGGCCGGCTCACCCCAGTACTCGTCGAACCGCTCCAGCACGATATTTTCCTGCACCGCGCGGGAGACGTACTTGAACGGTCCCGTGCCCACGATGCCGTCGGCCGGGTCGCTGCCCTCGGGGATGATGGCGGCGGTCATGTACGCGATGAACTCCGCGTCCGGGGCTTTCAATGTGACGGCGACGGTGTCGTCGTCCGTGGCTTCCACCGACTGCACGCCTGCCAGGGTAGCCATCAGAGGCTCGCCCGTTTCCAGGCCCGCGGCTCTGGACAGGGAATAAACAACGTCCCCGGCCTTGACCTCACTGCCGTCGTGGAACCGCACGTTCTTCCTGAGTGTGAAGGTGTAAACGTCTGCGGCGTCGTTGACGGTGTAGCTTTCGGCGATGGCGGGGACGAGATCTCCTTGTGTATCGGGCTTTACCAGCCCTTCATAGATGTTGAAAAGGACTTCTCTGGTTCCTGCCGACGACGAAGATACGTGTGGGTCAAGACTGCTGTCCAGGTCTGCGGCGATGCCGACGGTGATATTCCCGCCGGCGCTGCCGGTGGAGCCGTTCTCAGCGGCGAAGGCTGACTGGCCGCCTCCGATGAAGAGTGCCGCCGTCATAAGGGCCGCCAATGCAAGAGTGAGGATGCGTTTTGTCATAGCAAAATTCTCCTTTTTTGGCTCCGTATTCAGTTTTCTCTTGGCCCAGAGAGCATAGCACATTTCCCGCCCCCGGTCAAGTGGCATAAAAAAGGAACGCCCCCTCACCGAGGGAGCGCCGCCCTTTATCAAAATGTTTGCCGCTGTTCGGTGCCAGGCACCTGTACCATTCTCACAAAGCAGTTCATACATACCGGCGCATCTACTGAGCCATACGACGTATGGTATTCCTCAGCGCCGCACTTGGGGCAGTGATACAGAGCCGTTATGGCTTCAAATGTGCCGCCGCTCACCTTTTCCAGCGTCGCCTCGTCCTGCACTTTTTTCTCATCCATGGCAAATGCCTCCTTCAAATTTTCTGCCCCCAGTATCGTCCAACCGGCCCCAAACGTCAATGGTTTTGTCCTGAAATGCAGAAATCACGACCTGAATTGCACGTCAGAACGGCTTTGGAGATGCCAGGACCTCGCAAGCGAGGCCCTGCGCATCGGCCAGAGCCGTTCTTCCTCTTTCCCAACGCAAACGCTCCGCTGGTTTGCGTTGGGAGCCCTGTTCAATAAAGTTGCCGCCCGGAGGGCGGCGACCATATTGAAAGGCCCCCCTGTGTAAGGGGGGCTGTCACGCGCCTATTGGGGCCCCCACGCGGCACGCTTGTCGCGTGGGGAGAGGAGGAGCCGCTGGCTACCGGGATTTGCTGCTTGCGGCAGATCACGACCTAGCCATGCGAGCTCCGACGTGACTGGAGGGTTGTCGACAACCCTTCCGAGCCGCCATTCGGCGGCCCACCTCCCCTTGCACAGGGGAGGCTTTGAAAAAGGAATATTCCTTATTTAATAAGATTCTTCAACGCCTCGGTTACCGCGCCTGGGTGGGCGATGGTGACGCCGGCGGCGGATACGCCCAGTTTGGCGCATTTTTCCAGGGGAAGACCTTTCGCCGATCCCACGGCCAGCGCCGCCGTCAGGCTGTCCCCCGCGCCGGTGGCGTCCGTCACCCGGACATTGGCGGCGTTTTGCCGGAAGAGGGCCTTCCCCTCCCCGCACAGGACCCCATCCGGTCCCAGGGAGATCACCACCCGCTTCACCCCGGCGGCCAGCAGGGCCCGCGCCTGGTCCAGGGGCCGGTCCAGCCCCGTCAGGGCCGCGGCCTCCGTCCGGTTGGCCTTCAGGGTGTGCAGCCGGGGCAAGACAGGCCGCAGGCGCACGCACTTGGCCGCCGACACGCAGTCGGCCAGCAGCGGGGCGGCGATATGCTCCCCCAAAAAGGCCAGGGTTTCCTCCGGCAGGTTGGCGTCCAGCACCACCGCGTCGGCATCGGCCAGAGCCGCCGGCCACGTCCCGGCCAGCTCCGGCGTGATGCGCGCGCACAGGGCCATGTCGTTCACCGCGGCGGCCACGTCCCCCCGCTCGTCGCATATGTAAAGATAGCGGTTGTTGGGCCGCTCGGTCCACTGGCAGCGGGACAGGTCCACGCCGTACTTTGCCCCGTCCGCACGGATGGCGGACTCGTGCTCGTCCAGGCCAAGCAGGGAGAAGAAGGCGGCCTCCGCTCCCAGCAGGGCGCAGTTGCGGGCAATATTCCATCCCACGCCCCCCAGCGCGGTGCGCACGGAGCCGGGGATGGAATCCCCGCGGGTCAGAGGCCGGTCAGCCCGGCCTCCCACGTCCACGTTCAGCGCGCCGATGACGGCGACTTTCTTTTTCGTCGTTTCCATGGTATTATTGTAGCAGATTTTTTCCGTTTTGCAAGGAGGCGGAAGCATGACCATCGAGAAAGTGAAGGCGTATCTGGCGGAAAACGGCCTGCTGGACCGGCTGTGGGAATTCGACGAATCCACCGCCACGGTGGACCTGGCGGCCCAGGCCCTGGGGGTGGATCCGGACCAGATCGCCAAGACCCTGGGATTTTACCACGGCGAGGGGGCCGTGCTTGTGGTCGCCGCCGGGAAGCGGCGGGTGGACAACCGCAAGTTCAAGAACCAGTTCGGCTGCAAGGCCCGGATGCTGTCCCCGGAGGACACGGAGACTTTCACCGGCAACGCCGCCGGGGGCGTGTGTCCCTTCCTGGTCCCGGACCAGGCTCAGGTGTGGCTGGACGTGAGCCTTAAAGACCACGACACCGTCTATCCCGCCGCCGGCAGCGCTCACAGCGGCGTGGCCCTCTCCTGCGCCGAGCTGGAGAAGCTGGCAAAGCCCGCCGGCTGGTGCGACGTGTGCAAGCCACTGGAGGTGCCGGCATGAGGATATACTGGGAGCTTTTCTGCACCTTTTTCCGCATCGGCGCCATCACCTTCGGCGGCGGGTACGCCATGCTGCCCATTTTGCAGCGTGAGGTGGTGGACGGGAAGGGCTGGTGCACCAACGAGGAGCTGACGGATTATTTCGCCATCGGCCAGTGCACGCCGGGCATCATCGCCGTCAACACCGCCACGTTCATCGGCTTCAAGCAAAAGGGCGTGCCCGGCGGCATCGTGGCGACCTACGGCCTGGTGGCGCCCAGCTTTCTGGTCATCGGCCTGATCGCGGCGCTGCTGCAAAACTTCGCAAACTACGCCGTCGTGCAAAACGCCTTCGCCGGGGTGCGGGTGGCCGTGACCGTGCTGGTGCTCAACGCGGTGATCAAGCTCTTGAAGAGCTCCGTGGTGGATAAGCTCACGGCCTGCGTGTTCGTTGCGGTGGCGGCGTGTGCGTGGTTTTTGGACCTGTCTCCGGTGATCTTCGTGCTGCTGGCCGGAGCGCTGGGCATCGCGGTCAAGGTGGGGAAGGAGGCGGCAAAGAAATGATCTATTTGCAGCTTTTCTGGGAGTTTTTCAAGACCGGTCTGTTCGCCGTGGGAGGCGGGCTGGCCACGCTGCCGTTTCTCTACGACATGGGCGCGCGCACCGGCTGGTTCACCGCTCACCAGGTGGCGGATATGCTGGCCGTCAGCGAGTCCACGCCGGGGCCGATCGGCATCAATATGGCCGTGTACACCGGCTATACCAGCGCGGGAGTGCTGGGCAGCGTGTGCGCGCTGGTGGGCATCGTCACCCCCAGCATCGTCATCATCCTGCTCATAGCCGCTGCCCTGCGGGCCTTCCGGGACAACAAGTACGTCAACGGGGCATTTTACGGCATCCGGCCGGCGTCCACGGGGCTGATCGCGGCGGCGGGGCTCACCGTGGCCGTGGGCGCGCTGCTGGACACGTCCGCATGGACCGGCTGGGACAAATTCTGGACCGTGCTGAACTGGAAGGCGTGGCTGCTGGCGGCCGTCATCTTCGCCGTCAGCAAAAAGTGGAAAAAGCTCCACCCGGCCTTTCTGATCCTCATCGGCGCCGTGGCCGGGGCCGTGTTCCGGTTTGCCGGGGCGTGAGAAGGTGTCCCCGGCGACGCCGTGGACATTCCTTATCGAAAGCCCCCCTTGTCAAAGGGGCTTCAAAGCGGGGACAACCCTTCCGTCAGCGCTTCGCGCTGCCACCTCCCCTTACACAGGGGAGGCTTTCAATTAGGTATAACAAACGCTGCGCGCTGTTATACAAGAGATACCGGTCGCGCTCCCGCTTGCGCGAAACCGCGCGACATGGTATACTTATGTCTACTGTCTACGCACATAAGGAGTTGATCTCTTGAACAAACCCCAATATCTTGCCGAGCTGCGGCTGCTGCTGGTGTTCATGACCGCCGCCGACCGGGACAGGACCGTGGCCCGCTGCGCGGAGCTTTTTGACCAGGCCGGTCCGGACGGGACGGACGGGCTTATCGCTGCCATCGGCTCGCCTACAAGGGTGTCTATCCGGCTGAGCCGGACATACGCGCCGGGAAGCCTGGACCTGAGCTCCCTGGACGTGCAGGTCCCCCCGGCCGCTGTCCCGGAGGCGGCCGAGGAAGACGCCGCGGCGTCGGAGGTGGTGGAAGGTCTGCCGGACCTGGACGTGCCGCCGCTGGTGATGGACGATCTGGCCGGATTCGCGGCCATGGACGACGAGCCGCCAGAGCCTCCGGCGGAGGACGAGGATGCGGAGAACGCATCCGACGGGTCCCGGTTCGTCTCCGTGCCACCGGAGACGTTCGAGGAACCGGAGGCGGACGACGGGTACGGTCCGGAGGCGGATATTCGGCGGGTCATGCCCTTGTGGGCGGGCGTGCCGCTGCTCATCCTGGGCGAGGCCGCGGTGGGCGTGCCGCTGGCGCTGGTGTGTCTGGCGCTGCTGCCGGTGCTGCTGCTGCCGGGGCTGGCGCTGCTGCTGGGCACGTATATCGCCGCCGTGGGCGGGCTTTGGTGCACGGGGTATATCGCCGACGCGATGATGCTGTTCGGGCTGGCTTTTCTCATTTTGAGCGCGGCGCTGCTGGCACTGTGGTGCGGTCTGCGGCTGGACGCGGGGCTGGTGTCGCTGTATGTGCGCGGGTGCCGGGCCTTTGGCCGGCTGACCCTTGGAAGGAAGGTGGGGTATGATGCGTAAGCTGTGGCATATCGTCAGCGGCGCGGCCATGATCTGCTTTTTGCTGGGTGTGGCGGCCATCGGCGTGGCGTTTTTCACGGGCAGCTCCCCCTCCGCTTTAGAGGCTCACGGGCAGCTCGCTCAGTACGGCGAGCGCCTGGCCATCAACTGGGACATCCTGCAAAACGACTTGCGCACGATCTGGCAGACCGTGCACGGATGGATACCCTGGCTGTGAGGGAAAATTTATCGCGGCGCTGCCGCACATGATCGACGGCCCCCCTGTGCAAGGGGGGCTGTCA
This sequence comes from uncultured Oscillospiraceae bacterium, assembly GCA_947625845.1. Classification (GTDB taxonomy): domain Bacteria; phylum Bacillota; class Clostridia; order Oscillospirales; family Oscillospiraceae; genus CAJOIG01. The sequence continues at coordinate 11,299 of CANQQB010000071.1, forward strand.
CGTGTATGCGTGACTGGAGGGTTGTCGACAACCCTTCCGTCAGCGCTTCGCGCTGCCACCTCCCCTTACACAGGGGAGGCGTTGAAGCGGAAAAACATTTTAAAAAGGCCCCCTCTGACGAGGGGGCTTCGATGGGGATTGTACTTAGACCAACGGCAATCCCCCCGAGCGCCGCGAGCGGCGCCCACCCCCCTTTGACAAGGGGGGCTTCAATAAGGAAAAAGATTGAATATATCTCTCCTTCCGTCGCGGCTTGCGCCGCGCCACCTCCCTCGTCAGAGGGAGGCGGGGGCTTCGCCCCCGATTCGGCCCCGGCGGGGCCGGCCCCCTCTGACGAGGGGGCTGTCGCCGCCGTTAGGCGGTGACTGGGGGAGAGAATTTAATACCTCCACTCCCGCTCATTGGCGTTTCATCTGGCGCAGAAAGGCGAACACCGCGACGAGCGTCACGGCGGCGGCGTAGCCGGATACCCACCAGATATGGGGGAATACTCCCGCGTAATCGCCCCGCAGCACAGCCCGCTCCATCTCCACGGCGTGGACGAACGGCAACAAATTTGCGATCCTTTCAAACGCGCCGCCTGCCAGCCCCAGGTCAAACCAGATACCGGAGAGCCATGCCGTCAGGTTCGTGAGCAGCGCTCCGCAGATACCACCCACCTGCTTATCCGTGAAAACGCTGCCGCACAAGAGCCCCAGCGACACGAACAGCAGCGCCGCGGGGAGCGTGAACAGGACCGCGGTTACAATATGAACCGTCACCTCCAGGCCCAAGAGCACCGCCGCTCCATAACAAATGACCGACTGGGCAATACAGATGGGCAGGAGCGGCAAAAGATAGCCCAGGATGAAGTCCCCCGCCGTCAGGGGCGTGGCGTACAGCCTTTGCAGGAAGGCGCCGCTCCGGTCTTTGGCGATCAGCGTGGCGGAGAACAGCGTCATGAACGACAGCCCGAACACGGCGATACCCGGCGCAAGACGCTCGAT
>CANQQB010000072.1 GCA_947625845.1 uncultured Oscillospiraceae bacterium
GGTAGACGGACTCGAACCCCCGACCTGCTGATTACAAATCAGCTGCTCTACCAACTGAGCTATACCAGCCAATCTTCTCAGCCGTTGAACTATACCATAAAACCGGCCTGTTGTCAACGGCAAAATGCGCTGTGCCGGAAAAAATCTCTCCGCCCGCCGCGCCGCATAGGACGGCCCCGGCCCGGCATAGGATGCAAAAGCGCAGTTGTGGGAGGGATCGTATGACAGAGAACCCATCGATACGCCGGGCTTATGGAGCCGCCGCGGCAAGGGACCCCGGTGAGACCGGATTTTTGCAGGCCCTGGAGACGTTTTACAGCGCTCTGGCGCCCTTTCTGGAGGCTCGTCCCCGTTACGCGGCCGCGGGACTTTTGGAGCGGCTTGGCGAGCCGGAGCAGGCCGTGTGCTTCCCCATCCTCTGGACCGACGGCCGGGGAGCGCCCCGCCAGGCCAGGGGGTTCTTTATCCAATACAGCACCGCCCTGGGTCCCTGTCGGTGCTCGGTGCTGTTCCGGACCGGCCTGGATATGGCCGCGGCCAAGGCCCTGGCCCTGGAATCCACGCTGGAGCACAGTCTGACGGGGCTGGCGCTGGGCGGCGGATTCATCGGCGCGGACGTGTCGCCCACAGGCTGGGATGACGGGGAGAGCCGCCGGTTCTGCCAGGGCTTCATGCTGGCGCTGTACCCCCTTCTCCCTCGGTCATTCCGGCCACGGGACTGGGCAGGACTGATCCCACGCCGGGAACTTGACTACCTGGCCGGACAGTATGAGCGCCTGGCCGCCATGGATCCATGCCTGCGCGGTCTTACAAGCGTGCCGGAGCCGGAACCCATGCCCCGCCAGCAGGCCACTGGCCACGGCCTGTGCGCGTTCGCGGAGCTGACCCTGCGGCGCATGGGACTGCCCGGTCTGGGCAGCCGCACCGTACTGATTGCCGGCCGGGACGGCCCCGCCGCATGGGCCGGGGAGAGGGCGACCCGCATGGGCGCACGGGTGATCGCCCTGGGGGACGGCGCCGGGTGTTTATACGCCCCCGACGGTCTGCCCCTGCCCGTTCTGCGTAATATCGCCACCCAGCCGGAACTGCCGCTGCTGCTATGGGCCATCCGGGCACCAGGCGTGGAATACCGGCCCGGCCCCGGCCTGTGGGACATCCCGGCGGAGCTGGTGTTTCTCTGCGACGGCCACGGCCGCCTGGACGTGGAGGACGCCAGGCGGCTGACGGCCCGACGGCCGGCGGGCGTGTTCGAGGCCGTACCCCGCTCCTGCACGGCACTGGCGGCCCGTTTGCTCTCGTCCGGCGCCGTACCATACAGTCCCGCCATCGCCTCCGGGGCCGGTGGGGCCATTATGGCCTGCCGACGGTATGACGACCGCCTCACCCAATGGGAGTCCGCGCGGGTGCTGCGCGCCGGCATGGAGCACATCTTCCGCACCGTATGGGACGAGGCTGACCAGGCCGGCCGTCCCGGCGACCTGGACGCCGGTGCCCGTATCGCCGCCTTCCGCCGCCTGGCCGACGCCATATTGGCAAAAGGATTGTGAGAAGGGATAGAAATTGAATATCTCTCCCTCCGACGCGGCTTAAGCCGCGCCGCCTCCCTTCGAGGCCCCAAAAAGGCACGCCTGCCTTTTGGGGAGAGGAGGAGCCGCTGGCTATCCGGGATTTGCCGCTTGCGGCGAATCCCGACCTAGCCCAGCGAGCAGCGACGACAAGGGGCCGTCCATAATGTGCGCCTACGGCGCGATCAAATTATCTCTCCCTCAGGGAGCGCGAGCGCTGCGGCGCGAGGGACTGATACTATTCCTTAATCAAAGCATTTAACGATCCAGGAACAACCAGTGATACTTCGAATGGTATCGCAGGAAAGGCAACGAATGGTATCGCATAGGCGGTCAACAACCTTTTCGAGAGTCTGAAATATTTCGTTATGGAAGCCTCTGGAGCGAAGCTCCTTCGTTGTCTTCGGTTATAGCGGTTGATCCAGCCTTTGATCTGCTTCATTGTCAGTCCCAGGTGTTCTGCTATTTCCCGGCGTGTTCTTCCTTCCTCCCGCATTTGCAGGATCACCGGCTCGTATTCATCTACATGCGTATACTTCCGTTTGCCCATAACAATACCCCCTGTCGTGGTCATTATCCTACAACAGGGGGCCTTTTGTCTACTGTCCGTTTTTTGTAGGGCGGTACAAGACAAGGGGGCTTTTGATTTTGTATTCTTTACCGGTCCATGAACCGGTACAGGATATCCGCCGCGGCGGCGTGGGTGACGGTTCCTTCGGGCTCCGACGTGTCCATGCCCAGGGCCTGGGCAATGGCCTGGTAGCCCTCGTCGGCGCCGGCGCTCAAAAGCGCAGCCGCGTCGCCATAGCGGGACGGGCCAAGCACCATGCGGATGAAACCCATCCGGGTCACGGCAGCCTCCGGATCCCAGTCCTCCGCCGTCACGAACCCGCGCCAGCCTGCCCGCTCCAGAAGATCGTCGTCCCCTGTCTCCGGCAGCACGGTCTCCCCGTCCGCCTGGAGAAGCAGCGTCACCGCCTCCCGCTGGGTGAGCTCCGCCTCGGGCCGGAAGCTGCCCCCAGCAAAGCCGATACCGGCCTGGGCCAGCGCCTCGATCTCGCCTTTACCCGGCGCGTCGGCTATATCGTCGTAGGCGAACACCCGCGCGTCCTGCTCGTCCGGGACCGTCACGGCCTCGCCGGTGACGCCGTCCACACCCAGGACCCGCTCCGGGGCCTCGTAATAGTAAGCCAGCCGCAGCTCCTCCACGTAGGTATACCCCTGCTCCAAAAGCTTGGCGTACAGCTCGCCGTCCGTCATGGTCACGTCCACCGGCCAGGCCACGTAGCCCAGCGTCACGTCCAGAGCCTTCGCATACGCGTCCAGAGCCTCCTGTTCCGGCACGATCTCGTCGGCGGGGCCGAATGTTACATCCTCCCACACGCAGGCGTAGTCGTCCACCGTCCCGGTGCTGGGGTTCACGGTCACGGAAAGATAGTTGCCGGGATAGAAGTATCCCTCCTGGACCTGTGCGTATGTGACGGCGTCGGCCTCGTTATAGCCCTTCAATGTGCAAAGCGCCGTCTGCGCCGCCAGCTCCGGCGCGGCCAGGGACAGGAAATTCTCCGCCGCGCGGGTCCGCACCGCCTGGGTCATGGTCACGTCCGGGTCCCTCTCCCACAGGGGATAGGTGGTGGACACGCTCTTGAGCGCGCCGGTCTTGGCGTCGACCACGATGGATTTATAGATAACGAGGTCCAGCTCCATGCCCGACGAGAAGTCAAAGCCGTCGGCGGAGTAGCCGTACAGCTCGTCGCCGGTCATGGGCGCGGTATAGCGCAGGGAGGCGGTCACGTCGCCGCCGTCACCGGCCATGGAGTAGGAGCAAAGCTGCATCGTAAACCCGTCCAGCCCCAGGGCCATCAGGCCCCGCAGGGACGCGTCGATCTCGTCGCCGGTCATCACGTCGCCGTAATTGTCGATGGAGGCAAGCTCCGTCTCCGTCAGGGACGCTTCCTCCGGCTCCGCCACGGCGCCGTCCGCCGCCGCGGCGGTCTTCATGTACCCGCCAGCATCGGCCATGCCGCCGCCGATGCTTGCATACAATGCGTCCATGTCCACCGCCTCGCCGGACTGAGCGTCCACCACGGTCGTGGGACCCACAGGCACATACCGCAGGCTCGCGCCGCCATCGCCGTCGGACACCCATTGCAGCTCCAGTTCTACCGCCCCGGCCAGGGCCTCGGCGGCAGCCGCCTCGTCCACGGCGGCCTCCGCCGGGGGCAGCTCTCCCACATAGCCCGCGTAGCTGTCGCCGCGGTAAAAGCTGGTCAGCCCCGTCCCGTCCACGCACAGGGTGAAGGTCACCGGGCTGGGAAGGCCGTTTTCCTCCACCACGCCGGCAAAGCGGTAATTGCCGCTTTTGCCCAGCACGGCGGTCACGCTGTCGACGCGGGCCGTCTCCGGCTCCGGGAGCAGCTTGGAAAGCCAGTCCTCGGCCTGTTCCTCCGCCTCCCGGCGGCTCAGAGCCGGGAATGCCGGGTCAAAGCCGTAAAACCGGTCCGTCCGATCGCTGTCGACCCACCGGTCCACGTTCAGGATGGTCCCATCCTCCCGCACGTCCACGTTGAGCTGGCGCGTCCCGTCCGACCAGCACAGGGACCAGTAGGGCGTCACGCCGTCATAATAGTCGTTGGTCAGGTCCGTGTAATCGTCGTCCACCGCCAGCGTCTTTTTTACTTGCAGCACCAACTCCGCCAGCGCAGCGTCCAGTCCCGCCACGTCCGGGTCCTGCGCCGGTTCAGCCGTCTCCGGCGCGGCGGCCGCATCTTCCTCCGGCGCCTCCGTGGGCTCGTCCGTACTCTCCGGGTCCTCCGGCGACCACAGCACCACCGTGGGCTTCCCGTCCTCCGTTTCCTCCGACGCCAGGGCCGGTACCGCCAGGCTCACCGCCAAAAGCAGGGCCAAGATCAAAGCCGTCGTCTTCTTCATGCTCGTGCTCCTTTCATCGGTCGTCGTGTCCGTTAGACGTATGCCGGGCCAAATTGTTCCCGTTGGCGTTATTCATTTTCCTTCTCTGGTCGTCTTCACGCCCAGGGTCATGATGACCGCTCCCGCGCAGGAGCAGACCGCCGCCACGCCAATGGCCGCACGCAGCCCCAGCGCGTCGATGAGCACGCCCCCAAAGCCGGAGGCGCACACGCTGCCCAGCGTGCACACCGCCGTCACGTATGCCTGGGCCCGGTTGGCGTCGTCCGGACCGGACAGCTCCCCGGCGTAGCGCACCGAGGCGGGGATAAACAGCGCGAACGCGCAAAGCTGTAAGCTCATGCCGCCGTACAGGGTCCCCAGGCTCCCGGCCGCCAGCACCAGCAGGTTCTTCAGCGCGAAAAACACCGCCGCGCACCGCAGAAGCCTGCCGCAGCCGAACCGGCGCAATAAACGCTCGAACAGGAACATGGCCGGCAGCTCCAGCACCGCCACGTACATCGCCAGCAGCCCCATGTCCCCGTCGTCGCCGCCAACGCCGCGGACGATCTGGATGAGGTACCCGGACTGGAACGTGTGGCCGAAATACAAAAGCGCCGACGCCGCCAGCACTGCCCGGAAGCTCCTGTTTTGCAGCACGCCCCCGGCGGCTTTTTTCTGCGCCGCGACCCGATCCTCCGCCGCACGCCGGGGCGTGCCCGCCGTGGCGAACCAGGCCATGAGCGCGGCCATCAGCACGGCGGTGATGAGCCCGGAGGCCGGTACCACGTTCTCCCCGGACCGGCGTATCAGCCCGCCCAGAGCCGCCGCCAGCAGCCCGTAGGAAAGCGACCCCACCGCCCGGCACGCGCCGAAGGGTATGGGAGTCCCCAGCCGCTCTATGTAATAGGCAAAGGCGTTCACCAGCGGCTGGAGCACGCTGACCAGCGTCAGGAAAAGCACCTGCGCCGCCGTCACCGCCAGGCTCCTGCCCGGCAGCGCCAGCAGCGCTGCCGCCACCGCTCCCGTCAATACGGTCCCCGCCGTGATCACAGCCACCGGCGCGCGGGCCGTCCGGTCCGCTATGGACGCCGCTACCGGCTGGAGCACCAGCCCCAGCACGTACCCCGCCGCCACGATGACGCCAAGCTCGCTGTTAGAATAGCCCCGCGCCAGCAGGAAATTGGACGAAAACGCGTACGCGACGCAGCACAGCATCCAATAAACGCCGTTCAGCGCCCCGTACGCGCTCTTTAAGCTCCCCGCGCTCTTCTTCATCCCAAATTCATCCGGGCCCGCAGCCCGTCCGTGACGGCGGCCTCGAACACCTGGCATGCCGCGGCGTGATAGTCGTCCAGCCTGGCCGGTACCGCACCCGGTCCCATCAGCTCCTGGCAGTAGGCGTCCACGTCCAGGATGAACTCCCGCTTCCGGTTGGGCCGGGGATACTCCCCGTTGAAGATGCCGTAGCGGATCGTCGCCCGGTCCGTGCCGTAGTTGAGCTCCGTGGTGCATATATGCCGGGCCAATGCCCCGTCGTTGGCCGCGAAACGCAGCCCACCCAACAAAAGCGGATTTACATAATGTTCCCAAAAATCCGCGCCTAAACCCGGTCCAGCGTCGGCCTCCGGTAGTTTTATTTCGTTGACATAACGCATACCCAGCCGTTTGATGCGAAGGCCTGGGAACTGATTCCCCAGCGCCTCCACGATCCCCAGAAAGTCCGTCCGCAGGGGCATGTACCCGTCGTACTGCCGCTGGGCCACGAAGGCGTACTCGCTGCACACGGCGGCGTGGACCGTCCGTCCCATCGTCCAGAAATTGTGCTCCTGGAAGTTGATGGTCCTGGTGTCCCGCACCGGACCCTGGGGCGCTTTCTGCACGTGCACCTCGGTCCGGGAGCGGTTGAGGCTGGTCCGCTCCGGGTAATCGTCCAGCACGGACAGCACACCCTCCGGGACCTGACCCGCGATAGGCGCCGTGCCGGTGACGAAGTCCGCGCGCATCACGACCTGTGTGATGAAATCTCTCGCGTATTGGGGCATCTGACCACCCGCCTTTCCAATGTTCTTTGGTCATATTATAGGCTATCCGGCACGGAATGTAAAGCCGTCTGCCCGTTGACAACGGGCCGGCGGCCGTGATATAGTATGGGCGCGAAACATGGAAGCGTATCGAAGTGGTCATAACGGGCCTGACTCGAAATCAGGTAGACCGCAAGGTCTCGTGGGTTCGAATCCCACCGCTTCCGCCAAGTCGAAAGACCCCTGAAGACGATGAGGACCGGCAAGCCGGTCCTCATTCGTCGGTCAGGGGCTTTTCTCCTTTTTCCCAAAAAGCTGGCGAGCTTTTTGGGAGCCCTGGTAACAAAGCCGCCGCCCAGTGGGCGGCAATTTAAATTTCCCGCCTACATGCGGGCGAACCGTCTGATTTGACGCGACTGCACCAATTTTGGAACGGATAGCGGCAGGTTTGATCGTAGGCACTGAAATGCACCAATTTTGGAAACTGTGCACCAATTTTGCGGTTTGCCGCGTATCATGAACTGTACCCCAATCTCCGGACTCGGACAATGCACTGTACCCCATCTTCCGGACTCGGCCCTTGGTGCACTGTGAACTGTACCCCCCATTTCCGGACAAATTTCATCCCGCTTGCACCGGAGCCGCACAACATGGTAAAATTGATGGTGTAGCCTGCAGTACATTCTTACTGCGAACGGATTATTGTCCAATTATCCAAAATATGCAGTAAATAGGCAGGCTACAAACGAGATGCGACGTCAAGACGTCGCTTTTTTCGCGCTTCTGATATGATGTCATGTCTCGACAGGCCAAGCCACAATCTGAGGATTTATCAAGTCTTGCTTGTGATTGTGGTTGTGGTAAAATAAAGAACATGGAAGATCCATACAAGAATTTTGGATCAAATAATACTGGTGGGCCGGCTCCAGGTATTTTTGGTAGCCAGCCTATTTTTTCTAGTTCAGACCAACCGGCGACGGGTGGCACACAGCCATTAACTTCTGCTGGTTTACAGGACGGTGCGACTGGTGCCCAGCCGATGCTAACTCCGACTCCCGTACCGACTTCTGCGCTGATGCAGATGCCGACACCTGGGCCGACTCCTACGCCCATGGTAGCGCCGATGCGGAGCGCGCCAATCAGTTCCGGGACGGGCGATATTATCTTGAACAATGGTGGTGGTAAGAAGTCGCGGAAGGGATTGGTCGTCGGCATTGTCATAGTTCTGCTTCTGCTGGTGGGGGCTGGTGGGGCGGCTGCAGCGTATTATTTCTTGAACAACGGCAGGACGCCGGCTCCCAGTGGTGGCACCACTGGGACGGCAGAGACATACGAGAGCTTGTTTTATAGTTATGCCAACGATATTATTTATGGCAAAGAATCGACAGAGCCGATCATAGAAGACGTGCCTAGTTCCCAGTATGCCTATCACTCAAGAATATATAACGGCTCGGACTCAGACCAAGAATATTTCAATCAGATTTATCAAAAATACGAGGCGTTCTATAATAGCTTGCAGCAAGACGAGCAGGCACGTGAGGTGATAGGCGCAGAGGCGGATGATTATGGCGATGACTAAAAAACGAATGAAATATCTGCTGGTTTTGGTGCTGCCGTTGTTCTTTGCCGGGTTCTTTGGGCAGGGAGCCTATGCGGACTATATGGATGTGATGAATATGACGGGTTTGTGGAGCTGCTTCGCTAGTGGGAAAATGAGGGCGGAGACGAAATCAGCGTTGGGCGATCACATGGAGCTTGACGATATTGTGAGTGGCGGTGGGACGGTTTGGCTGCCGGTTGGTGAACTAGGAAGGCATACGATCAATGATAACAATGTAACCTGTCAACAGCTGAAGAGTATCTCTCATCTGAAGCACAAAAAAGCGACGTCTTGACGTCGCATCTCGTTTGTAGCCTGCCTATTTACTGCATATTTTGGATAATTGGACAATAATCCGTTCGCAGTAAGAATGTACTGCAGGCTAGCGTTGTAAGTTTTCTGTTTTAGCAGCTATTATAGTAGTCCCTGTTTGTATTCCCTCATCAGCATATCCGGCGTCAGCGACTTATGCGCAGCTTTTATACTTACCCCGGCGTTTTGCCATTGCCATACCCTCGGGTGGAAACCATGCTACCGGCACGTTTGCTAACACTGCTTCCTTCGAATCCACCTCTAAACCCCATACCAAAGCACACAGCCCACCGCCGGTGCGGTGGGCTGTTACCGGGGCCCTGCGCGGGGAAAAGAAGAAAGACCCCTGACCGACGAATGATGACCAGTTTACCGGTCCCCATCGCCTTCAGGAGTCTTTCGACTTGGCTCCCTAGGGGTCAAATGATACGATGACACTTTTCTTGCCGTTTACCCCTATTCGCCTTTCAAAATGGCACTTTCTAAATCCAGCGCCGAGGAATCGTTAAACTATGGCAGTAAGTGCCTGGAAAATACAATAAATGCCATTTGGTCGTTTTTATTCTACCCTTTCTTATTCGTTTTTTATCACATAATCCTCAATGATATAGCCAGTTCCGCCGTTATAGCTCACCTGGTACCAGTTATCGCTCTTGCCGGTAATAGTGAGCGTCGTGCCGCGGGACACCTTGCCGATCGACTGATATTCCGTGCCGGGACCTGAGCGGATGTTCACATCGATGCCATTCACGGCGAGCGTGCCGCTGTCCACCGCCGTATAAAACCCGCCTTGTTCGATCGTTACGTAGTCCTCAATGATATAGCCGGTCCCATTGCCGTACTCCACCTGATACCAGTTATCGCTTTTATCGGTGGAGAAGAGCTTGTCGCCTTTGTTGACCTTCCCGATAGAGGCATAGTTCGTGCCCGGCCCCGAGCGGATGTTTACAGCGTTGCCCGTGACGGTAAGAATTGGGTGCGCTTCCTGCGTTGGAATGTCGTTTGCGGAGGCAGAAGCTTCTCCGCCCGCGCCGTTATCCGACAGTGGATCCTCATCCAGCGCCAGCAGCTCAAATGGCGGTATGACCGTGCACTCGCCGGTTATTGCGTCTACCAAAACCGTTTCATCCAACTGCGACATTTGCGGTCCGTCGATCTTCTGAAGTCGTCTGACTTGATAAACATACACCGACCGCCCGTTGTAGCCGGCGCGCCCGCAATCCCAAAACTCGAACACATATTCGGAACCGTTCATAGTCTGCGTTTCTCCGTCCTCAACGCCCGAGCCGGCTACGGCAAGAGTATATGCCTCTTCCTGCGTCAGTATCGAACCCGTGCCCTCGGGATCGGCAGTTGGACCGTCGATGGACGCCCGGTCAAAATATTCCGGCGTGAAGGGGACGGTCACCACCACCTGGGGCACGGCCATGCCGACGTTGTAGTAGAAGTCGACCCCGCCTTCGCGCAGCACACAACAGTCGGCTCCGTCCGGCGTTCCGTAGGAAATGCCCTCCGCGGACGCCGCCTGTGTAAGGTAGGCACACATATCGGCATACCGGCTCCCGGCCAGGTCCTGGGCGTCCAACTGTTCGCAGGTGGAGGCGTCGTAAATTTGGCCCTCAAATTCGGTGTAGGAATGGGCCCCGCCGGGGTTATAAAACGTATACCGGTACAGGAGGGACACCAGCCCGTCGGCGTTGTAGGCGACGGTGATCTCCACGTCGTTGGTACCGGGCGGCGTTCCCTGGGCCATCAAGTCGGCATAGTAGCTTTCAGTCTCCGGGTCCGCCTCCGTGTCCGACGGCGTGTTCCGCCGCTGGTCCAGAACGGCTTCGATGCTCTCGTTGAGCATTTCGCCCATCGGGGAGCCGTCGGTGAAATAGGGATAGGTAAGATCGCTCGTCCCTGTGAGGATGCCGTCGGACGTGGCAAACTCATAGTGCTCCGTTTTATCTTCATACGTCAAAGGCGTGGCGCTTTGCTCTTGCCGCTGGGTCGTGTCGGCGACGGCCGCCGCCAGGTCCCCATAGAGGAACTCCGTTTTGGAATCGCCGTACTCGTTGCTGCGTTCAACGGCGATCAAATATCCGTCATCGTCATAGATCATTTTTGCGATGTCGGGCTCCCCAAGCGAAAATGACTCGACCTCCTGTCCGGCGCTGTCCAGAATATAGGCGGTCCGCATATTCTGCGTTTCCGACCCTCCCGTTGGATAAACGACTGTTTTAAACGCGTCCTCTATCAGGAAATAGGGATCGTCAATATACGTATGGGTGTAACTGATTTTGTTCCCCATAAAATCTTCGTCATATCCCTGTGTTATCCGCCCCTCGGCGTCGTATATGTATTCCTTATCCTCCACGCCGGGATCCGTTTCATCGTGGCGGATGCCTACAAGATCCCCCTGATCGTCGGTGTGGTAACTATAACTGTATTCATGCTCTACTATGCCGCCCAGAAACGGGCTTTCATATGTGGCGTGCTCCCGGATCAATTGGCCGGACTCGTCGTAGGCGTATTCTTTCTTTGTGCGCACGTCCCCTACGCCGTTCATGTTATCGGAAACAAGCCGCCCTTCTTCATCGTAGCTGCGGACGATGTCATCGAATCCTGTTCCCCACTGTATATCATAATAATTCCTGGACAAAAGCCGCCCTGCGTCATCATAGGTAAAAATGTTATCATATCCTCCATCCGACGGGCTCCCGTTCTGGTAGGAGTCATGATGGCTGCAGCTTATTGAGCCATCTTCGTTGTATTCAAAGCGCACCACACCTTCCAAAATGGGGTCCCCGGCCCCGGTGTAGTTGCGGACCTCCAGCAGAACTTTATCGGACGCCGCATAGGCATGCGGGGGAAGCTGGACCGCGGCCGATATAAACAGGCATATGACGGTCAGGACAGAAACCAGCTTTGCTCTCATTTTTATCACCCTCACTAAAAAGTATAATGGCCGCTTTGCGGCCATTATAACATATTACCGAGGACGGGGACAAGCCATATTGGCACTCTTCTTTTTACGTGATGATGACTCGGATGTCCGCTTGCATTTCTCGCTCCTACACATGCAGCACCGTCTCCGCGCCGGGCTTGCCTGCCAGCTCGCAGCGGCATACGAGGTCAGTCCCTCGCCTCCACATAATTGTTGTCCCCGTTCAGGACCGCCAGGTCGACCGCCTCCGGGGCCGAGTTGGGGTAGCGCCGGGCGGGTGTCGGCAATAAGAGAGCCGTCCACGGCCCAGTTTTCCAGGCCCATATTCCCCGGCCAGCCGTTCACTCGTGCGGCGGACGCGGCGTACCGACGGCCGTCGTCCATTATTCTGTCTCATATCCGCCTGATAATATAACAGGCGTATTAGGCTCGTTTCCTCCTCTGCATAGGCATGCAGGGGAATCTAAACGGCAAAAGAATGGGTGAACCTTATACGCGAATCCATTTGTTCCGCAGATAGCTGTATTTATAATTTGTGAATTGTCAAGTTAAGTGCAACAAGGAATCGAAGAAGACTTCATAGGGAGAAAGCCAGCCGAGGCATTTGCGAGGTCTGCGGTTGAGCGAGTCGACAAACT
>CANQQB010000073.1 GCA_947625845.1 uncultured Oscillospiraceae bacterium
TGGCCGTACTTCTGGATCATGGTGTTGATGACCAGCTTGGCGGTGCCGGCGGTGTTGTAGTTGGACAGCCAGATCAGACCCTCATACTGGGGGTCGGTCAGGTCGGCCCAATCCTGGGGCTCAGGCAGACCAAGACGCTCGATCTCGTCCCGGTTGACCATGAAGCCCAAGATGCCCTTGTAGATGCCGTACCAGGTGCCGTCAGCGCTGCGGTACTGCTCGCCAAGCAGGTGGCTGGCGTTGGTCGCCTCATAGGGCTCCAGCAGGCCTTCCGCGGCCATGACGTTGTACGGGTCGGTGGTGCCGCCGAAGAGAACGTCGGCCGAGGGATTGCCGTTTTCTTCCTCGATCTTGGCCTGGATCTCGCCGGTGGACAGGCGCTGATACTGCACCTCAATGCCGAACTCCTCCATGAAGTGGTCGCACACAGCCGCCAGATATTCCTCTTCGCAGCCGCCGTAGACCACCAGCGTGCCCTCCTCCTGGGCCGCGGCAACGAGCTCCGGATCGAACTCCACCGCCGCATCGTCCGCCATCGCGGGCACGGCCAGCGCGAAGAGCATCGTCAGAGCCAGCACAAGCGCAAATACCTTTTTCATATGATTGCCTCCTTATGTACTGTTTTAGCGCAGCAGCGTACTGCGCCGTTTACGTGGTTCATTATATAGCCGTGCAGAATAAATGTCAATAACTCACAAAAATTTAACGTCGATTTTACCGGTTTTATAAAAAACGACCAGCATGTGACCCCGATTGTAATTTTTCCTCCGGCGTGGTACAATCGACATATGGCTAGCTTACATGACGACATCCGAACACTGAAAGGCGTGGGCGAGGCGCGGGCCAAGGCACTGGAAAAGCTGGGCGTGCGCACATTGGCGGACGCGCTGGGCTTCTTTCCCCGCGCCTACGAGGACCGGCGCAGGAGCTATACCGTGGCGGACGCGCCGCCGGAGACGCCGGTGTGCGTCAAGGCGATGGCCGCCTCCGTCCCGGTGGCCAGCTTCGTGCGCCGGGGCATGGAGCTTTTGAGGCTCCGGGCCGTGGACGAGACCGGTACATTGGACATCACCTGGTTCAACCAGAACTACCTGAAAAGCCACATCCTGCCCGGCGAGACGTACGTATTCTATGGCCGTGTCAGCATCCTGGGCCGCCGCCGGACCATGACGAACCCCATCTTTGAGCGGGAGGATAAGCAGGGAGCCGTCACGGGCCGGATCATGCCTATTTACCGGCTGACGGCGGGCATCAACCAGAAATACCTCATGGGCGTCATTGCCCAGGCGCTGGAAAGCTGCGGCGAACAGGCGCCGGACGTGCTGCCGGCCTCCGTGCGGGAGAAGATGCAGCTTGCCCAGGCTCGGTACGCCTATGAGAACATCCACTTCCCGCGGGACGAACAGGCGCTGGAACAGGCACGGCGGCGTCTGGTGTTCGAGGAACTGTTCGTGCTGGCCGCCGCGCTGGGCATGATGCGCGAAAAGCGCACGGCCGGCTGCGGGAAAAGGCTCACGGCATATCCCATGGAGGACTTTTGGTCCCGCCTCCCCTACCGGCCTACGGCCGCGCAGGTCCGTGCCGTGGACGAGGCGATGGCTGATATGGCCTCCGGCACGCCCATGAACCGGCTGCTGCAGGGGGACGTGGGCAGCGGCAAGACGTTAGTTGCCGCGGCGCTTTTATGGCAGAGCGCGAAAAACGGCCGGCAAGCCGCGTTCATGGCCCCCACGGAGATATTGGCGGACCAGCATTATGTGAGCCTCACGGCGCTTCTGGAGCCTCTCGGCGTGCATGTGGTGAAGCTGACAGGCGCGATGAAGGCTGCGGAAAAGCGGAACGTCAACGAGCTGTTGCAGGCGGGTCTGGCGCAGGTGGCCGTGGGTACCCACGCGCTTTTGAGCGCGGGCGTGGCGTTTCGCGACCTGGGGCTTGTGATAACCGACGAGCAGCACCGCTTCGGCGTGGAGCAGCGCAGCGCTCTGGCCGGTAAGGGGGAAAAGCCCCACGTGCTGGTCATGTCCGCCACTCCCATACCGCGCACGCTGGCGCTCATTATTTACGGGGACCTGGACATCTCCGTGCTGGACGAGCTGCCCCCCGGCCGGCAGAAGGTGGACACCTTCGCCGTGGGCGAGGATATGCGCGCGCGTATCTGGCGGTTCGTCCGCCGGCTGGTGGGCGAGGGCCGGCAGGTGTTCATCGTCTGCCCCATGGTGGAGGAAAACGAGGACCTGCCCGCCGGCATGAAGAGCGCGGAGGCTTACGCCAAAACGCTGCAAACACAGGTGTTCCCGGACCTGCGGGTGGCGTGCGTGCACGGGAAGATGAAGGCGAAGGCCAAGGACGCGGTCATGACCGCCTTCGCCGCCGGGGAATACGACATTCTGGTCTCCACCACGGTCATCGAGGTGGGCGTGGACATCCCCAACGCGGCGCTGATGATCGTGGAGAACGCGGACCGGTTCGGCCTGAGCCAGCTCCACCAGCTCCGGGGCCGTGTGGGCCGGGGGCGGCACAAGAGCTATTGCGTGCTGTTCTCCGACGCGGACACGCCGGACGTGAAGGCGCGGCTGGGCATCATGACAAAGACCAGCGACGGGTTCAAAATATCGGAGGAAGACCTGCGTCTGCGTGGTCCCGGCGATTTCTTCGGCTCCAGGCAGCACGGCTTGCCGGAGATGCACGTGGCGGACCTCTCCGGCGACATGCGGGTGCTGAAACAGGCTCAGCAGCAGGCACAGGAGCTGCTGGCCGCCGACCCGGCGTTGGAAGCACCGGAGAATCAGCCATTAAAAGAGCGTATCCTGACCCTGTTTGACCTGCACGCGGACACATTCAACTAGGAAAAAGAGCCTCGCAGAGTTCGCCGCCGGAGCGGCGAATTAAGTGGGATGTTTTTTCCGGGGGCGTGTACCTCGGAAAAAACTCTTATAGGCCCGCAAACGTGAACGCCCCCATCCATCGGATGGGGGCGCTTTGCGCTGCAGCGGGCCGCAGCCTTCTAAAACAAAAGCAAGCGGGAAACCGCTTGCTTTTGTTTTAATAATTTTATTCTTCGGGCTCTTCGTCCGCGTCGGGGGCGATGCCGGTGGCCTCGCCGGTGGCGGAGACCTCATAGACCAGCGCGTCGGCCTCCGGTTCCTTCTCCTTGCGCTCCACATGCTCGCTGCGGCGGACAGGAGCCGGTTCCGGCTCGATGAGAGCGCGGATGGACAGGCTGATCTTCTGCTTGTCCTCGTCGATGGCGGTGATCTTAGCGTCCACCTGCTCGCCTACGGTCAGCACGTCGTCGGGCTTGCCGATGCGGCGGTTGGCGATCTGGGAGATGTGGATCAGGCCGTCCACACCGGGCACGACCTCGGCGAAAGCGCCGAAGGGCATCATCTTCACGATCTTGACGTTGGCCACGTCGCCGACCTTATAGGCGTTGACGAACTTCAGCCAGGGGTTGTCCTCCGCCTTGCGGTAACCCAGGGAGATCTTCCGCTTCTCCGGGTCGAAGTTGATGACATAGACCTCGACCTCCTGGCCCACGCTCAGCACGTCCTCGGGCTTGCGGATACGCTCCCAGCTGATCTCGGACACATGGACCATGCCGTCCACGCCGCCGATGTCCACAAACGCGCCGTAAGAGGTCATGCTCTTCACAACGCCCTGATAGACCTTGCCGTTTTCGATCTCAGCCCACACCTTCTCGGCCTTTTCCTTGCGCTCCCGGGCAGCCACGCTGCGGATGGAGCCGACCACGCGCTTGCGGGCCCGGTTGACCTCGGTGATGCGGAAGCGGACGGTCTTGCCCACCAGGTTGCTCATGGGCTCCTCCCGGCCAAGGCCGGTCTGGGAGGCGGGGACAAACACGCGGATGCCCTTCAGGTTGATGACCACACCGCCTTTGTTTTCCTCGGAGACCTTGCCCTCCAGGACGGTGCCGTCCTCATAGGACGCCTCCACGTCGGTCCAGTTCTTGGCCGCGTCCAGACGGCGCTTGGAAAGCTGCACGGTACCCTCCACGTCGTTGACGCGCACAACGGAAGCCTGGATCTCGTCGCCGACCTTCACCAGGTCGTTGATGTCCACACCGGGCTGGTCGTCGGTGAACTCGGATACGGATATGTATCCGGAGTGCTTGGTGGGCAGATCGACGGTGATCTCGGTGGCGCCGATGGCCGCGACCGTGCCAACGACGGTGTCGCCGTTGTGGATGGTGCGGATGGAGTCCTCCAGCATCTGGTCGAAGGACTTCTCCCCGGTCTCCGCGGGCGCTGCCTCAGCCGCGGGAGCGGCTTCCTCGGCGGCGGGAGCTTCCTCAACAACGGGAGCTTCCTCAGCCGCGGGAGCGGCCTGCTCAACAACGGGAGCTTCTTCGGCCACGGGAGCGGTTTCCTCCACCACGGGTTCTTCTTTCTTGATCTCAGGCTCGTTCATTTTGCTTACTACCTCCTTAATTATCCACGAGGGCGTCGAGGCGCCGGCGGTCACGCCAACGGATACGCACCCTGTCAGGGCTTGTACATCCAGCTCGTCCGCGTTCTCCACGAACTGCACGTGCCCGCAGCGCTCCCGGCATATCTCCGCCAGGCGGATGCTGTTGGCGCTGTGCCGTCCGCCTACGACGACAATTGCGTCACAGGACACGGCAAGCTGTCTCGCCTCATTTTGCCTGATACTCGTAGCGTTACATATTGTATCAAAAAACGAGGCGTTTGTATACAGTTTTTTTACTAAATTAATATTTTGTTCACTAATTTCCCGGTTGGACGTGGTCTGAAAGACCACGGTGAGGCGCGTCTGCGGGGAAACGCGTTCCGTTTCCGTCCAGCGGGTGAACTCCCCCATGTCCCGGACCACCGCAGCGCCGGGGCACCAGCCGCAGATACCCTGCACCTCCGGGTGGCTTGGCTCGCCGAATACGACCACACGGCGTCCCTCCCGTCCGGCCTGGGCCACGATCTTATGGATATGGGATACCCTGGGGCAGGTGGCGTCCACGATGCGGCAGCCGCGTCGCTCCAAATCGGCTATCTGCGCACGGGGCACCCCATGGCACGGATGAGCACGGTGGCTCCGTCCGGCACCTGGTCCGCAGACCGGGCCGTGCGCATACCTTTTTCCGCGAGGCGTGCCACCACGTCCCGGTTGTGGGTCAGCTCCCCCAGGCTCCAGCACACGCCTTCCTCCGCCAGCGTCTGTTCCGCCAGCTTCACAGCCCGGTCCACGCCAAAGCAAAAACCGGCGTTCTCCGCTACGCGCACGTTCATGCCAGGCCGAACCGCTCCCGGACCAGCGCGCACACATGCTCGATGCTCTCAGAGAGCGTCATGTCCGACGTGTCCACCGTCACGGCGTCGACCGCCGCCTTTAACGGCGCGGCGGCGCGGCCGGAATCCTGCGCGTCCCGGCGGAGCATGTCCGTCAGCACGTCCTCATATGTGCTGGCGTCCCCCTTGGCGCGCAGCTCCAGAAGCCGCCGTTTGGCACGGGCCTGGGGGCTGGCGGTCAGAAATATCTTCAGACCCGCGTCCGGTAAAACGACCGTGCCGATGTCCCGGCCGTCCATGACCACGCTGTGGATCTTCGCCATATCCCGCTGCATGTCCAGCAGAAATGCCCGCACCACGGGCAGCGTGGCCACGGCGGAGGCGTACATGGAGCCCTCCGGCGTGCGGATGGCCTGGGACACGTCCTCCCCGTTCAAAAACATCCGCTGCTGTCCGTCGGAGCCGTAGTCAAAGCGGATGTCCAGTCCCGGCAGCAGCGGCCCCACGGCGTCGGCATCATGGGGATCCGCGTTTGCCCGGCGAACAGCCAGGCCGACCGTGCGATAGATGGCGCCGGTGTCCACATACACAAAGCCGCAGCGGGCAGCCACCGCTCTGGCGATGGTGCTCTTGCCCGCTCCGGAGGGGCCGTCGATGGCGACGGCGCAAAGCGTCCCGTTCATGCTGGAAACTCCTTTCCCGCGGCCAGACCGGCGCAGCGGCCGGTGGACCACGCGATCTGCAGATTAAACCCGCCTGTATAGGCGTCCACGTCCAGTATCTCCCCGGCGAAGTACAGCCCCGGTACCAGCTTGCTCATCATGGTCCGGGGGTCGACCTGCTTCACATCTATCCCGCCGCCGGTGACGATGGCCTCCGCCACGGGCCGGGGTCCGGATACAGGCACGGGAAACGCCTTGATAACAGCACCCAAGCGCTGCCGCTGGGCGCGGGTCACGTCGTGGACCTTTGTCTGCGCGGGGATATCCGCCAGGCGCAGGACCACGGGTATCATGCTCCGGGGCAAAAGGTCCGTAAGCGCGTTGGCGATGTCCCGGTTTTGGTATTTCTCAAAGTCCCGCAAAATGCGCTCGTCCAGCTTCTCCTGTGTGAGCGCGGGTTTGAAGTCGATGGCAAGCTCGTACGCCCGCTCCCCCCAGCGGCGCATGTGGGCGCTGGCGGACAGGACCAGCGGTCCCGTGACGCCAAAGTGGGCGAAGAGCATCTCTCCCCGCTCGGTATAGATGGCCTTGCCGTTTTCAAAAGCCGTCAGGTCCACGTTCCTGGGCGCGAAGCCGGCAAGCTCGGCGCAGTAGTCCGCCGGACTCTCCAGCGGCACAAGGGACGCTCTGGCCGGGACGATACGGTGGCCCAGCGCGGCGGCGATGGCGTAGCCGTCCCCGGCGGAGCCGGTGGCGGGATAGGAAAGCCCGCCTGTGGCCAGTATGGCCGCCTTACAGGGGATCTCCACCCTGTCCGTGACCAATGCCCGGACCGTGCCCCCATCGTCCAGGGCCACGGCCAGCGCTCTGTTGCGCACGTGGCGCACGCCTTGGGCCTTGACCCAGCCTGACAGGGCGTCCGCGATATCGTTGGCGTTATCCGACGCCGGGAACACCCGGTTCCCCCGCTCGGTCTTGAGCGGCACACCCAGGCTCTCGAAAAAGGCCATAGCCGCCGACGGGGGAAACGCCGTGGCGGCGCTGTAGAGAAATTTCGGGTTCGTCGGGACGTTTTCCAGCCAGGTCTTTACGTCGCAGTCGTTGGTCACGTTGCACCGGCCCTTGCCGGTGATGCGAAGCTTTCGTCCCAGCTTCCCATTGGGCTCGATAAGCGCAACGGTCAGCCCTCGGGACGCCGCCGTGCCCGCGGCCATCAGACCGGCTGCACCGCCGCCGATCACGGCTACGTCAGGGCTCAACGGTGAACACCCCGTACTCGCTCCAGAGCGCTTCCAGGTACCCGAACGTCTCGTCCAGGGAATCCCGTTTTTTGTTGGCCACCGCCACGATGATGGCGTTGATGAGACTCATGGGCGCCACGAGGGAATCCAGGAAGGACACCATGTCGCTCTTGGCGTAGAGCCGTATGTCCGCCAGGCGGGCGGAGGGGGAATTTTCGTTGTCCGTCAGGGCGATGACCGTGGCTCCCTGGCGCTTGGCAAACTCCATGGCCTTCAAGGCCCCGGAGGAATATCGGGGGTAGCTGATGCCCACGTACACGTCCCCCGGCCCGATGCGCATGATCTGCTCGCAGACCTCGTTGGCGGTGGTGTTGTGGATGAGCCGCACGTCCTCCACCAGAAGATTCATGTAAAACCCCATGAAGCTGGCCAGCGACGCGGAGGACCGCATGCCCACGATATAGAGGTGCTTCGCTCCGCCGATGGCCTCCACAGCCTGGTCGAACTGCTCCCGGTCCAGAGCCTCCAGAGACGCCTGGAGATTTTCAACGTCAGAGGTCATGACCGCCTTCAGCACGTCCGCACCGGCCAGCATATCGTTGGCCACGGCGATGCGCTGCACGCTGGTCAGGCGGCTGCGGACCATCTCCTGCAGCGCCCGGCGCATGCCGGGGTAGCCGTCAAAGCCAAGCTCCGTGGCGAAGCGGACCACCGTGGACTCGCTCACGCCGACCGTACGGCCTAACTTCCCCGCTGTCATGAAGGCGGCCTTGTCGTAATTTTCCGTGATATAGCGGGCGATCAGGCGCTGGCCCTTGGACATGCGCCGATCCGTCCCGCTCAAAAGCGTCAATATATCCTTCTCCATGTCTTTCTCCCACTGGTAAAAAAATGGAACATGGACTATCATACTTCATTTTCGCAAAAATGCAAGTCTAAACCGCAAAAAATTATTTTTCCTGCAAAACCCGCCGCTTTTATGCCCTAAATCGGCAAAAATTAAAGGTTCCGTATGTAGGAAATTTCATCCGCCGTCATATTCCGCCACTTTCCCGGCGGCAGAGCGCCAAGGGTGACCGGTCCCTCCGCCACCCGGATGAGCCGGCGCACGGCCAGACCGCAGGCGGCGCACATACGGCGTATCTGGCGGTTTTTGCCCTCGTGTATCACAATCTGCACCTCCGCGCCGCTGCCCTGCCGCTCCACAAGCGTGACAACCGGCCGGGCGATGGGCTCGCCATCCAGGCTGTCCATGGCCCGCAGCCTGGCCAGCGCCGCCGGGATGTTCTCCCCCTGGACAAAGACGGTGTACACCTTGTCCACCTGATGGGACGGGTGCATGAGGGCGTTGGCGGCACGGCCGTCATCGGTCAAAATAAGAAGTCCCTCGGAGTCCATATCCAGCCGTCCCACGGGGTATAACCGTCCGCCGGCGTCCCGCACCAGCTCCGCCACGGTGGGACGGCCACGGTCGTCGCGCATGGTGGTCACGTACCCTCTGGGCTTGTGCAAAACTATGTACCGGCGCTTGTCCGACAGGCGGAGGGGTTCGCCGTCCACCAGTATCTCATCCCTGTCCGGGTCGGCGGACGCGCCAAGAGAGGCGGTCTCGCCGTTCACCGTCACACGGCCGGCGCGTATCATGTCCTCCGCGGACCGCCGGGAGGCAAGTCCCGCCGCGGAGATAAGCTTTTGCAGCCGCTGTGTCATGTGCGCGTCCTCCTTTTCGTCAGTCAAAAAGTCCCTGTACCTGCTCCCAGAACGTCTGTTCCTCCGGCTGGGCCTGGGCCACGTCCTGGGCGTAGACCAGCGGTGCCCGGCCGGCCTCCACGCCGCCGATGTAGGCCACGGCCTGGCCCGCCGCACCCCCGGCCTCGACCGCCGCGTATACGAACGAGGGCAGCTTGTACCGGACCGTGATCTCGTCGCTGCCCCGGTGGACAACGCGCAGCGCCTCACCCGCCGTCACGGCCACCGTGTCGGCCACGCCGCCGATCACCGGCACCGTCCAGGTGACTCCCGCCAGCACGTCGTCCCTGGCGTAAGCGCCGTAAGCCCAGGCGTATAGTGCCTGGTGGTCGTCCCAGTCGTCCGGGTCGGAAAGCGTGACGCATATGAGCGTCAGGCCGTTGCGCTCGCAGCAGGTCACCAGCGTCCGGCCAGCCGCCATCGTGTACCCGGTCTTGACGCCGAACACACCTTCGCACTCCCGCAGCAGCCGGTTGTGGTTGACATAAGTGTTCTCCCCCACGGTCCTGGCGGTGGTGGAGACGATTTCGCGGAAGGTGTCATACCGCAGCGCCTCGCGGGTGATGAGGGCCAGGTCACGGGCGCTGGCGTAATGGGCCGGGTCGTCCAGGCCGTTGGCGTTGGCGAAGTGGGTGTTGACGCAGCCCAGCGCCGCCGCCTTGTCGTTCATGAGCGACGCGAAGGCCTCCACGGACCCGGCCGTGACGCAGGCCAGCGCCACCGCAGCGTCGTTGCCGGAGGCCAGCATGAGGCCGTACAGCAGGTCACGGACCGAGAGCGTCTGCCCCGGCGATAAATACATGGACGAGCCCTCGATGCCCGTCCAGGCCGGGTCCACGGTCACCGCGGCGTCCAGGTCCGGGCACCGGTCCAGCACGATAAGCGCCGTCATGATCTTGGTGGTGCTGGCGATGAGCATGGGTTCGTCCGCGTTTTTCTCCCACAGGGTCTGGCCGCTGTCCGCTTCCAGCACCACCGCCGCGCGGGCGGAGACATCCGGGTCCGCCTCCGCGCCATAGGCATGAGGGGCCGGGACCGCAAAAAATATCGCGGCTAAAACCGCCGCCGTTATTCGCTTCATAATAAGCACGACCTTTCCGATCGTGCTTATTATGGCCGGTTTTTGGAAATTTATCCCTGCTGGGGCTTATTTTTCCGGGCGTACTTCTCCATATAGCCCTCCACCTTTTCCAAAAGCTCCGGGGCCATATCGATGAGCCTGTCCGCCGCGGAAAAGGCCGGCGCCTGGATGCACAGCATCCGCGCGCTCCCGTCCTTGTTCATGAGAAAGCCCACCGGCTCCACCTTCACCGCCGCGCCGTTACCTCCCCAGATGCCGGGCTTGGAGGCCGAACCGGTCTTATCGCTGCCTCCGGCGGCGAAACCGAAGCTCAGCCGGGACACGGGTATCAGCGTGACCCCGTCCGGGGTGCTGATGGGCGTTCCGATGACCGTGTTGGAGTCCACCATGCCCCGTATCTTGTCCAGCGCTCCCTCCATCAGGTCGCCGACTGCCTGTTCTGCCATGGTACATCATTCCTTTTCGCGTTTATACCGGTAGTATCCCCGCAAAAAGCCGATCCCAAAACAGCCGACGGCATAAACCGCCTGCCCCAGTCGGGCAGACAGGGCCAGACGGCCTTCCAGACGGGACCGGGTCCCGTCAAAATCTATCTCCGCGCGCAGGTCCGCATTGGGGACCATGTGCGCGATACCCTCCATGGCAAGGCCCGCGCGGGCGTATGACATGACGGCGGCGCAGGGGTCCGGTCCCGCCGCCAGATACCGCAGCCGCAGCGAATTTATCCGCACCCTGCCCAGCAGCCAGCCCATGGGTCCGCAGGCGCTCCGGGCCAGCAGCCGCAGCACGGGAAGCGGCACGCGGCGCAGAAGGCTTCTCTCGTCCCGCTCGGCGTCCTTTTCCAGCTCCCGGCCAGTAGCCGCCTCCCTTGGAAAAAGCTTCACCGGCACGGGTCCGGCCCGGCCGGTGAGCGTAAAGACGCCGTGGGCGTACCCCGCCTCCAGGCGCACCGGCGCAAGCGCCAGCACGCAGAAAAGCAGCGGCACGCCGACCGCGATACAAATGGCTGTCAATGCTCCAGAGCGACCTCCTTCGTCTCCGCTTCTTCCCCGATTTTTGCCGCCGCTTCCTCCGCAGCCCGCAGGGCGTCCACCTTCTCCTGCAACTGCCTGGCGGCGTCGCTGCCGCTGATCTCGGGCAAGGGCGGCAGCTCGTCCAGACTGGAAATGCCCATGGTCCGCAGGAACAGGTCCGTGGTTCGGTACAGCGTGGGCCGGCCCACGGCCTCCAACTGGCCGCAGGGCTCGATCATGCCCCGCTCCGTCAGCACGCCCACGGTATAGGAGCTGTCCACGCCCCGCATCTGCTCGATGTAGGCCCGGGTCACCGGCTGGAAGTAGGCCACGATGGCCAGCACCTCCAGCGACGCCGGGGACAGCTTGGGCGGCCGGCGCTGCTCCAGGGCCCGGGTGATGGCCGCGGCGTGCTCCGGGGCGCTGTGCATCTGCAGGGAGTCGTTGAGCCGCACGATGCGGATGCCCCGGCCGGCGGCCTCGTACTCCGCCGCCAGCTCCGCTCCCGCCTCCAGCACCGTCTGCGCCTCCGAGTCGGTCACCAGGGCGATGCGGTCGGCCCGTACCGGCTCCCCGGAGGCGAACAGGATGGCCTCCACGACGCTCTTCAGTTCTATCTTATCCATAATCGATGTTCTCCAAAATGGCCTCGGTATCGCCGCCGGTGAACTGCACGGCGTAGTCGTCCCCCTCCCGGACGATGGTCACGCTGCCCATGGAGCACATGGTCAGCAGGGACAGGAACGTGGCCACCACCTCCGAGCGGCTGTCCGCCAGGGCGTACAGCGCCCGCAGCGTGGACCGGCCCTGCTGGCGCAGGTAGCCGATGAGCTGCCGGCTCTTGGCCTGGACCGAGTAGACGATGGGCCGGGGGATGGGCACGGCCGCTTCCTCCTCCCGGGCGGGCACCC
>CANQQB010000074.1 GCA_947625845.1 uncultured Oscillospiraceae bacterium
CCGATGGTGGTGTTTCTTGCAAGCCCAAACAGGTGAGCAGAACATATTATGTGGGCTCCCAGCTGAGCTATACCCCCAGAACGGGCTTATGATAGCACATTGCCCGCCGGTTGTCAATCCTTTTTTGCCCCGGCGGCAAAAAAGTTCGACGCCCGCGCAGGGGGCACCGCACCGCGCTCACAGCAGGCTCACGGCGATCTTCACCACGCACTTGCGGAAGCTGACAGGCTCGTCGCCGGGGTTCAAGCCCGGCCGGTGCACGTCCCAGGGGAACAGCACCAGGAAGTCCCCCGGCTCGGTGCGGAAAAAGCGCTCTTCCTCCACCTGGTCGAACAGGGTCTTGTCCTTCTCCGGGTCATCCTCCGCCACGGCCTCATTGCCGGTATAGGGTGCCACGCCGATGCGCTCGCCGGCCTGAGGCCAGTACATCAGGTCGATGTACCTGGTGTGGACCTCGGCTTTGGCGTCGGCCTTGGTAGTCAGATCCTGGACCAGCACGTAGATGTCGTCGCCCTCGACAGGCACCGTTCCGGCCTGCAGCGCCAGCACGTCGGTGGTCTTCAGCCAGTCCAGCGCCCGGCGTATGGCCGCGGGATAGACGGCAAGATCGTCCTTGCCGTTGAGCTTGGAAAGGATCATGGTATGCCCTCCTTATAGTCAATAATTATGTTACAATCATACCAAACAGGCGCATTTTTGGCAAGTCCCCCAAAAACTTTCCCCTGGCCGTGACATTTGCCCCCGCGCCGTCGTCTCCCAAACGAGCGCGAACGAAAGAGGTGAGGAACGTTGGATGTGCTGGCGCTGTACGACGCGCACAAGAACATGGTCTACCGCCTGGCCCTGAGCTTTTTAAAGTCCGTGCCGGACGCGGAGGACGCGGTCCAGCAGGTGTTCCTGCGGCTGCTGGAATACCGAGGCCGTATCGCCCCCGGCAAGGAGCGAGCGTGGCTGGCGGCGGTGACGGCCAACCTGTGCCGGGACATGCTGCGCGCCGCGAACCGCCGCCGCACCGAGCCGCTCACCGAGGATATCCCGTTCCACACCCCGGAGGAAAGCGACGTGTTCCGCCTGGTGATGGAGCTTTCCGCGGGGGAGCGTGCGGCGGTGTATCTATACTATTACGAGGGATATTCCACGGCGGAGACGGCGAAGATACTGGGGCTTTCCCAGACCGCCGTCACCAGCCGCCTGGACCGGGCCCGACGGCATTTGCGGGGAAAACTGGAGGAAGTGCGCTATGGCTAAGGAATTTAAGACCGCCTATGACCGGATAACCCTGTCCCCCGATGCGGACGAACGCATCCGCGCGGCGCTGGCCGCGGCGCAGAAGCGAGGCGGCAAGGTCATTGAGCTGCGGCCCGGTCAAAGCCCCGCAAAGAAAACGCGCAAAATAAGCCTGACCGCGCTTATCGCGGCTGCGGTGGTACTGGCCCTGTCGGTGACGGCCTACGCCATCGGCGCTCACGCGGGGTTTTTCGATGCCGTATTCGGCGACACCGGCGTGGACAGCACCCAGGCCCACCAGACCCTGGCGGACCCGGACAAGCCGGTTGGCGAGATGATAACCGTCCCGGCCTACGAGCGGGAGCCGGTGGACCAGGAGAAGGCGGAAACGCTTGTAGGCGCGCAGGTCACGGACATCCAAAAGAGTTTCCAGATGGAGGGCGTCACCTTCACCGCCGAGAGCGTGGTGGCGGACGAGAACGGCGTCGGCGCCCTGACCTTCACCATGCGCTGTCCCGACGGCTTCCCCCGGATGGATGGCCAGACCGGCGAGATGGGCAACATGCTCCGCATCGACCAGGACCGTGGCTGGATCGCCGCCAGTCCCTATCTGCGCCTGTCGGACATCGACCGGCCCATCAACAGCCACATATACCTGGACAGCGCCGCCTCCACCGCGACGGAAAAGCACCTGACCGCCTATTTCTACAGCCCCGTCGGGCTGAAGACCGGCGACGTGGTGGAGCTGGTCATGACCGAGTATCTCTACAACGGCCGGGAGTACGCCTACACCGACCCGTACACCGGGGAAGAGCGCACCGTACAGGATGCGGACGAGATAGAGGAGCACATCTGCTTCCGGGTGGAGGACCTGGTCCCCGCCGTTTTGTTCACGGCTCAGGACGGCCACACTGCCTCGGTGTCCCCCCTGGGCATCGTGCTGGACGACTGGTACGATGGCATCCGCGAGCTGCGCCTGACCTACGCCGACGGCAGCGAGTACACCGTGCGGGACCGGGACGTGGACAACACCCAGTTCGGCCAGCTCACCAGCCCCGGCGACCTGGGTGCGGCGGGTGTCGAGCATGAAGAGGACGACGACGGCGACGGCGTGCCCGACGCCACCTACACCGAGTACCCCCTGGACGACCCGGCCTATGCGGGTATGTGGCGGACCATGTACGTGTTCAACCGGCTGGTGGAGCCGGAGAACGTGGTGTCGGTCCACACCTCCGGCGGCGTCGGCTATATAAACCGCGGCCGCGACGGCGACCTCCAGCCCGACCGCACCTTCACGCGGTGAACAGAGAAGGAACACAGCGGGAGCGCCCGCCGTGTTCCGCCGTTTATTGACAAGCTCCGCGTTTTTATATAAAATAGACCTGCCCCGTTAAGGGGCAGGCGTCGACGTACAGAAACGGCGGTTGGCCCTCCATCCCGGAGGGAGCTTCTGCCCCCTCCGAAGAGAGGGGGTGATGCTCATGACATATTCGGAACTTTTTGAGTTTTGTCTGGTCATAATCGGCATCATAAGCCTGTTCATACAGGCAAAAAAGAAGTAACCGCCCTGGTAGCACTTAGGGCGGTTACTTCTAATCGCACATAAAGGGCTGACCGCTTACGGCGGCGCCTCTTTGTACACTCATTATATCCCTCTCCCATCCCCATGTCAAGGACAGGAGAGGCATTTTAAATCCTCTTCCTCTTTCAAAGCCTCCCCTGTGCAAGGGGAGGTGGGCGCCGCTTGCGGCGCTCGGAAGGGTTGTCTGTTATCCGACGTTACAATCCCCCAGTCACCGCCTATCGGCGGTGACTGGGGGATTGTCACTTCGTATACTTCAAACTGTTGCTCGCCTTGTACGACCCCAACAACGTTTTCTTATCATTCGCGCAGCACCTTACCGTGAACGCGTACGTCACCCCATTTTTGAGATACTTCGCCGCTCTCGTGTAGCTCGTGGCGGTGGTGGTGCCGATCTTCTTCCAACCGCCAGTGCCTTCTTTGTAGTAGACCATGTAGCGGGGTGCACCGGTGACTTTGTTCCACGTGACCTTGATGCCGGTGGAAACCTTCTCGATCTTCACCGTCGGCGCGGCCAGCGTAGCGGTATATTTCAGCGAATTGCTTGCCTTATAGCCGCTCAACATGGTCGTCTTGTCGTTGTCGCAGCAACGGACCGCAAACTGATATGTGACGCCATTTTTGAGATTCGCTGCCTTGCGCGTGTAGCTGGTGGCCGTGGTGGTCCCTATCTTTTTCCACCCGCCGTTACCTTCCTTATAATACACCATATACCTTGGTGACCCTGTGATCTTATTCCAGCTAACTTTGATGCCGTCGGACGCCTGACCGATGGTCACCGTGGGGACAGCCAGGTTGACGGTATAATACAGGGTGTTGCTGCCAACATAGGGGCTCAGCATAGTTTTTTTGTCGTTGTCGCAGCAACGGACGGTGAATTGATACCTCACGTGATTTTTCAGTGCAGACGCCTTGCGGATGTACGTCGTCTCGGTGGTCGTGCCGATCTGCTTCCAGCTTCCGCCGTTTTCACGGTAGTAGACCATATATCGCGGTGCGCCGATGATCTCATTCCACGTCA
Source organism: uncultured Oscillospiraceae bacterium (assembly GCA_947625845.1). Taxonomy (GTDB): domain Bacteria; phylum Bacillota; class Clostridia; order Oscillospirales; family Oscillospiraceae; genus CAJOIG01. The sequence goes on from CANQQB010000074.1 coordinate 3,831, forward strand.
CCTTGATGCCGTCGGCCACCTGGCTGATGGTCACCGTCGGCGCGGCCAGCTCGGTCCCCGGGTCAATGGAGCGGAACATATAGTGGTAGTACCTGGCATGCCATTCGGCCGTGGAATCGGCGTGGCCGCAGATGATCGTAGTCTCGGGATCGCCCAGGGTGTAAAGTGTCTCGCCATAATCATTTTTCTCCGGCTTCGCGATGACGCATTGCGGGTTCAAAATCGTCACACTGTTCAGAGATGTGCAGAACCCAAACGCCTGACGCCCAATGCTCGCCAAACTCTCCGGGAGCGTCACATTCTTCAGCGACGTGCAGTAGAAAAATGCAGATTCCCCGATACAGGTCACGCCTTCCTGGATCGTCAAGCTGGTCAGGGGCGCGCCTATAAACGCAGCTTCCCCCATGCTGGTCACGCCGCCCTGGAGCGTCACGCTGGTCAACGAAATGCAGTTCTCAAACGCCATTGCACCGATACTGGTCACGCTGGCCGGGATCGTCACATTCGTCAGTGACATGCACTCGTTAAACGCCCGCATCCCGATGCTTGTTACAGTATCGGCAATTGTTACGCTCGTCAGCGACGTGCAGACGGCAAACGCCTCTTCCCCAATGCTGGTCACGCCCTCCGGGATCGTCACGCTCGTCAGGCCCGAATAGCAGAATGCTTGTACACCGATGCTTGTCACACTGCCAGGAATCGTCACGCTGGTCAGCGATGTACAGCCGGAAAACACACAGTTTTCAATGGTGGTCACGCTTTCTGGGATCGTCACGCTGGTCAGCGATGTGCAACCTTCAAACGCACCCCACCCGATGCTGGTCACGCTTTCCGGGATTGCCACACTCGTCAGCGACCCGCAGCTGCTAAACGCCCACTCCCCAATGCTGGTCACGCTGTTTCCGATGACGGCCCTTTTGATGGAATCCAGATAGGGATACCACGGGACGTCATCATAATCAGAAACATCATAGTCCTCCATCGGTCCGGTACCGGAGATGGTCAGCGTATCCCCGGCAAAAGACCACGTGACGTTCTCCCCGCACTTGCCGGACGTGTCCGCAACCGTCTCCGGTTCGACCGCCACGTCCTCCACGACTTCCTCCGGTTCCACGACCGCCTCTTCCTCCGCCAACGCCGGTGCCGCCAGTGAGAACACCGCCGCCAGCGCCAGGAGCAAACTTAACGCGCGCTTTGCCATGCTGTCATACCGTTCCTTTCTTTTTTAATGCCCGGCAGTCAGGCCCGGAGCGGGTTTTTAAGCCCACCCACGGACCCTTCCGCCGAGACAAACAAAAGACGGTGCAGGGAAACTTCCCTACACCGTGGAACGACAGCACTGGCCCCACCATCGCTCGCAAACCGCCTTGTAAAAAAGGGGGGCAACGGGTATAATGGGTCCGGCGCAGTAATTCTGCTGTGTGGGAGAGTATGGGTCTCCTGCATAGGGGCTTGGGGTGTTGGCGCGCCCCAAGTCCTGCCTTTCGTTTATCTCGCTCTTATATTGTATCGCATTGTTTGATGTAACGCAAGCAAAAAATGTGCGCTTGACGAAAAAGGGGAGATATTTAAATCGCGCCGCAGGCGCACAATATCGACGGCCCCCCTGTGTAATGGGGGCCGTCAGCGCCCTTGGCGCTGACTGGAGGGTTGTCGACAACCCCTCCGAGCCGCCATTCGGCGGCCCACCTCCCCTTGTACAGGGGAGGCTTTTTCAATGAATTTTCCTTATAAAAAGCCCCCTCTGATGGGCGGGCTTCGTAAGACAGTATGACCCCCAAAAGCAAACATCTGGCAACTGCCTTACGGAATTGGAATCGACAGAGCAGACAGCGGCTGGTGCGAAATGCGCCAGCCGTTGTCTGTTGTGATCTGCTTAAAACTTTTGAAGCATGTCACGCAATGAACCCCCACTTTTGAGGGGTGCCATATACTACCTTTACCCCCTGACTTTGGCACTCTGAAAGCCTTGCGCCGCAAGGGGTCTGACTGGCCAAAAGCGTCACATCGAACCCACGTTTTTACCGGGGCGCACATATAGCGGCAAATGCTTAAACATTTTTAAGTTTGTCCGCATATAGACCCACGTTTTCGGGTGTCGCCATATAGTACCATTACCCTCCTATGCTTAACGGTTTCAACCCCTTGCGGCAGAAGAGGTCCAGAGCGCTAAAATGCGGACATCGACTACTGATGCGTGAGGCAAGGAACAGATACTATGAGCGGAGCGACAGCAGAATGGCTGTCGCTCCGCTTACAGACAGGGAGAGTGGAAGCGGGTGGGGCTGTCAATGGCGGCTTCTGCCAGGGATGCTTGTACTGGAAGCGTGGCTGGGGTGGTGTTTTCGGCTCGTCATTTATCACCATTTTCATTTTGCGGCACATCCCAATCTGGCCTTTTTCTTCTCTCCCCGGTCGGAGCCCTCGGAGGTTCTCACAAAAACCGCTTGCAATGCTCACTTTGGCGCGCTATAATGGGGTAAACGGAATAACAAATGCGGGACTTGGAGCGATAGCGACACTCCAAGCCCCTATGCAGGAGATTGGCACTCTCCTACAAAGCAATAATGCGCCCAAGGCACATTATACTTTTTCCCGGTTGCTTTGACAAGGGGAAAGGTTGTCGCTTTGTGTTGTGCGCGGTGTGGGGAACAGACTCTGCACCGCTTTTGTTGTTCCGGTGGAAGGGTCCGTGGGCGGTGGCCCGCCCCGGACCTGACTGCCGGGATCTCAAAAAACAAAGAAGAAGGGATTGGTATTCTTATGGCAAAGCGCGGATTGTGTATTCTTTTGGCGGTCCTGACCCTATTTGCCCTGACTGTCCCGGCGTTCGCCGAGGAAGCGCAGGATGACGGCGCCGTATCGGACGCGAGCGAGGTACAGGTCGCGGGCACCAACTCGGTGGGCGATCTGATTGCCGGGGAGATGAACACGCAGACAAACACCAAAAACACGCCGGGAGACGGTATCACAGACTTGCAGATATCTGGAAATACCGCCACGGTGGAGTTTTCGACCAGGTCGTCAGCCGATGTGGTGGTGGCGATCTACGACGAGACGAGCGGCCAAATGGTGGCCTCCGGCAAAAGGAGAGCCTGGGAGGGCGATACCATCGCCACAGTGAACATCGTTGGGGAAGTTCCGACAACATTTATTGCCTCCGTCTTTTTGCTGGACGTGGAAAGTCACGAGCCCCTGTGCGATGACTATACCACCAATCTCTATACCTCCGACATGGCAGCTTTCCTGAATACGGATATCAACGATTATGACCCGGATCTGGTCCTGAATCTTGACAGCGACCCCACCACGAACTTCATGGTTTATGACGAGGAAACGGTCCTGATAGAGCCCGCGGGCGCCACGAACGCGCTGACGGACAACGGCAACGGTACATATACCGTCACCGGCGCGGACAACTCCTTCACCTCTCTGCAGCCGGGCGACGTTTTTACCTACGAATATGCCGACGGGACGGTCCTGCCAGTGAAGGTGGCATCCGTCAGCGTGAGCGGGACGACCGTGACGGTCACGGAGGACCCGAACATCACCCTGGACGACGTATTCGACGTGGTCCGTATCGACATTGAGGGCGAGGAAACAGGCGAGGGGCTCTCGACTGCCGCGCTGAATTTTTCCGGCAAAGCCTCCACAGAGTTCTCGATCGAATTATCCCTGGGGGAGCACGGGAGCATCTTCGGTTCCGCAGGCGTGAGTTTCAATCTGAAGCTGTACAAGACGTGGACGCAGAAGTATGTTGAATTTACCACCGACTATTCCCTGACCGGCCGATTCAAGCTCAAGGGCGAGGGCGAGAAAAAGGTATACCCGCTGGCGGACGTCTTTACGTTCCATCCGCTCCCGGCCATAACTATCAAAATCACGCCCGCGATCGTCTTGCAGCCCAAGGGCTCGATCGAATTCTCAGCCACGCTCAAAGGGACCGTCGGGATGGCCATTGACGGGAACAGAAAAATCGACAAGAGCAAACCCGCTAAATTTGAGCCGAGCCTCAAGATGCAGGGAACCTTGTTTGTGGGGTTCTCCCTGGAGCCGCAGGTCGTGGTGCTGCACGAGAAAATCGCCAAAGTGTCGCTGACCGCCGAGGTCGGTTTTGAGATCAAGGCGGCCTATGAGTTGAGGGATGATCCATCCATCCAGCACGACTGTCAGGAGTGTCTCGATGGGGATGTGGATTTCAAAGCGAAGGTCTCCGCCGCGATCAAGGTAGCCGGCTGCTGGAAGCTGGAATGGAAGTTCTTCGAGCTTTCGATCAAGTTGATGGACTTCTATTTTTGCGCGGAACACGGAGGATTTGGCATCGGCACGTGCCCGTACATCAGGTACCGGGTGCGGATAACGGTCAAAGACCAGCGGGGCGCGCCTGTGCCGGGTGCGTTGATCAAAAACACGGGCTCGCTGACGATCCCGGTCACAGACAACAGCGGCGTGGCGACGTTCTACCTGTCCAACGGCAGCTATCGGCTCACCGTGACAGACCAGCACAACACCGACTCCAGGAGCCTCTCGCTTGAGGTCAAGAACAGGGGGCAGCAAGCGGACGTCGAACTGGATCTCAGCGCGCCGGTCGCAGCCGCGGGAACTCTCTCCGGCGTGATCTGCGAAGCGTCCGACAGGAGGACGCCGGTCAGCGGCGCGGATATCTTCGTGTATGGCGGGAGCGAGCTGGCGGCACAACTGCAGGCCGATGCAAACGGGAACTATTCGGTCAGTCTGCCCGCCGGCAGATACCGCATAGACGTAATAAGTCCGGGCTATGTCCGCTTTACGGGCTATGTCACGATCTCCGGCACCGGGAATACATATATGGAAACGATTCTGCTGGTCGAAGGAACGGAGGGTGATATCGGCGTTGCTGACGGTACGGTCACCGACGCTCTCACGGGCTCCGGCCTCGGGGGCGTGACCCTGTCTGTCCGGAGAGGCTGGAATAACCCGGATGCAGGAGATGTGCTCCAAACCGTCGCCACAGATCAGTACGGAGACTATACGGTGACGCTGCCCTATGGCAACTATACGCTTTCTATGGAAAAAGCCGGGTATGTTTCCTCGTCCTTCAACATTGTCGTTCAGAGCGGCACAACGGACAACCAGGACGGCGTCATGAACCCGGAGAACAACAGTCAGGCGCTGCGTATCGTTCTCACCTGGGGCAGGTATCCCGAGGACCTGGATTCTCATTTGGTGTGTCCTGCGGACTCGGAATATCACGTTTACTTCATGAACGAGGATTTTGCTCCAAACGGCCACGTGATCGCGAACCTCGATGTGGACTGCACCGAAAGCTATGGGCCTGAGACGACCACGATCTATCGGATCGATCCTACGGCAAATTACAGCTTCTACGTCCACAACTATACGGACAGGCGCAGCAGCACTTCCGACAGCCTTTCCAGGTCCGGCGCGGTGGTCACGGTCTTGCTCGGAAACGAGCTGATTGCCACGTACAACGTCCCCACCAATTGCGCGGGTACGCTCTGGCACGTGTTTGACTTTGACGCGAAAACAAACACTATTACGCGGGTCGACGAGTTCGCCTGTCAAAGCGATCCTGATTTTGTGGGCTACCCCGACGGGATCAATACGGCGTCTGTGGATGCCCTCAAGGATTACGAGAAGGACGGCGTGACGACAGAAACGGGTGCTGCCGAGCCCACGGCGGAGCCGGAGGTCACGATGGAACCTGAGGTCACGGCGGAGCCTGAGGTCACGGCGGAGCCTGAGGTCACGGCAGAGCCTGAGGTCACGGTGGAGCCTGAGGTCACGGTGGAGCCTGAGGTCACGGTGGAGCCTGAGGTCACGGCGGAACCGGAGGTCACGGCGGAGACTGAAGTCACGGCAGAGCCCGAGGTCACGGTGGAAACGGAGTTACCGGTGGATACGGGATTTGCGCCGACGGATGCAAGCCAGGAACAGAGCCAGTCCGATATCGAACTGGCTGCGGCCTTCACGGGCACGTCAGATAACCAGACAGCCCTGTTCACGGGACTCAAACCCAGCGCGGATTATGCGGTGCTGGTCATGGTGGACGCTTCGGCGGCGGATCTGCTGGCGGCGAGCAACCTGCTGTTTATCGCCCAGGTGGCGGCTGACAGCAACGGCAACATCGCCCTGACCTATGTGCCCCGCACCAACAGCGCCGCCCAGGTGCGCGCCTATGGGCCGGAGCCAGAGCCTGTTGTTATGCCGGAGCCTACAGCGACACCCGTGCCCCAACTGGCCGCTCCCGCGGTGAAGATCAGCATAGCGTCAAATGGCATCAAGGTGACATGGAACAAGATCGACGGCGCGCCACGATACATGGTCTACTACAAGGAGAACGATGGTGGCTGGAAGAAAATCGGGACAACGACCGCGACCAGCTATACCTGTGCGGCGAAGTACCTCAAAAACGGCGTGACTTACCAATTCACGGTTCGCTGCTGTGAGAATGATAAAAAAACGCTGCTTGGTCCGTACGAGGCCAGCAACGGCCTGAAATACTATGCGGTGCCGACGGTGAAGATCGCGAGGGTTTCCGGCGGCATCAAGGTCAGCTGGAACAAGATCGACAGCGCACCCCGGTATATGGTATATTACAAAGAAAACGGCGGTGGCTGGAAGAAGATCGGCACCACCACCAGCACAACCTATACCCGTGCGGCGAAGTATCTGAAAAACGGCGTCACTTACCAATTCACCGTCCGCTGCTGTGCCAACGACAAGAAAACGCTGCTCGGGCCGTACAAGGCGAGTAACAGCCTCACGTACACCGCCCAGCTTGCCGCGCCGACCGTGAAAATCGCGAAGGTGGCCGGGGGTATCAAGGTCAGCTGGAACAAGGTATCCGGTTCGCCGCGCTACATGGTCTACTACAAAGAGGGCAACGGCGGCTGGAAGAAAATAGGGACCACGACTTCCACCACCTATACCAGAGCCGCCAAATACTTGAAAAACGGTGTGACATATCAATTCACGGTTCGCTGCTGCGCCAACGACAAGAAAACCATGTTGAGCACATACAAAGCGAGCAATAGTTTGAACTACAAGAAGTGATGCAAATCATCTTGCGGCAAGCAGCATCACGTTTACCCACGGGAGCGACGGCCCCTCTCTGCTGGTGAACTTCGAGAGAGCAGCCGGTGTCAATTTCTCCTCGCTGGCCTTTTGTTTTGTCGTAAAGGATAACAAGCTCTATTACGCTTGGGACGCCTGCGCCTCCGCGGCGCCCTGTCAGGCGGCCGTATCCCAGGTGCTGAATACGGTGGCGGAGCCGGACGATCTGGTCACGCCGGAGAATCTGAAGGCGAAGGTGGATGCGATCATCGCCGACGGCAGCTATCAGCAGGCGGCGGCCCGGTCCATGCTGACCCAGGTCAACGCCCTGCGCGCCGGTCCCGACGCCTGGTACTGGAACGAGGACGACACGGAAAAGGTCGTGCTGACGGGACTGAAGGGCCTGACCTATGACTACGCGCTGGAGCAGATCGCCATGCGCCGGGCAGCGGAGCTGGTGCTCAACTACGCCCATACCAGGCCGGACGGCAGCATCTGCTTCACGCTGACATATAACGGCGTGTCGTCCTGGGCGGAGAACATCGCCTATGGATACACAAGCGTGCAGAGCATGTTCGACGGCTGGGCGGAGGCGAGCGACCCGTACAGCGGCCAGGGCCACCGCCGGAATATGCTGAACAGCAGCCTTACGTCCATCGGCATCGCGTGCTTTTACTATGACGGCGTATATTATTGGGTCCAGGAGTTCGGCTACAGCAACTCCGGCATCGCGGACCCCCAGCCGGAGCTGGCGACGCCCTCCGGCAAGCTGCCCAGCGGCCTGGACTGGAAGATAGAGAACGACACCCTGACCATCTCCGGCAAGGGGTCTATGGGGAGCTTTAGCCGCAGCGCACCGTGGAGCATGAATTCCTTTACCGGCGTCGTGATCAAAGACGGCGTGACGGATATCACGTCCTACGCGTTCAGCGGCTGCAGGGGCATCAAGAGCGTGACGATCCCTGCCAGCGTGACCAAAATCGGGGACGGGGCGTTTGCGAACTGCGCTTCACTGACCAGCGTGACGAT
>CANQQB010000075.1 GCA_947625845.1 uncultured Oscillospiraceae bacterium
GAGTGCGTACCCAAATCTGTGGATATATCTACAATACCGGACGCCGTGATCCAGCAGTTTGTCGACTCGCTCAACCGTAGACCTCGCAAATGCCTCGGCTGGCTTTCCCCCTACGAAATCTTTTTTGATTCCCTGTTGCACTTAACTTGACAATTCACATTTGAATTTATTCGGCTCTGCGGAGCCGAACTCTGCGAGGCTTTTTGGTGTTACCGGTCTGCAAAGGAGCATTTTCTCAGGTCATTTCGTGAAGGTCAGGCCAAGGTTTTGGCCATCAGAGGCCTGCTTTTGGACCGTCACCGACGTCACCTCCGCCGGGTCCACCAGCCGGTTGAACACATACCTGGCCGTGCCGCTTTCATTAAGGCAGGAGACGGGGCAGTTGTTGACGGAGGCATCTCCCACCACCATGTACTCGCTGCCGTCGGCAAGGTGCACCGTGATGGTCTTGCCGCCGTCGATGGCGTCCACGGAAGGCGCCGTGAGCATCAGGCCCATGGGGGAGAGGCTGGCCGTCCAGCCCTCCGGTCCCGTCAGCTCCGCGGCCTCCGCAAGCTCCGTCAGGGGAACGGTGAGGCGGTATTTCTCCCCGGCGTCCGCGCCCCCGAAGAAATCCACGGTCAATTCGTCCGGGCATGCCCCGCTTGTGAACAGAGCAATATAGGATTTGGCCTCCAGCCTGGTGTCCGTGGCCGTCATCAGAAAGCTGATCTCATCCACCATCCCGTCCGGCGTGCTGAACATGGGCACGTACACCCTAAGCCCGCTGTCGCCGGTGGCCCAGGCGTCCGGGTCCGCGCCGCCAAGGGCGAAGTTTTTCACCGTCTCGTCAAACACCGTGATCTCGGGAAGACCCTCGGGGTTTTCGATGGCGTAAGTCATCACGCCCACGCCGTTTTCCGCCATGGTCAGGTTCTCCACCGTGCAGGTGTAGTTCCCTATGGTGACGGACTGACCGCCGGTCACCGTGTCCCCCAGAAGGGCCTGGGCCGCGTCCTGGTCCACCGGCCGGTCCTCTATGACGATCTCTCTGGTCTGCTGGTTCATGTCCTCGTCCCACCGGTCCACCGGCATGGAGTAGGTCCGGTCGCCCGCGTCCTCGCCGCCGAAGACCGCGGCGAAAAAGTCCGTATAGCTGGCCACGGCATAGGCCGTGACGGACAGGGCCAGCACCAGTGCGGCGGCGATGGCAGCCCGTACCGCCAGCCGCATGCCCGTGTGCCTGGGCCCGTGGACGGAGACCGCCGCGCCCCGCTTTTGCAGGATGCGCCAGACCCGCTCCGGGGATACGGGCTCCTGTTCCAGCTCCAGCCCGAACTCGTCGGGGCAGATGCCGTCCATCAGGTCGGATATATACAGATTTTTCATGTTTCTTCTCCTTTCCCGAGCTGCTGCCGGAGATATTCCCGGCCCCGTTTTAATCGCTGCCGCACGGCTTCCGGCGTCATCCCCAGCCGCTTGCCGATGGCGGGGGCCGTCTCATGCAGATAGTAGTGCCGGAGAAAGATCTCCCGGTCCAGGGGCCGCATTGTGTCCAGAAGCTGGCGGACCAGCCGTTTCCCCTCCTGAACCAGAAGCTCCCCCTCGGGCCCTTCCGCCGCGATCTCCAGATCGTCGTAGTCCAGGAGCTGCTCCGGACCCGGCTTTCGCAGGCCGTTGAGGGCCCGGCTTCGGGCGATGGAGGCAAGATAGCTCTTGACCTTGCCCTCCATGGGCCTTGTCCGGTTGCGCCACAGCACCATGAACACGTCCGCGACGATCTCCTCCACGTCCTGCCGGGACAGACGGCTGCCGGCGATGCTCCGCACGATCGAACCCACATAGACCGCGTACTGCTGCATCATCCACCGTAAGCCGGCCTCATCTCCCTGATGCAGCAGGGAGAGGGCTGTTCTCTCTGTGATTCGTTCCATTGGCTTCTCCTTTTCGAGCGCTCTCACTGGACAAAACACGCGAGGAAGGGAAAACGTGACGGGATTTTGGGAAAAACGGGAAAACTCAACGGTCTGCGAAGGAGCATTTTTCGCGGGGCATGTCCTCGGCTCTTGCCGCGCCCAGATATTGGATGCACGCGCGGCCATATTTGGCCCGGACGGCGTCCACGGTGGCGTCGATGCGCCGCAGACCGTCCAACCGGGCGTAGTCGGTGAAGATGTCCGTCTGCTCCGGCGCGTCCGCGTTGACCAGGGTGTCGGCTCGAAGACCCAGACCCCGCAGGGGTCCCGGCCAGGCATGGATATCCCGGAACAGGGCCATCGCCCGCTGGTAAAGCTCGCGGGTCAGGTCCGTGGGCCGGTCCAGCACCGTCTGGTGGCCGGTCCAGTGCAGGTCGGCGGCGTCCCGCACGGCGATTTCCAGGCGCTTTGTGCGCACGCGGGCTTGCCGGAGCCGTCCGCCCACTTCCTCCGCCAGGGCCAGCATCACGGCCCGCACGTCGTCCTCGCAGACCATGTCCCGTGGCGGGGTGGTGGAGTTGCCGATGCTCTTGGCGGTCGGCGGACAGGCAAAGGAGCGCACGGGACTGTCGTCCCAACCGTTGGCGTAGCGATAGAGGGTGATGCCCGCCTTGCCCATCCGAAGCCGCAGCGCCTCCGGGTCTGCCACGGCCAGTTCCCCGATGGTGCGGATGCCCATGGTCCCCAGAGCCCGCGTGGAGGCGGGACCCACGAACAGAAGCTCGCTCACCGGCATCGGCCAGACGATCTGGCGGAAGTTGCTCTTGTCAAACACCGTCACCGCGTCGGGCTTTCTGTAGTCGGAGCCCAGCTTGGCGAAGGGCTTGTTCCAACTGACGCCTACGCTGACCGTCAGACCCAGCTCCCGCCGGATGCGCCGGCGTATGTCCTCCGCGGCCAGATAGCCGTCCTTGTGGGCGTGGCAGCCGGTGATGTCCAGCCAGCTCTCGTCCAGGCCGAAAGGCTCCTGCAGGTCCGTGTACTGGCTGTAAATGGCCCGGCAGGCGTGGGAGTATCGCTCGTATTTTTCATAGTGGGGCCGCAGGATCACAAGCTCCGGGCACAGCCGCTTCGCCTGCCAGAGGACCATGCCCGTCTTCACGCCGCAGCGCTTGGCCTGGTCGCTCTTGGCGAGAATGATGCCGTGACGGGCTTCCACGTCGCCGCCTACCGCCACGGGCTTGCCAAGCAGGTCGGGCCGGTCCAGAAGCTCGATGCTCACATAGCAGGCGTTGATATCCGAATGTAAGATCACTCTGTCCATGGACCTATTATAAGTCGCTTGTTTGGAGAAGTAAAGAGGAAATTTCTCTCGATTAGAGATAACTCTTGCAAATATTCTCTCCGTACTATATACTGGAAGCCAAAGGAGGGCGGGGGACCATGTACGACGATATTGGCGCGAAGATCGCTGCCCTGCGGCGGCAGGCGGGCCTTTCCCAGAAGGAGCTGGCGCAAAAGCTGACGGCGCTGGGAGAGCCGCTTTCGGATAAGGCGCTCTCCAAATGGGAGAAGGGAGCCACGCTTCCATCGGCAAGGCAGTTTTTATTGACGTGCCGGGCGCTGGAGGTGGCAGACGTGTCCGGGGAGTTCATGGGCGAGGGGCTTGCCAAGGGCCTCGACGGGGCCGGACGGCGGAAGCTGCATGAGTACGCGGACCTGCTGCGCCGCAGCGGGCTCTATGAGCCACGGTCGGAGAAGGGGCGTGCCATCCGGCTTTACACCCTGGCGGCCAGCGCGGGGCCGGGGCAGTTTCTGGACGACGGGGACTATACCTGGATGGATGCCCAGGACGCGCCAAAACAGGCGGACTTCGCCGTGCGTGTGGCGGGGGACAGCATGGAGCCCAGGTTCCACGACGGCCAGGTGGCCTATGTGCAGGCGTCGCCTACGGTGGAGGACGGGGAGATCGGCCTTTTTTCCTGGCAGGGCAGCGGCTATATCAAGCGGCTGCACGACCGGCCGGACGGGGTGCGGCTGCACAGCCTGAACCCGGCCTATGAGGACATCCCCATCCCGGACCCCGGACAGCTTCGGGTGTTCGGACGGGTACTGTAAAAGGAGGAGAAGGAAGATGGAGATCCGGAAAAAGACCTGTCTGCGGCTGGGTGTGACGGCGTTTTTGCTGTTTCTGGCCATCCACTACTGGAAGAGCGTAGCGGGGCTTTTGAGCCTGCTGCTGGGGGCGTGCGTGCCGCTGGTGCTGGGCGGGGTCATCGCCTATGTGATCAACGTGCTCATGGACTTTTATGAGCGGCATTATTTCCCCGGAAAAAAGACCGGTCCCGCGGCGAAAAGCCGCCGGCCGGTGTGCATGCTGGCTTCGGTGCTGACGGTGATACTTCTGCTGTTTCTGGTGGTGCGGCTGGTGCTGCCGGAGTTTCTCTCCTGCGTCAACGCCCTGGTGCGCCAGGCGCCGCGGGCGGTGAACCAGCTTTTGAAGAACCCCACGGTGCAGAAGCTGATACCGCCGGATATCGAACAAAAGCTGTCCAGCCTGAACTGGAACAGTCTGCTGGGCCAGGTCAAGAGCGTGCTGGCCAGCGGCTTCACCGGCGCGGCCAACGCGGTCAGTTCCATCTTCTCCGGCGCGGTGACGGCCCTGTTCGCGCTGATCTTCGCCGTATACCTGCTGCTGGGCAAGGATAAGCTGAGCGGCCAGTGCAAGCGGGCGATGGCCTGCTACCTGCCGGAGAACGTGCTGCGGCGAGTGGATCATGTGCTGGCGCTTCTGAACCAGAGCTTCCGCAGCTACGTGGTGGGCCAGTGCACCGAGGCGGTGATTTTGGGGTGCCTGTGCATCGGGGGGATGCTGCTGTTCAGGTTCCCCTACGCCACCATGATCGGCACGCTGGTGGGCGTGACGGCCCTGATCCCCGTGGCCGGAGCGTATATCGGCGCGGGCGTGGGCGCGTTCATGATCCTGTCCGTGTCGCCGGAAAAGGCCGTATGGTTTCTGGTGTTCATCGTGGTCCTCCAGCAGCTGGAGGGGAACCTGATCTATCCCCGTGTGGTGGGGTCCAGCATCGGACTGCCCGGCATCTTCGTGCTGGCGGCGGTGACGGTTGGCGGCGCCATGTTCGGCGTGCTGGGCATGCTGGCGGGCGTGCCGCTGGTGGCGGCGGCGTACCAGGCCATCCGGGAGGATGTGGCCCGCCGGGAGCGGGGGAACGTGCCCCCGCCGGACCTGGATATCATGGAGGAATAAAAAGCAACGGACGAGGGAGACGCTTCGGAAGGAAGCCGTCTCCCTTTGGTTTGTGACAGACGCGGACAAAACGGGAATTGCGGGGGCGAGTATGGACGATACAACAATAGATGCTGCGATCGAGTATATTGAGTATATTTTCAAGAACAATGCAGACGGGCATGATGCGAACCATTCTATACGGGTATATCAAAACGCTATGCACATTGCGGGATATTATCCGGATTGTGATAGGATGGTGATCGCTCTGTCCGCTTTGCTGCACGACGTAGATGACCACAAATTATTTATTTCGGAAAACAATGCGAATGCCCGGCGCTTTTTGCAAGCGCAACATCTTCCGCAAGAAACGATCGAGCGGATATGCAATGTTATTAACGCTGTTTCATTTAGTAAGAACAGAGGGAAACAGCCAAACAGTATTGAAGGAAAAATCGTGCAGGACGCAGATAGATTGGACGCGATAGGAGCGATCGGAGTGGCACGGGCGTTTGCCTTCGGCGGAAAATGTGGCCGGCCAATAGAAGCGACAGTGCAACACTTTCATGAGAAACTCCTGTTGTTGAAAGATGGGATGAATACGGATGAGGCAAAACATATAGCTGGATCACGACACTCGTTTATGGAAGCATTTCTCCGGGAGCTTGACAGAGAAATGAAACCATAAAAAATAATAAACCGGCGGGCCTGAAAACAGACCCGCCGATCTTTTGCGCTCTTATTGCAGCCGGAAGGTGACCTCCCAGGGGCCTTCCACTCTGTCCGCTCCAAGCCAGAAACAGCCGTTCAGAACGTATCGGGACGCCTCGGTCGGGCTGATATCGAACACATAGTCCTCATAGCTGCCGGTCTCTTCCTCGTCCCAGAAGCTGACGGAGTACGTGTCGTATGTCTCGCCGCCGTTTGCGTCGGTAAGATACAGATAACCATGGTTGTCTCGGGTGTGGATATCCTCATAGTGGAGCTGGATATGGAGCTGCCCGTCGATCCAGCCCATGGCGGTGACGGCGGCGCCGTCCCCAACGGTGTAAAGCGGCTCGCCGGGGACCAGATAGGCCCGGTCCTCAAAGTTCTCCAACGAACCCTCGTCGCCGCCGGCACCCCGGAAGTGGGGACCGGTCTGCACGATGGGGTCTGTCTCCGCCTGGGCGAGGTCCAGGTCCAGAGGCCTTTCGATCTGCTGCTTGTGGCTGAGAAGCTCCCGGACCGCCAGGGTCACCTTGCCGGAGCGGAGCGGATTTCCGTCCAGATGGGCCAGTTGGATGAGGAAAGAGGCGGTGCGGGTCTCGTCGTCAAAGCCAAGGGACTCACAGCCGCCGGAGCAGTCGAAGAAGGAGAGCGGGTAGCGGAGAGAATAGCTGTCAAAAAGGTCCGTGGCGCCGTCCAGAAGCCCGCCCTCCAGGTCCTGCATGGACAGCTTGACCAGGCCCACGCCGTTTTCGATGACGGCGCTGTCCACAGTCATGCGCACGCCGTTTTTCTCGCAGCTCTCGTTCACGGGTTTCAATGCCTGGGCGACGGTGGGGGAGATGTCGTACAAAATGGAGTAGCCCGCGTCGGTGTAGGCCGCCGCCGGGACCGCCAGGGCCAGGCACAGGGCCAGCACGGCGGCGACGGCTGCCAGGCGGCGGAGCGTGCGCCGGGGATGCCTGACGGGGGCCTGGGCGTCCAGAATATAGCGGTCGGGCACGTCGTTCAGGGCGTTTAAGATGTTTTCCGCGTTCATGATAAAAATCCTTCCTTTTTCAGGTGGGCCAGTAGCTTGGCCCTGGTCCGGGCCAGCATGGACTTGACCTTGCTCCGGGAAAAGCCGTAGCGGTCGCCGATGGCGGCGATAGGGTCCAGAAACCAGTACCGGCGTAGAAATACCCGCCGCTCCGTGTCCGGCAGGCCGTCCAGGAACCGGCTCAGGGCCGCCGTCAGCTCCGCCGCCTCCACGGCCTGGGCCGGGTCGGACCCGCCGGGGAGGATGGCGGAGAGCTCCTCCAGCGCCGCCTCCGGCTCGCCGCCGCCACGCTTTTGGGCGTCTTTGGCCCGCCAGCGCTTCAGCGCTGCCCGGCGGGTGAGCTTGGCCAGGTATGTGCGCAGATTTTCCGGCCGGTTTGGCGGGATGGAGTTCCAGGCGGCCAGATACGCGTCGTTCACGGCCTCGTCCACGTCCCGGCTGTCGGGCAGGATGTTCGCCGCCACGGTCCGGCAGTAGGCGCCGTATTTGGCTACCGTCGCGTCCACGGCAGTCTGAGACCGGGCAAAGTACCGGTCCAGCAGGGCACTGTCGTCCATTTGGTCACCACCTTCGCGTTTTTTGAAGGCCCTTCACGCTTATACTGCCAAAAATCCGGCCTCGGTCGCGGAAAATAAAAAACCGGCGGGGAAATTCCCCGCCGGCGTGTTGTTGGTTTATATCATGTCCAGATAGAGGTTGCCGTATTCGTATGCCCAGTTGTCGCAGCTGTAGTCCACGGCCATGGCGTTCTTTATCACGGCCTCCAGAGCAGGTCTGTCCGCGTACAGGGCCAGGGCACGGCGGACCGCGTCGGCCATATCGTACCCGTCCATGCGGGAGAAGGTGATGCCGGTGCCCTCGCCGGTGTACATGTTATAGGGCTGGACCGTGTCCCGCAGGCCGCCGGTCTCCCGCACGATGGGCACGGTGCCGTAGGCCATCGCGATGAGCTGGGAGATGCCGCAGGGCTCGAACCAGGAGGGCATGAGGAAGAAGTCGCACCCGGCGTAGATGTGGTGGCTCAGGTCGTCGTCGTAGCCGATCCAGGCGCAGGCTCGGCCGGGGTGCCGGTCCTGAAGTCCCCGCAGCCAGTCCTCATACTTCTTGCTGCCGTTGCCCAGCAGGACGAAGGCCACGTCGTTGTCCCAGAGAAGCTGATCCATGGCGGCCATCACCAGCTCCAGCCCCTTTTGCTCCGCCAGGCGGGTGACCATGCCGATCAGCGGCCGGTCCGGGGCAACCTCCAGGCCTGTTTCCTCCATGAGCCGGGCCTTGCAGAGAGCCTTACCCTTCATCTTGGAGGCGGTGTAGTTGGCGGGGATGCGCTTGTCCGTGCCCGGCCGCCAGACGCTCTTGTCGATGCCGTTGACGATGCCGGTCACGTCGCCACGGAAGCTGAGCACGCTCTCCAGACCCTCGCCGTACTCCCAGGTGCAGATCTCACGGGCATAGGAGGGGCTGACCGTGTTGACCCGGTCGGCCATCACGCAGCCGGCCTTCAAAAAGCTGGCCATACCGTACCGCTCCATGAGCCCCAGGCAGCCGTCGGGGATGGAGAGAAAGTCCTGTACGAAGTCAAATTTGCACAGGCCCTGGTAGGCGATGTTGTGGATGGTCAGCAGCGTGCGGGTATTGCCCATGGCCGAGTCGATGTACTGGGTCTTCAAAAGCAGAGGCAGCATGCCCACGTGCCAGTCGTTACAGTGTATCACGTCAGGGATGAAGTCCAGCCGGAAAAGCGCCTCCGCCACGGCGCGGGTGAAGTAGGCGTACTGCTCGCCCTCCCGGTCGGGGATGTAGATGGGGCCGGAGAAGTATTCCTCGTTCTCAATCAGCCATATGCACACCCCGTCCAGCTCCAGCTTGTTCACGCCCACGAACTTGTTCCGCCAGCCCAGGGACACATAGAAGCTGAAAAGATACTCCACCTGGTCGCCGTATTTGTCCTTGATGACTTTGTGGTAGGGGATCATGACCCGAGCGTCAAAGCCCAGCTTGTTCAGATATTTTGGCAGGGTACCCACCACGTCGGCAAGCCCGCCGGTCTTGGCCAGGGGCGCGCACTCGGCGGCGGTCAGCAGGATACGCGCCGGCCGGTCCAGGCCCTTTTCGGAGGCCCGGATCGCCAGAAGGTTTTTCATTTCTTGGACTTGCATGGCTTTGTCTCCTCCTCGTAGACGAAATACTGCGCGGAAAGGGGCGGCAGACCCAGGTGGACCCGGTGGTCGAACTCCCGGAAGCTCTTGGCCTCGTATTTCTTCCGGGGAAGAGCATGTCCTGTGCCGCCGAAACGGACGTCGTCGCTGCTCAGGAGCTTCTTAAGCTTGCCCGGGCCGGGCAGACCGATGACATAGTCGTCATAGAACATGGGGGTGAAGTTGCACACGCATACAATGGGTTTGGCGGTCTTCCTGTCCTTGGGCCAGCGGATGAAGGCGATGGAGCTCTTGTCCCGGTCGTCGGGATTCAGCCAGGAGAAGCCCTCCCAGTTGTCCTCGATCTGCCACAGGGCCGGCTGGTCACTGTAAAGCTTTCCCAGCGCGGCGCAGTAGTCCTGCATAGCCCGGTGCTTGGGGTAGTCCAGCAGCATCCAGTCCAGCTGCTTTTCATAGTTCCATTCGGTGAACTGGGCAAACTCCCCGCCCATGAAGGTGAGCTTCTTACCGGGGTGGGCGAACTGATAGCCGTACAGGGCCCGGAGATTGGCGAACTTGTCATCGTAAAGGCCCGACATCTTCTGGACCATGGAGCACTTGCCGTGGACCACCTCGTCATGGGAATAGGCCAAGACATAGTACTCGGAGAAGGCGTACATCATGGAGAAGGTGATCTTGTCATGGTTGTAGGAGCGGAAGTAGGGGTCCAGCTTGAAGTAGTCCAGCGTGTCGTGCATGAAGCCCATGTCCCACTTGAAGGTGAAGCCCAAGCCGCCGTCGGTCACGGGGGCGGTGATCTTCGCGTAGGCGGTGGATTCCTCCGCCACGGTGAAGCAGCCGGGGCAGCGGTCGTGCACGGCGGTGTTCAGCTGCTGCCAGAATGTATGGGCATCGTAATTGATGTTGCCGCCGTCCTTGTTGGGCAGCCACTCGCCGGCGCGGCGGCCATAGTCCAAATAAAGCATGGAACTGACCGCGTCGCCCCGCAGCCCGTCCACATGGTACTGTTTCAGGAAGAACAGGGCCGAGTCGATGAGGAAGCCGCGTACGTCGGGGCTGGCATAGTCGAACACCAGCGTGCCCCATTCGGCGTGTTCGCCCATGCGGGGGTCGGCGTATTCATAGAGGGCCGTGCCGTCAAATTTCGCAAGACCGTGCTCATCCTTGGGGAAGTGGGCGGCCACCCAGTCTATGATCACGCCCACGCCGGCCTGGTGCATGATGTCCACGAAGGTCATAAAGTCCTGGGGCGTGCCATAGCGGCTGGTAGGGGCAAAATACCCCGTGGCCTGGTAGCCCCAGCTTCCTACGAAGGGGAACTCCGTGATGGGCATCAGCTCCACATGGGTATAGCCCATCTGGTGGCAGTAGTCCGCCAGGACGGGCGCGATGTTCTTGTAGTTGGGGAAGGTCTCACCGTCGGCCAGCCGCCAGGAGCCCAGGTGCACTTCATATACGTTCATGGGCGCCGTGCGGGGCTGATACTTGGGCCGGGCCTTCATCCACGCGCCGTCGCCCCACTTATAGCCGCCGATGTCCCAGATCTTGGAGCCGGTGGCGGGGCCGGTTTCAGCGTGGAAAGCGAAGGGGTCCGCCTTGAAAATGCACCGGCCGTCAGGCCCGGTGACGGCATATTTATAGATTTGCCCGTGCTGGGCGGTGGGCACCGTCGCCGACCAGTAGCCCTCAAAATCCCGCTCCATGGGCGCGGCGGTCGGGTCCCAGCCGTTGAAGTCGCCCACCACGGATACCGCCTGGGCGTTGGGGGCCCAGACCCGGAAGACGTAGCCGTCATCCGCCTTGTGGCAGCCCAAAATCTCGTGGGCCCGGTATGTACAGTCATTCAGAACACTCATATTTCCTCCCCTTCTGCGACATGTGTCGCGTCAATTCGTGACATTGACTAAATCTATCATATACCATCCGGGGAGATTTTTCAACAATTGACAGATGAAAGATGATATATTAAAATGAAAAATAGCGGTTGTAAGCGGTCATATGGGGAACACGTCGGCGGCGGAGACCTCAAAGGCCTGGCGCTGGAAGCTCTCGCCGTCGATGACTTTGGTATAGGCCCGGCTCTGGAGCCTGCCCCGGACGCAAAGCTGGGTCCCCACGGGAGAGCCGGCCACGTCTCTGGCCTGCTGTCCCCAGGCGATGACCGGGATATAATCGCTGCGCCGGTAGCGGCGGGCCACGGCCAGGATGAGGTCGCATATCTCCCGGCCCATGGGCGTCACCCGCAGGACCGGCTCCTTGCACAGGTTGCCGGTGAGCGTGATGCGGTTGTCGTCCTCGCCGCCGGGGGAGAGCTCCCTGGCGAAGACCGTCAGGACCAGCTTGTTCCCCACGCCGCTTTTGTTGTTGAATGAGCGCAGCTCGCCCGTCACGCGCACAGGTCCGGCTTCCAGCAGTCCGTCCTGGGGCAGCAGCGACTCGCGGACCACGATGTTCAGCGTGTCCGCCGTGCCGCTTAAGCGACAGGTCCGCAGGGGAAAGGTGAAAAACCGGATGCCCCGGCTCTCATGGGAATAGCGGGGGAGGGCGGTCACCGTGCCGCACAGCTCCGCCCGGTTGGCGACATATACCTCGTCCATGGACGC
>CANQQB010000076.1 GCA_947625845.1 uncultured Oscillospiraceae bacterium
TGGAGGCATACCGTCAGACCGGCCTTGACGATGAGGAGATAGACGAGCTCCTGCGGCTGTGGATACCGGACGACGCCTGGTTCGCCGACCGGGGCATCACGAATCAACACGGCGGCGGGAACGTGCTTTTTGAAGAAGAGCGCGTCATCTCCTGGCTTCTGGAGCAGTCCAGGACGGAGGAACAGCCATGAAGAAAAAACAGGTCTCGCGTATCGTCACCGATGTTCTGATGACCGCCGCGCTGGTGCTGCTTATGAGCTACAGCCTGCTGGGAGAGGCGGCCCACGAATGGATCGGCGTCGCCATGCTGGTCCTTTTCGTCACCCATCATGTACTCAACAGGCGGTGGTTCCGGGGACTTTTCAGAGGCAAATACACGCCGTTTCGCGTATTCCAAATCGCGCTGGCGCTGCTGATCTTTGCGGGCATGATCGGCTCGGCGGTGAGCGGCGCGGTACTGAGCCGCTGCGCCCTGGACTTTCTCCCAATCCGGGGCGGCAGGGCTTGGGCCAGAGAGGTCCATATGCTCTGTGCCTATTGGGGCTTCGTGCTGATGAGTCTGCACCTGGGCCTTCACTGGAACATGATGCTGACCAAGGTCCGAAATATAGGAAAGGCGCAGATATGGCTTCTGCGGCTCGCGGCGCTGGCGGTGGCCATGTACGGCATATACGCCTTCGCCAAGCAGGACATTCTGAACTACCTGCTGCTGCGAAATCATTTTGTGTTCTTCGACTTTGACGCGCCCAGGATCGTGTTCTATCTGGATTACATCGCCATCATGGGCCTTTTCATCTGCATCGGGCACTATCTGGCCCGCTGGCTGCGGAGAGGAAATAGTTCTCACGAAAGCATAAAGTAACAAAAGCCTGCCACTCCATTCACGGAGAGACAGGCTTTTTGAACTTCGTAAAACTTATTTTATCTCCTGCTCCAGATCGTCAAAGAGCGGGGAGGCAAAAAACTCGGAAATGCCAATGTCCAGGCCGTCACACAGCTTCTTTACCGTGGCGACCGTCGCGCTGTTGTTGCGGAGGCTGACGATGTTGTTCACCGTGGACTGCGTGACGCCGCTGATCGTGCACAGCCGGTTGACGGAGATGTTCCGCTCCCGGCACAGTTCCAAAATCCGTTCCGCTACCGCTTCTCCCACATTCATTTTGCCACCTCATTTCAGTATGAGGATAGACAATTCCCGTTGACAAGGCTAACCCTTTTGGGTTAAAATAACTCAAAAGAGTTACTGCATGAGAGGCGAGGAAATGACGGACTACAAACGGGCCTATCACATACTCTGTGCGGCAGCGTCACACGCGCTGGATGTGCTGCCGGACACGCCGGAGAATGCCGCCGGGCGGACGGTCATTCAGGAGGCGCTTTTGGAGGCAGAGGACGTGTGCATCGAGAGTATGGACGAAGATGAAAGGGGTGCCGAAAAATGAAAAAGCTGATGCCTGGTATTTTTCCTCGGCTCCTGGCTGCGCGAAGCATTTTTCGGTAGCCTCCAGGACAAACTTGGCCAAAGCGATACGTTTGTACTTCGGCATCTCATCGATGTACGGGAGTGCCACTGGACGAAATGGATCGGGGCTGCTCATAGGTCGATCACCTCCTGGTTGAGCCGCATTCTTTTGCCATCATTCTGGCCAGGGCTACTTTGTTGATGTAGCCGTCGTGAAACGGGTACCGCTTGGCGGCGGTCTGCCGGCAGATACCAAGGATCTTCCCAACTTGTGTTTGAGAGAGCAGCTCCACGCCAGGGGCTTTCTCATCCAACCGCTCCAGAATGGGCCGAAAGTTTTCATTTTCTCGCATAGTGCATCACCCCCTTCCGGCGCGATATACAGAATGAGCAGGACAGGCTGTTTCCTGTCCCGCTCAGTTCTTACTGCCCTTTGTCGGAAAGCTCCTTGACGGCCCGGTCAAAATCGCTCTCCAACTGCTTCATCTCTCTGGCGCGGTATAGCTCAAACTCCCGCTCCGCTTTTTCTACGGCCTCCTTGTGGGAGACGCTGCCCTTGCCCTCCAGAAGCGGACGGCGGTTGCCCAAAAGCTGCCGATCCAGCTCCTCCGCCCAGTCCTGCATGGTCATGGCGTGTTCCTCCAACGCCTGCAGCTCGGCGTAGTCCAGAAACTGCGAGACCAGCAGGTTAAGAACCTGCAATTCCTTCTCCGTCAGATAGTTTTTCGCGACGCGCACGTCGTCCCTGGTGACATAGCTGCCCTTGAAATTGGTCATGCCCACCAGGGGCTTTTCGCTGTCCGAGCGCTGGTATATGATCTCCGCCGCGGTGTGCTGGTGGGCGGCGTAGTGCATCTTGTTCTGCACCGTGGCGAAAAACTCCCGCGTCAACTCTGCCCTTGGGTCGTAGTCAATGGCCGTGGCGTAGATATCCGTGACCTGCTGGTACAGGTTGCGCTCGCTGGAGCGGATGTCCCGGACCCTTTGCAGCAACTCCCGGAAGTACCGGCCGCCGCCGTTTTTCAGCCGCTCATCGTCCAGGGCAAACCCCTTGCGGATGTACTCGTTCAGCCGCTTCGTGGCCCACTGGCGGAACTGGGTGCCCCGCAGGGACTTGACCCGGTAGCCCACGGAAATGATCACGTCCAGGTTGTAGTAGTCCACCTGATAGGTCTTGCCGTCAGCCGCAGTTGTTGCAAATTTTGCAACAACTGAATCCCGAAGCAGCTCGCCTTCCTCGAACACGCTTTAAGAACAGCGACCGCTGGATAAATACCGGCTATGTGTTCACCCAAGACAACGGGGACCGGATCAGTCCGGACAGCATAACGGACTGGCTCAACAAATTCAGCGCCGCCAATGGGCTGCCCCATATCCATCCCCACGCATTCCGGCACACCGCCGCATCGACCATGATCGCCAACGGCGTGGACCTGGTCACCGCCGCCAATGAGCTTGGCCACTCCAACGCCACGATCACAGCGGCCATATACGCCCACCAGATCGCGGAGGCGAAGGCCAGAGCGGAGGAGGCCCGATTCGACGTGTTCAGCCGGCGCAAGCGGGCATAAGAAAAGCGATACAGGCGCCCCGTCTGTATCGCTCATTTTTGCCCCAAATTGGCTGTTTTTGAAGCGATTCACCCAAATTTCACCCAAAAACAGCCTTTTGGCCCTTGTTTCTTCAGCCTGTGAAAAGTATAAGAAAAACCCTGGAGCCGTTGATACTCCAGGGATTTTCGCTATTGGCACGGCATGAGGGATTCGAACCCCCGGCCTTCTGGTCCGTAGCCAGACGCTCTATCCAGCTGAGCTAATGCCGCACATATTCCGCGCTTTCGCGCCCCAGTATGATAGCATAAGCCCGGCCGGATTGCAAGGGGTTTTTGAAACTTTTTACAGCCCCAGCGTGCCGGCGATGTTGTCCACCACATCGCCCATGGACTTGATGGTCTTGCCGATGTTCATCTTCTTTTTCTTCGGCGCGGCCACCATGCCCACCACGGAACCGACCATCAGGCCGATCCCCATTCCCTTGATAAACGACGTATTGTTCATGCTTTACCCCTCTTTCCTGTCTCGTTCCCGACTAGTATTTCCCATGGGATTGTGATATATTTAGGATAACTGAAAATTTAAGGAGCTTGCCATGATCATCAGTATACTTGCCGTAGGCGACGTGTGCGGCCAGCCGGGTCTTATCACGCTGGAGAAGCGGCTGAAGACGCTCCGCCGGGAGATGGGCATATCCTTCGTAGTCGTGAACGGCGAAAACGCCAATGTGGTAGGCGTGACCCCGGACCAGTGCGACCGCATCTTCAACGCCGGTGCGGACGTGATCACCCTGGGCAACCACACCTGGGTCCGCTGGGAGTTAAAACCCTATCTGGCCGACAATGTGCGCATGCTGCGCCCCATCAACTACGCTCCCCAGTGTCCCGGCCGGGGTTTCGGCGTGTACCGCACCCCCTTCGGGGAGATATGCGTCATCAACGCCCTGGGACGCTTTACCCTGGACCCCAACACGGACAACCCCTTCGTGGAGGTGGACATGCTCTTAAAGGAGCTGGACCCGCTGCCCAAGATCATTCTGGTGGACATGCACGCCGAGGCCACCAGCGAGCGCATCGCCATGGGCTATTTTCTGGACGGCCGGGTCAGCGCCGTGTGGGGCACCCACACCCACGTGCAGACCTCGGACGCCTGCGTGCTGCCCGGCGGCACCGGGTACATAAGCGACCTGGGCATGACCGGCGCTTCGCACAGCGTGCTGGGCATCGACGTGAACCAGTCCATCAACAAATTCCTTGGTGACCCGCCCATGCGCTACAAATCCGGGGACGGGGACGGGAAGATGGAGTGCTGCCTGTTCGACGTGGACACGGACACGGGCAAATGTGTGCGCGCCGAGGCGCTCAGAATATCATGATACGCGTTTTTCACGCCGCGGACCTGCACCTGGACTCGCCCTTTCAGGCCATGGGCCGGGACAAGGCCGCCCGGCGCCGTGCGGAGCAGCGCTCGATGCTGGCCCGGATGACGACCCTGGTGCGGGAATATGAGGCGGACATCGTACTGCTGGCGGGGGACCTTTTCGACGCGGACAGCCACTATGCCGAGACTGGCCGTCTTTTGGAACAGGCCCTGCCCGCCATGGGTGTGCCGGTCTTTATTGCCCCCGGCAACCACGACTGGTACGGTCCCCGCTCCCCCTGGGCACGGCTTGATTTAGGGGAGAACGTGCACGTGTTCACGGACGAGGCGATCACCTGCGTGGCCCTTCCGGCGCTGCACGCGCGCATATTCGGCGCGGCCTTCACCGGTCCCAGCCGCCGGCCGCCTCTGGCGGGCTTTGCGGCGGACAAGCAGCCGGGTGTGACGGACATCATGGTGCTGCACGGGGAGGCAGGCGCGCCCGGTTCCCCTTACGGTGCCATCTCCGAGGCGGACATCGCCCGCAGCGGCATGGACTACATCGCCCTGGGCCATCAGCACACCTTCAGCGGTCTGCGCAAGGCCGGCGGCACGTTTTACGCCTGGCCGGGCTGTCCCGAGGGCCGGGGCTTTGACGAGACGGGAGAAAAAGGCGTACTTTTCGCCGATGTGGGGCAGGATAGCTGTGAGGCCAAGTTCATCGGTCTGGGAGGCCGGCGCTATGAGAACCTGTCCGTGGACCTGACGGAGAGCTGGGACCACGCCGGGACGATAGACGCCGCCGTAGGCCGGGACGCCGGCCGGGACGTCTACCGCATCGTGCTCACCGGCGCGCCGGAGGTCCCGCCGGACCTGGCCGCGCTGCAAAGCGCCCTGGAGGGGAGGTTTTTCGCTCTGGACCTGCGGGACGAGACGCACCTGCGCCGGGACGTGTGGGACGGCCGGGAGGCCCTGAGTCTGCGGGGATTATATCTTTCCCGCCTCTGGCAGCGGTACGAGGCCGCCCAGACCGACGAGGAACGGGCCAATATCGAGCTCGCCGCCCGCTATGGTCTGCGCGCCTTGGAAAACGGCGAAGACATCCCCCTGGCCTGATCTGCGCCGTAGGCGCACACCATATCGAAAGGCCCCCTTGTCAAAGGGGGCTGTCACGCGAAGCGTGACTGGGGGATTGTCGTATATTTTACAACCGGCGTAAATCGAACGGTCTGATCTGCGCCGCAGGCGCACATTATGGACGGCCCCCCTGTGTAAGGGGGGCTGGCAGCGCGAAGCGCTGACTGAGGGGTTGTAACGTTAGATAACAGACAACCCCTCCGCCTCGCTGTCGCTCGGCACCTCCCCTTGCACAGGGGAGGCTTTCAAAGCGGAAAGGATTTAAAGTCCCCTTTTTCTTATAAGGAGCAGCTATGATCATAAAAACAATGACCGCCTGGTTCGGAGCGCTGGAGGGCAAGAGCCTGACCCTTGGACCGGGGCTGAACGTACTGTTCGCCCCCAACGAGAGCGGCAAGTCCACCTGGTGCGCCTTTCTGCGGACCATGCTCTACGGACTGGACACCGCCCAGCGCTCCCGCCAGGGTCAGCAGCCGGACAAGGTGAAGTACCGCCCCTGGAGCGGCTCGCCCATGTCCGGCAGCATGGAGCTGGACACCTCCACAGGCCCTGTGACCCTGCGCCGGTGGACGGAGCGGGCAGGTCAGCCCATGCAGGCCTTTTCCGCCACCGTGACCGGTACGGACGCGCCCGTGCCGGAATTAACGGCGGACGAGGCCGGCCGGACCCTCACCGGCGCGACCCGCGAGGTCTTTGAGCGCAGCGCGTTCATCCGCCAGTCGGGACTGGGCATCACGGCGGACCCGGAGCTGGAAAAGCGCTTCGCGGCCATCGTCTCCGCCGGGGACGAGGAACAGTCCTACTCCGAGGCGGACAAGCGTCTGCGCGCCTGGATGCGCCGGCGTCGGTCCGGGAAAAAAGGCGCCATCCCGGAGACGGAAGCGGAGATCGCCCGTGTCCGGGGGGAGCTTGCCCAGACGGAGGATGCGGTCCGTGCCGTGGAGCAGCTGGACGGGGAGCTGGCCCAGGCCCAAAAGGCCCAGGCAGAGCTGGTGAAGCGCATGGAGACGGCCCGTGCCGAGGCCCGGAAAAAGGCCCTGAACGACCTGGCCGCCGCCCGCGCGGACGTGTCCGCCCGTGAGAGCGACCTGCGCCAGGCCCAGGACGCCGCGGCCCGCGCCATGGACGCGCTGAAGGAAACGCCCTTCGGCATAGACGGCCCGGACCGGGCCAAGGCCCGTGCGGAAGCTGACATCGACACGGCGGACGACCTCTCGGCCCAGGCGGACCGGCTGCCCGCCCGGTGGCCCATCCTTGTCCCCGCCATTTTAGGCGTGCTGCTGCTGATCGCCGCGCCCTTCACCACGCTGGTGCTGCTGGCGGCAGGCGCGGCGCTGCTTGGCCTGACGGTGGGGCTGTGGTTTCGGTGGAAGAAGATCGAGGCACGGCGGGACGAGCTGCTGGACCGGCGGATGGAGATACTGGATGCCTACGGCGCGCAGGATACGGCCTGCGTCGCCGCCGCGCTGAAAACCTACGTGGACCTGTGCGCCACGGCCAAGGAGGCCGCGGCCCGCGTCAGGACGGCCCAGGCCGCGCAGGACGCCGCCAGGCAGCGGCAGAAGGCGGCGGAGGCCCCGGTGCTGAGCGGCCTGGACTTTGTCAGCGGCGACAGCGAGGCGGCCCGCGCCTCCCGCGCGGTGACGGACGGCCAGGCCCGGCTGGACGCTCTGCGGGAGCAGCGGGCCGTGGCCCAGGGGCAGTTACAGGCCGTGGGGGACCCGGTGGTGCTGCGCTCGGAGCTTACGGAACTGGAGCGCCGCCGGGAGGCGCTTCTGGCCCAGGAGAGCGCCCTGACCCTGGCGGCCCAGACCCTGGAGCAGGCCGATTTAGGCTTGCGGGAGAAGTTCTCCCCGGTGCTGGCGACCCGCGCGGCGGAGCTGTTCGGCGCGCTCACCGACGGCCGGTACGACGAGATCACCCTGGCCCGTGACCTGTCCGCCAAGGCGCGGCTCACCGGCGAGGCGGTGGGCTGGGAGACGGATTACCTCTCCCAGGGTGCCCGTGACCAGCTCTACCTTGCCCTGCGGCTGGCGGTGTGCGAACTGGTGCTGCGGTCAGAACAGGCGTGCCCCATCATCCTGGACGACGCGCTGGTGGCCTTTGACCAGAAGCGCATGGAGCGGGCACTGGAGTTATTGAAGACCGTGGCGGAAAAACGCCAGGTGCTGCTGTTCACCTGCCACCGCCGGGAGAGCCGGTATTTTGCCGACGATACGTCCGTGACAAAAATCGCGCTGTAAAGACACAGCCGCATTTCGGGGGCGAAGCCCCCGCCTCCCTCTGACGAGGGAGGTGGCTTGGCCGTCAGGCCAAGACGGAGGGAGAGATAATCTAATCGCGCCGCAGGCGCAAACAATATCGAAAGCCTCCCCTGTGTAAGGGGAGGTGGGCCGCCGTCAGGCGGCTCGGAGGGGTTGTAGCGGCAAATAATGGACAACCCCACCGCCTCGCTTTGCTCGGCACCTCCCCTTGCACAGGGGAGGCTTTCAATAAGGAGAATGATATTTTATGTTCAACTTCACCGTCCCCTGCCTTTTCGGCCTGGAAGGTCCCTGTGCCGACGAGCTGCGCCGCATGGGTCTTGCCGACGTGCGCGCGGAAAACGGCCGTGTCCGCTTTACCGGGGACATGTCCGCCTGCGCCAAAGCCAACATCCGTCTGCGCACCGGTGAGCGGGTACTGCTGCGGCTGGGAGGCTTTGAGGCCCGCTCCTTCGACGCGCTGTTCGAGGGCGTAAAAGCCCTGCCCCTGGGGGACTTCATCCCTCGCGACGGCCAATTCCCCGTGAAAGGCTACTCCCTGGACTCGGCCCTGCACTCGGTGCCGGACTGCCAGCGCATCATCAAAAAGGCCGCGGCGGTGAACCTTGGCCGGACTTATCGCACCCAGTGGCTGCCCGAGACCGGCGCCCTCTATCAGCTCCAATTTTCCATCGTCAAGGACCAGGCGGAGATATTTCTGGACACCACCGGCGCGCCGCTGTTCAAACGCGGCTACCGGCCCGGCCACGTGGCCGCGCCCTTGCGGGAGACGCTGGCGGCGGCGCTGGTGGGCCTGGCCCGCTACCGTGGCCGGGACGCTCTGTGGGACCCCTTCTGCGGCAGCGGCACCATCCCCATCGAGGCGGCCCTGATCGCCCGCAACCGCGCCCCCGGCCTGCGCCGGGACTTCGCCGCCCAGCGCTGGCCCATCGCGCCGGAGAAGCTGTGGACCGACGCCAAGGACCAGGCCCGGAGTCTGGAATACCCCGGCCCCTACCGCATCTTCGCCTCAGACATCGACCCCAGGGCCGTGGCCCTGGCCCGTGAGAACGCCCGCCGCGCGGGGGTAGAGGTTGACATAACGTTTTCTGTCGCCGACGCCCGGACCGCCCCGGCCCCCTGGGAGCGTGGCGTGATCGTGTGCAACCCGCCATACGGCGAGCGCATGTTGGAGCGGCAGGAAGCCCAGGCGCTGTACCGGGACATGGGCCGGACCCTGGGCCGGTTAGAGAACTGGAAACAGTACATCATATCCTCCGAGCCGGACTTTGAGCGCCTCTACGGCCGCCCCGCCGCCAAAAGGAGAAAACTCTACAACGGCATGATATTATGCTATTTGAATATGTACTATTAAATCAAAAGGAGGCTTTTAACGGACCATGCGGACGAAATATTTGACCCCTGTGCTGGGGGCGATCAGCGTCGTTTTATTGCTGGGGAGCTTCTTTGTGGAGGGCGTCCCCCAGGATATCATGCGCCTGTTGGGATCTGTACTGCTTCTTGTGTACTGCATATCCAAGATCATGTGCCGCGGGAAGAACGGCAAACCGGACTGAAGCCGTTTTATTTATCGCGGCGGCGAAGCAGAAGGAGAAACCCGCGTGAAAAAATGATCCTTGAAAGGAAGTAAGGTCATGACCATCAAGATCGCGTTTTTGCAGCTCTTGCCCGGAAAGAGCCTGGAGGAAAATTTTGAGAGCGGGAAAAGCGCCTGCATAGAGGCCAAGAGCCTGGGTGCGGACATCGCGCTGTTCCCGGAGATGTGGAGCGACGGGTATGCCCTGCCCCAGAACGAACAGGCCCTCCGGGAGCTGGCCATCCCCGCCGACGGACCGTTCGTGACGGCCTTCGGTGCCCTGGCAGCGGAGCTGCATATGGCGATCGCGGTCACCTTTCTGGAGCGCCATGAGCCAAAGCCCCTGAACTCCCTGGTCCTCTTTGACGGCCGAGGGCAGCGGCGTCTGCGCTACGCCAAGGTGCACACCTGCGCCTTCGACCTGGAGAAGGTCCTCTCCCCCGGCGAGGGTTTTTCCGTGACCGAGCTGGACCTGGGGCACGGCACGGTGCAGGTAGGCGCCATGATCTGCTTCGACCGGGAGTTTCCCGAGAGCGCCAGGCTGCTGATGCTGCAAGGCGCGGAGCTGGTTCTGGCCCCCAACGCCTGCCCCATGGAGATCAACCGTCTGGCGGCGCTGCGCGCCAGAGCCTATGAGAACATGATGGCGGTGGCCACCTGCAACTATCCCCAGGGCCAGCCGGACTGCAACGGCCGTTCCACGCTGTTCGACGGCGTGGCCTGGCTGCGGGACGAGCCGGGTTCACGGGACATGTGCGTCTTTGAGGCGCCGGAGGCGGCGGGGGTCTATATCGCCGAGCTGGACCTGGACCGGCTGCGCCAGTACCGTGCCCATGAGATCATGGGCGACAAATACCGCCACCCGGAGACATACGGTCTTCTTACCGCCGGCCGGTAATTTAAATACTACCTTATCGAAAGCCTCCCCTGTGCAAGGGGAGGTGTCAGCGCTCCGCGCTGACGGAAGGGTTGTAACGATGGTGTGCCAGCGCCGCGCCAAAGGTGTCCCCGGCTCACGCCGTGGACTGCGTTGGATTTAAATGCTTCTCTCCCTCCGTCTCGCCCTGTCGGGCGAGCCACCTCCCCCGTCAGGGGGAGGCGGGGGCTTTGCCCCCGAAATCGGCCCCGACGGGGCCGGCCCCCTCTGACGAGGGGGCTGTCAGCGCCTTCGGCGCTGACTGAGGGAGAGAAAACAATCGTCCATCATTCCCTCCAAATTCGTCGCGCCAAATTTGTGCAGCTTGCCAGTTGAAGAAAACGGGTATATGGGGTATTATAACCATGTTAGCACTCGTAGGAAATGAGTGCTAACACCCATGAAACCGTAACATTTTTGCAAGGAGGCATTATATACAATGACACTGAAACCGTTGGCCGACAAGGTGGTCGTAAAACGCCTGGAGGCGGAGGAAAAGACCAAGAGCGGCATCTATCTGGCTCCCGCGGCGCAGGAAAAACCGGAGCTGTTTGAAGTGGTGGCCGTTGGCCCCGGCGGCATGGTGGACGGCAACGAGGTCAAGATGGAGGTCAAGGCCGGCGACCGGGTCATCACGGGCAAGTACAGCGGCACCACCGTGAAGCTGGACGACGAGGAATACACCATCGTGCGCCAGGGGGATATCCTGGCCATCGTGCAGTGATTTAGGAGGGTATAAAACTATGGCAAAACAGATCCTTTATGGAGAAGAAGCCCGCGGCGCGCTGCAGCGTGGCGTTGACAAGCTGGCGGACACCGTGAAGATCACCGTGGGCCCCAAGGGCCGCAACGTGGTCCTGGACAAGAAATACGGCACGCCCCTGATCACCAACGACGGCGTGACCATCGCCAAGGAGATCGAGCTGGACGACCCGTTCGAGAACATGGGCGCCCAGATGATCAAGGAGGTCTCCACCAAGACCAACGACGTGGCCGGCGACGGCACCACCTCCGCCACGATCTTGGCCCAGGCCATCATCCGCGAGGGGCTGAAGAACCTGGCCGCCGGCGCCAACCCCATGGTCATGAAGCGTGGCATCGCCAAGGCTGCCGAGGCCGCCGTGGACGCCATCAAGGCCAACTCCCAGCCCGTCTCCGGCACCGGGGACATCACCCGTGTCGGCACCGTGTCCTCCGGGGACGAGACCATCGGCAAGCTGATCGCCGAGGCCATGGAGAAGGTCAGCCAGAACGGCGTCATCACCGT
>CANQQB010000077.1 GCA_947625845.1 uncultured Oscillospiraceae bacterium
CCTCCAGGAGCTGCTTCATCGTTACTACTGCCATTACGTTTTTTCCTCCTTATTTTTTCAGTTTTTACCCTCCGGACCCGTCGTCCTTGCGGCCACCCTTGCGGGACAGGGCCGTGCGTCAGGGTCCGTGCGTAATAGGCAAGCTCAGATATTATACCAGAGCATCCCGCCCATTTCAAGTATTTTTTCCCGCGAACAGCGGCTTTTTCGGTCGTTTTTCCCGGCGGATACCCTGCTCGGAGCTGACCAGGATGATGTCGTCCCCGATGCGGCTGATGCACTCCCAGGGCAGCACGTAGTCCTCCTCCCGGCCGAACATGCCCAGATACCGGGGCTTGCCCGGCACGACCAGCGCCGTGATACGCCCCTCGGGGCTTTCAAACTGTGCGTCGCACACATACCCCAGCCGCTGGCCCGTACATATGTTGATGACCTCTTTGTAGCGAAAATCGGAAAACCGGCAAAGCATATCGTATACCCCTCCCATACTATGTATGCGCAGGGTGTCGAAAATATACCATATTGAAAGCCTCCCCTGTGCAAGGGGAGGTGCCGAGCGGAGCGAGGCGGAGGGGTTGTCAACGGTGGTGTGCCGCCCCCGCCAAAGGTGTCCCCGGCTATGCCGTGGACGTGTTGGATTCTAATGTTTCTCTCCTTCCGTCGCGGCTTGCGCCGCGCCACCTCCCTCGTCAGAGGGAGGCGGGGGCTATGCCCCCGAATCGGCCCCAACGGGGCCGGCCCCCTCTGACGAGGGGGCTGTCAGCGCCTTTAGGCGGTGACTGGGGGAGAGATATTTATCGAAATTCAATAAATTTTTATTGACAAACGGTAATATCCGTGCTATTATGTGGACACACAAGGAGGTGTTCTCAATGAAGCAAAAGGAGCTTTCCATCCTGCTGCGGGTGGTGGTGGTCCTGTGCGGCGTGGTGTGGCTGTTCTTCCTGTACTGGTTCGGGAAAGACTTTGCGCTGTCCCTGATCGAGCCGGACTGGAACGTGACGGTCTGCGCCCTGCGGCTGGCCCTGCTGATACCGGTGCTGCTGGCTATGGTCGACGCCTGGCGCATTTTGGCCCGGATCGGCCAAAACAACAGCTTCTGCGTGGAAAACGCCCGTGGCCTGCGGCGCATCAGCTTCTACGCCCTGGCGGACACGGCGCTGGTCATCGTCTGGGTCCTCTACTCCTATTTTTATGACCACGTGCCCTTCGCAAACGGCAACGAGGTATTCTATCTGCTGCTGATCGTGCTGGCCGTGGTGGGCGTGGCCGTCACAGCCGCGGCGGCGGCCCTGAGCCACCTGACCCTGAAGGCCGCCGACCTGCAGGACGAGAACGACCTGACCATCTGAGGGCAGCATTATGATTTATGTTAACCTTGATGTGATGCTTGCCCGGCGGCACATGAGCCTGACCCAGCTTTCAGAACGCATCGGTCTGACCATCGCCAACCTGTCCGTCCTTAAGACCAGAAAGGCCAAGGCTGTGCGGTTTTCCACCCTGGACGCCATATGCCGGGCCCTGGACTGCCAGCCGGGGGACATCCTGGAATTTCGGGAGGAGTGAGGGCGATGGACGGGGAAAAGAAAGTTGATATTATGGAAACCGATAAGATATCGCCGGAGCCGTCTCTGACCTGGCGGGACGGGGCCATCCCCCTGCTGGCGCTGGGGCTGGCGGCGCTGTTCTGGACGGACTTCGCCCCGGACAGGACGGACTGGCCCCACTGGGGCATCTTCGCGCTGGTGTGCGCCCACTTTGTGACGGTGTTGGCCGTGCTGGGCAAGCGGGCGCGGTACGGCGTTGGGAGCGTATTTTGCGTGGCCGGGTCCCTGGCGCTGGGCCTGAGCTGCGCGATATACCAGTCCGGGGTATTTCTGGTGATGAACTGCTTCGCCATTTTGTTCACGGCCGCGCTGGCCACCTTTGCCCTGTCCGGCCATCTCTCCCCCGGCATGGCCCGTGTCGTGCCCGACGTGATAGCGCTGAGCTTCACCGCCTTCTTCACCCGCCTGGGCAAACCCTTCCGGACCCTGAGCCGGGTCAGCCGGGGCAATCGGCGGCAGGTGGGCACGGCGCTGCTGGCGGTATTGCTGGCGGTCCCGGTGCTGGCGGCGGTGCTCTGGCTTTTATCCAGCGCGGACGCGGTGTTCGCGGGTCTTTTCGACGGGCTGGCCCTGTCCGATCTTCCGGAGGACGCGGTCATGCGGGTGGTGCGGGTGCTGGTGCTGGCGCCATTCCTGGCCTCGGCGCTGTACTTCATCCGGGAGGACCCGCCTGCGGCCGCGCCGGCAAAGCCGGATAAGCCCCGCTCCGCGGCGCTGTTTTTACCGGTGACGGCGCTGCTGGATATTGTTTACATAATTTTTTGCTATGTGCAGATAAAATACCTGTTCGGCGGCGCAGAGGAAGCGTCCATGTCCGGAGGCTGGGCAGAATATGCCCGGTCAGGGTTCTTTCAGTTAGTTGTCATAACATTCATTGACTTAGGGCTGGTGCTGCTGGGGACGGACGAAAAGCGCTTTGCCGGACCCGGCGGGAAGATCCTGCGGACGGCGTTCGCGCTGCTGCTGGCGCTGACGGCGGTGATATTGTTCTCGGCCTTCTGGCGCATGCGGCTGTACATCCGTGCCTACGGCATGAGCGTGCTGCGGCTGCTGACGCTGTGGGCGATGGCGGTCATCGCGGTAAGTCTTCTGGCGGCGGCGTGGAAGCTGGCAAGGCCAAGCTTCGGCAGCTTTCGGGTGATGGGAGGCTTTGCGCTGGCGCTGTGGTGCGCGCTGAACCTGATGGGACCGGTGCGGATGATCGCGGACTACAACGTGGACCAATACCTTGCCGGCGCGCTGGAGGACGTGGACACCTGGTATCTGAACGCCTTGGGTCCCGACGCCCACGGCGCGCTGGCAAGACTGGAGGAAGCGGACGATGCCTGACTTTATCGGCGTGATCTTTTATTATTTCCGTCGTGCCCTTCCCACGGCCCTGGCGGGCCTGGCGGTCGGCGCGGCATTGACGGCGGCGCTGGCCTGGAAGGACCGGCGACAGGGACGGCGTTTTCCTAAAGGGCAGGCCGCGGCCATCCTCCTGCTGGCGTGCTATCTGGGCGGGCTTGCCGCCGTCACCTTTTCTGACCGGTTAGAGGACGGCATGCGCGCGCCTGTGCAGCTCTATCCCTTTCTGGCCTTTCGGGAGGCGTGGAACGCCTTCACCTTGCAGACCTGGCTGAACCCCCTGCTGAACGTGGCCATGTTCCTGCCTCTGGGGGCGCTGCTGCCATTGACGGGCAAACGCGTCCGGCGGTGGTACTGGGCGCTGGCGGCGGGCGCGGGCGCGTCCGTGTGCGTCGAGGCGCTCCAATACGCTCTGGGCCGGGGCCAGGCCGACGTGGACGACCTTATCTGCAACACCCTGGGCACCATGCTGGGGTACTGCCTTTGCATGCTGGCTGTGCGCCTGGCGGAAAAGCGGCGGCGGGCCGCATGGGGCTATGCCGCGCTACCGGTCCTGTCCGCTGCGGCGCTGGCGGGAGTGTTTCTGGCCTACCGGCTGCAGCCCTACGGCAACCTGGCGGACGGGCCCATCTACGCCGCTCATACGGACGGCGTGGCGTGGACGCTGGACTGTTCCCTGTCCGACGAGCCGGGACCGTCCGGGGTGTACTGGGCGGAGCCCTTCACCCGCCAGGCGTGCGACGCGTTCGCCGTGGACTTCATCGGCCGTCAGGGCGGCAGCGTCAACTTCGGCACCCCCGACGTGGCCTACTACGACAACTGCGCCTTTTACTCCGACCACACGACCTACAACCTGATCGTGTATTACAACGACCGGTCCTATGAGTACACCGACTACCGGGTGGACAGCGGCCTGCGCTACAGCGAAAAGGGCGGGACCATCACGGAGAGCGCGCTGCGGGACGCCTTAAAGGCCCTGGGCATCGAGATACCCGCCGGGGCAGCGTTCGCCGTCGTGGACAAGGAAAGGGGCCGGTACGCCTTCCGGGCGGAATGTCTGACGGAGGACGATACGCTCACCGACGGGGAGCTTATCTGCTCCGTGGCGGAGGGCGGCGCGCTCTACCAGGTGGATAACGGCCTGTCCGTCAGCGTCCTGGCCGGGGACGCCGCCGTGCTCTCGCCTGCGGAGGCGTACGCGCGGCTCCGGGAGGGCCGCTTTGCCCGGCGGGACGTGCCCGCCTTCAACGCGCTTGCCCCCGGCCAGGTCCACGTCACGGCCTGCGAGCTTGCGTATATGACCGACAGTAAGGGCTTCCGCCAGCCGGTCTACACCTTCACCCTCGCGGACGACCGGTCCGCAGAGCTGCGAGGCAGCGGCAACTGGACCACCTTCGTCCCTGCCCTGGCGTGAACGGACCAACGGAAAAATCGTGGGAGAGCGCATGATATTTGAGAACGTCTATTTCATAAACGGGACCGCCTACGCGGGCAAATCCACGATGGTAAAACGGCTCGCGGAGAAGCACGGCGGGCTCGCCTGCGGGGAAAACTACCACAACCGGCTCCTGCCCCGGCTGGACAAGGCCGAGTTCCCCGGCCTGACCTACACCAGAGATCTGGCGGACTGGCACGACTTCATCCGCAGGACGCCTGACGAATACGAGGCGTGGGTCGAAGCCACCAGCAGGGAATGTGAAAGGCTGGAGCTAAAAATATTGGAGGGGCTGCGCGGGGAGAAACGGCCCATCTTCGTGGATACGAACATCTCCCTTGAGACGCTGCAAACCGTCGCCCGGCACGACCATGTGCTGATCATGCTGGCGGACCCGCAGGTATCCGTGGGCCGGTTTTTTGAACGGTCGGACCGGGACAAGCAGTTTTTGTACCGGCTGATCCTGGAGGAACCGGACCCGGAGCGGGCACTGGACAACTTCCGCCGGTGCCTGATGCGGATCAATTCCCCGGAGCGGTACGACCGTTTCCTGCACGCGGGCTTTCAGGTGCTTCTCCGGGACGAAGACAGGACGGTCGAACAGACCCTGGCCCTGGCGGAAAAGGCCTTCGGCCTTGCCTGAGCGGACAAACAAAAAATCACGGGGCATGCGCCTCGTGATTTTACTTCTATTTCGTTTATTGGGCGGTCCGGTCGTTCCCGGAAAGGTACGCCGCTATCTCCGCCACCAGCTTTTCCGCCAGGTGATACTGTGCCTCCACGTCCGCTTTGGAGGCAATGTAAAAATCGTCATAATCGCTGGCGGAACGGATGCGGAACAGACTTCCGATGGCGTCGGACATCTCCGGTGTGAACCGGCCGGTTTTGACATACAATTCCCGGAATTTCGCGATGACACCCGAGTGCTTTTTGGAATCAAAGCCATCCAGCGCCAGAACCGCCCGCAGGGCGTGAAACGCCGCGTAATAAGCCCGATTTGCCGCGCCCCGGTACTCTCCATTGTCCAGCAGGAGTTTTGCCTCCCGGAGGCAGTCCCCGGCGCGGTGGATACGCGCCGCCGACAAATCCTTCAATACATCAGGCAATTCTTCGTCCCTCCCGGTCGATATTCCGATAAAACGGCAGAGCCGCTTTGTACTTTTCGTATGTGGCCACGTCCTTTTCCAGCACGGACAGCACCACCCCAAACTCAAAGAGGATGCTGCCGCACAGATGGTCCACGCCGGCCCGGTACCGGGCAAGCTCCTGCGCCGGGATGTCCGCAAGGATGAGCACGTCCACGTCCGATTCGTCGTCATAGTCCCCTCTGGCAAACGAACCGTAAAGGATCGCGCCATAAAACGCCGGTCCGAATATCTCTTTCGCTCCGGCCACGGTCCGGTCCAATATCTCGTTGAGCTGACTCTGCGAACACATGAAGCGCACCTCCCCGCTGTGTATTATACGCACATTTCATTCTGACCGCAACGCAAACGCTGTCTACAGCCGCTCCACCGGGAACAGCATGTAATTTTTCCCCGTTTTGGGGCAGGTGAAGTCCTGCACCGCGCCGGCCAGGGGGATGTCGCGCTCGCGCAGGTATGCCATCATATCGGCAAACGTGTCGCCGCCGTCGCATGCCGCGGCCAGATAGGCAAATCCCGGCACGGTCCATTTCGTCCAGCCGTCGGGAGCCTCGGCCGCCTCGTCGCACTCCACCCCGGCCAGATAGAGCCCCTGGCTGAAATCCTCCGACCAGGGCTGAAAATCCCGGCCGAAGCCGGTCATCGCGCCCCATATGCCCACAAGCTCGCCGTTTTCATCCCGCTTGGCCAGGTGCTCCACCTGGTCAAAATGGCCGTTGGCGTCGGCCCACAGCCGCTGGACGAACCCCGGCCCGTCGGCGGTGGAGCCCTCCTTGCCGAGCACGGCAAAGGCCGGCTTTTCTATACGCTCGATCTTCATCGTTTTTTACCCCTCCGCCTTTTGCTTGAGCTGGTACAGCAGATTGAGCGCCTCCAACGGCGTGACGGTGTTCAGGTCCAGGTCCCGCAGCTCACGCGCCAAGGCAGACCCGGCCATGTCCAGCATGGACACCTGGTCCGTGTCCTCGGCCGCCGGGGGCTTGGGCAGACCCGCCGCAGGGCCGTCGGATTCCAGCTCGGCCAGATAATTCTTGGCCTTTTTTATCACCTGGTCCGGCACACCCGCCAGCTTGGCCACCTCGATGCCGTAGCTGTCGTCCGCGCTGCCGGGGACGATCTTGCGGAGGAATATCAGGCTCCCGCCCTGCTTTTTGGCGGTGATGTTGTAGTTCTTCACCCCGTCCAGGGTCCCCTCCAAAGCGCTCAGCTCATGGTAGTGGGTGGCGAACATGGTCCGCGCCCCCAGCCGACGCCTGTCGGCGCAGTATTCCAGCATGGCCCGCGCGATGGCCATGCCGTCGAAGGTGGAGGTGCCCCGGCCGATCTCGTCCAGCACCAGAAGGCTGGCGCTGGTGGCGTGGCGCAGGATATTGGCCATCTCCGCCATCTCCACCATGAAGGTGGACTGGCCGCTGGCCAGGTCGTCCGACGCGCCGATGCGGGTGAACACCCGGTCCGCCACGCCGATGACCGCGCTTTTCGCCGGGACGAAGCTGCCCATCTGGGCCATGAGCACGATCAGCGCCGTCTGGCGCATGTAGGTGGATTTGCCGGCCATATTGGGGCCGGTGATGATGGCCACGCGGTCGGTGGTGTCGTTCAGGAACGTGTCGTTGGGCACGAACAGGACGTTTTTCTGGGCCATCTCCACCACCGGATGGCGGCCCTCCGTGATGCGTATCTGACGGCTCACGTCCACCTCCGGGCAGACGTAGTGGTTCTTCACCGCCGCCTCCGCCAGAGCGCACACCGCGTCCAGCTCCGCCACACGCTCCGCCGTGGCCTGCACCCGCTCCACCTGTGCGGCCACCCGCTGGCGCAGCTCGGTGAAGATGCGGTATTCCAGGTCCGTGATCCTGTCCCTGGCGTTCAAAAGGGTGTTTTCCAGGTCCTTCAGCTCCGGGGTAAAGTACCGCTCGTTGCTGACCAGGGTCTGCTTGCGGATATATTCCTCCGGCAGCGGCGCGTCCCCGGCGGACCGGGGCACGTCGATGTAGTAGCCGAAGACCTTGTTATAGCCCACCTTGAGCTTTTTGATGCCGGTGCGCTCCCGCTCCCGTGCCTCCAAAGCGCTGACCATGGCCGCGCCGTTGTCCCGCACGTCCCGGAGCCGGTCCACCTCGGCGTCCGCGCCGGGTCGTAAAATGCCCCCCTCCCGGACGGAGAACGGCGGCTCGTCGCCGATGATGTGCAGGATATCGTCCCGCAGGTCGGCCAGCTCGTCCGCCTCCGCCGCCGTGCGCAATATGGCGCTTTTCGCGTCGGACAAAAGCGTCCCGATACGGGGCAGTTGGCTGAAATAGTTCCCCAGGGCCAGCAGGTCCCGGCCGTTGGCGGTGCCGTACACGCACTTGCCCACCAGCCGCTGGATGTCCCCGATCTCGTGCAGCGCCAGGCGCAGCTCCCCCCGCAGGATATTGTCGCCGTATACCTCGCTGACGGCGGAGAGCCTTTTGCGGATGGCCACCGGGTCTAAAAGCGGCCTTTCCACCCAGGCGCGCAGCAGCCGTCCCCCCATGGGGGTCCGGGTCCGGTCCAGGACCCACAGCAGGCTTCCCCGCTTTTCGCCGGTGCGAAGATTCTCCGTCAGCTCCAAATTCCGGCGTGTGGTGTAGTCCAGCTCCATGTACTGTCCCTGTCCGAACCTGTCCAGGCGGCGGATATGGGAGATGTCGAATTTCTGGGTGTCGATGATATAGGAGAGCAGCGCCCCCGCCGCCAGCGTCTCCGCCGGACTCACCACTTCCTCGAAGCGCTCATAGACCCGCTCCCGGCAGGCCTCCGGCTCGAACCGGCCCGCCTCCTTTTCCGGCAGGCAGTCCAGCTTGCGCAGGAAAGCGCCGATGGTCCCGTCGGCCTCCGCCCCGGCGGACAGCACCGCCTCCCTCGGGGAGAACCGGCCCAGCTCGTTTGTGATGTGGTTGGCCGCCTCGGACGGGAACGCCTGCACGCAGAACTCCCCCGTGGAGATGTCGCAGAACGCCGCCGCGCCCTGCTCCCCCTCCAGCCACAGGGCGCAGAGGTAGTTGCTCTTGCCCTCTTCCAGCATGGAGCTGTCCGTCACGGTACCGGGGGTGATGACCCGGATGACGCCCCGCTCCACCAGACCGGAGGCGGCGGCCGGGTCCTCCAGTTGTTCGCATATGGCGACCTTATACCCCTTGGCGATGAGCCGGGCGATATAGGCCTCGCTGGAGTGGAAGGGCACGCCGCACATGGGGGTCTGCTCCTCCTCCGGCTTGCCCCTGTCTCTGGTGGTCAGGGCCAGGTCCAGCTCCCTGGAGGCCAGCTTGGCGTCCTCGTCGAACATCTCGTAGAAATCGCCCAGCCGGAAAAACAGCAGACAGTCCGGGCATTGCTGCTTGATCTCGTAATACTGCCGCTTCATGGGGGTCATCTCAGCCATGATCGATACCTCTCTGTTCCGTCGCTCTCACGCCCCGCGCCGCATAGCGATGGACGCCTTTGTCAGCCGCCATGCGATGCTGCCCTCGCGGATGAGCGGCAGAGCCTCATCAAACGGCACCCACCGTGCCCCGTCCAGCTCACGGGACAGCTTCAAAGGCGCTTTTTCCGCCACGGCGCAAAAGCCCAGCATCAGCATGTCCCCGTTTTTGTGGGGAAAGCTTCCCATATACCGAAGCTCCTGCACATGGAGGCCCAGTTCCTCGCCGATCTCCCGCACGGCGGCGTCCTCGGCGGACTCCCCCGGCTTCATGATGCCGGACACGCACACGTACGTCTCGGCGGCAATGCGCCTTTGCCGCAGCAGAGCGATCTCGTTATCGTCGTTCACCACCGCGGCGATGATGGCCGTGGTGAAGGCCTCCCATATAGGTCGTTCGCACCGCCCGCACCAGGGCACCAGCCCCTCGTCGCCCAGTTCCTTTTCCCCCAGACGTTCGCCGCAATGGGGGCAGTATGTATAGCGCATCGGCCTTCTCCTTATCAGTC
The DNA here is from genome assembly GCA_947625845.1 of uncultured Oscillospiraceae bacterium. Classification (GTDB taxonomy): domain Bacteria; phylum Bacillota; class Clostridia; order Oscillospirales; family Oscillospiraceae; genus CAJOIG01. The sequence continues at coordinate 9,489 of CANQQB010000077.1, forward strand.
GAACAGCGTCACCCAGTGCTCTGCCCGGTGGGCGTCGAAGCACATCCTGATCTGCCCGGCGGTGTTCTTGTTTTCCGCCAGCGGCGGCAGCTCGTCCAGGCCGAACCAGCCGCTGGCGGTGGTCTCGGAATTTTCCCGGAATGCCCCGCTCAGAGCGGTACACAGCACGAATATCTTGCAGACCTTGTGTGCATACACGGGCTTATTGTGCCTGTCCCGGTCCTGCACGGCGATGAGAAACTCCGCCCGAGCCTCCAACCCGGCTTCCTCCCGGACCTCCTTCACCGCGTTCTCGCCCACCGACCGGTCCACGTCCACCCACCCGCCGGGCAGGGACCACAGTCCGTCCCGCTCCCGGACAAGCAGGATCTTATCCTCCCGGAAGATGGCAGCCCTGGTGTCCAGCTTTGGCGTCTGGTATCCTGTCTCGCTGCAGAAAAGCTCCCGGACCGTGTCTGCCGGGAGTTCGGTCTTATAGCCGATCATCTCCGCCGCGATGGCCCGTATGCGCTCGTAGCGCTCCCTGTCGAACCGGTCATGCCCGTAGGTCAGTCCCGCCTGAGCCAGAGCCTGCAGCTCCACCGCCCAGCTGAGCCAGGGTGCTCTGTCGTCCATGGTCACGCCTCCAGCCGCTTTTCCAGCAGCATCAGGGGGATGCCCTCCAGGCCGTTGAAGGTGCAGGGGACCACGGCGATCTCTCCGAAGCCCAGCTTATGGTAAAGCCTCCGGGCAGCGGCGTTGCGCTCGTTGGTATCGATGCGCAGATAAGGGCACCCGTGGGCCCTCGCATAGTCCTCATAGTACCGGACGAAGGCCGTGGCCCGGCCCCGGCCGCGGGCTGCGGGATGGATGGCCAGGGTGTGCAGCACCATGACCTGCTCGTCCGGCGCGGGATACCGCCATGGCGCCCCGGCGTACACGTCCACCTGGCTCTGATTGATAACGCCCATGCCCAGAACAGTGCCGTCCTCTTCCAGAACGAACAGGTCGTCCCGCGCCAGAGCGGCCTCCGCCGTGGCGCGGGTGGGGTATATGGCCCGCTTCCAGCCCGTGGCGGTAAGACCCGCCTCCTCGGCGTCGTGGACGGCGGAGAGCATCGCCCCTATCCCGTCCATATCGCTTTGTACCGCTTTTCGTATCATACCGGCTCCCCATACAACGCCCAGGTGGTGCTGTCGGTGACCGTCACGTCCATAAACCTGCCCACCAGCGCCGGGTCCCCGGCCAGGTGCACCAAGCGCCCGCCCTTTGTCCGGCTGGACAGATTATAGGGCGTCTGGCCCGTCTCGCCGTCCACCAGCACCCGGACGGTCTTGCCCACATAGGCGGCGTGCTTCTCCCCGGATATGCGGTTGGACACTTCCAACAGCTTATCGAACCACACCTGCTTCTCCGCCCGGCTCACCGGGTCCGGCATACTGGCCGCCGGGGTGCCGGTCCGGGGGGAGTAGATGAAGGTGAACATGGCGTCGTAGCGCACCTGCTCCACCAGAGAGAGGGTGTCATGAAAATCTTCTTCCGCCTCGCCGGGGAAGCCCACGATGATGTCCGTGGTCAGCACCAGGTCCGGCATAAACTTCCGGGCAGACGCCACCTTTTCCAGATACCCGGCCCGATCGTAGTGCCGGTTCATCTGCTTCAGTATCCTGTCCGAGCCGGATTGCAGCGGCAGGTGGATATGGTGGGCACAGTGCTCGCTCTCGGCCATGACGGAAAAGAGCTTGTCCGTGGCGTCCTTGGGATGGCTGGTCATGAACCGGAGCACATAGTCCCCCGGTATCCGGTCGATCTCACGCAGCAGGTCGGGAAAGTCCGCCGCCTCGTCCAGGCCTTTGCCGTAGCTGTTCACGTTCTGACCCAGAAGGGTGATGTCCTTATACCCCGCGGCGATAAGCCCCCGCGCCTCGGCCAGAATATCATCCGGCCGGCGGCTTCGCTCCCGGCCCCGGACGTATGGCACGATGCAGTAGGAGCAGAAGTTGTCGCACCCGTTCATGATGGACAGCCACGC
>CANQQB010000078.1 GCA_947625845.1 uncultured Oscillospiraceae bacterium
GCACGCTTGTCGCGTGGGGAGAGGAGGAGCCGCTGGCTATCCGGGATTTGCTGCTTGCGGCGAATCCCGGCCTAGCCATGCGTGCTCCGACGAGACTGGGGGGTTGTCGACAACCCTTCCGAGCCGCCATTCGGCGGCCCACCTCCCCTTGCACAGGGGAGGCTTTCAATATGGAATGGGCGCGGCAGTGGCCGCGCCCTGATTTTATTATTTCTTGTACGTTATACTGTTGCTTGCCTTATACGGTCCCAGCAGGGTCTTCTTATCATTCGCACAGCAGCGGACCGTGAACGTGTACTTCACGTTGTTCTTCAAATACTTGGCCGCGCGGGTGTAGGTGGTGGCCGTTGTGGTGCCTATTTTCTTCCAACCGCCGTTGCCCTCCTTATAGTAGACCATGTAACGGGGAGAGCCGGTAATCTTGTTCCACGTCACCTTGATACCGGTGGAGACTTTGGCGATCTTCACGGTCGGCGCAGCAAGCTGGGCGGTGTACGTCAGGCTGTTGCTGGCCGTGTACTTACTCAGCATGGTCTTTTTATCATTCGCACAGCAACGGACCGTGAACGTATACGTCACGTTGTTCTTGAGGTTCGCCGCCTTGCGCGTATAGGTCGTGCTTGTGGTAGTCCCGATTTTCTTCCAACTACCGTTGCCCTCTTTGTAATACACCATGTACCTGGGAGAACCCGCGATCTTATTCCAGCTAACCTTAATGCCCGTAGAAACCTTTTCGATCTTCACCGTCGGCGCGGCCAGAGTGGGGACCGGCGTGGCCGTGGGCACCGGCGTAGGCTCCGCCGTGGGTTCCGGGGTGGCCGTCGGCTCAGGCGTAGCCGTGGGCACGGGGGCCGTATAGGTGATGGCCTTGCCCGTTTCGTCATAGGTACCTGTGGCAAAGGAGCCGTCCAGCGTGACGCACTGAACGGTGAAGGTGTATGCCACACCCGCCTGGGCGCCGGTCCATATATAACTGGTCTCCGTTGTCTCTCCGGCGGTTTCCCAGGCTCCGTCGCCGGTCTTGCACAACAGGCGATATTTGACCGCGCCGTCCACGGCCGCCCATTCAACGCCTACGCCTGTCGCCGTATTCTCCACCTTTGTGATTGTGGGCGCGGCCAGACCGATGGGGGCAAAACTGCGGTTGTTCTGCTTTGCCCATTCTTCGGCGCTAGACCCTGGATAGCCGTATACTGTCGCTGAGGCGGCGCCCCAAGCACAATTGTTAATGGAGCAGCTTGGGTTCTCCACGTAGAATGTGTTCAGCGGGCAGAGTATAAACTCATATTCCGGTACAGCAGGTAGGGTTTTCGGAATACGAATAACAGATACCTGGCTGCAACTGGCAAATGCATTATCAATGATACTTGTCACACCTTCCGGAATATCGACAATGCCCGCTTTTCCCGCCGGGCAGCGAATGAGCGTCGTTCCGGCTGCGTTATAGAGAACGCCATCGACAGAACTGTATGCGGCATTGCCAGAGGTCACATTGATGGCCTTCAGGGCGGAACAGCCGAAAAACGCGGTCTCGCCAATACTGGTCACGGAGGCCGGGATCGTAATCTCCGAAAGTGTTGCGCAACCCCTAAACGCATCCTTTCCGATGCTGGCCAGACCCTCCGACAAGGTAACATTGGCCAGGTTGCCACACCCATAAAAAGCGCTGTCGCCGATGCTGGCCACCGAACCAGGCACTGTAACCGTCGCGAGGCTGGCGCACTCCAAAAAGGCGCGGGGACCAATACTCACCAAGCCATCGGACAAAACCAAACGGGCCAGCGTTTTGCAGGATCTAAAAGCTGCTTCCCCGATGCCCGTAACACTACCCGGAATGGTTATGGTGGCTAATCCGGTACAATTGTAGAACGCACTGTCTCCTATGCTGGTCAAACCAGTTGGCAGGGAGATCGTCGCAAGGCTAGTACAGCCCAAAAACGCACTGTTTCCTATACTGGTCAAGCCAGCAGGCAGAGAAATCGCCGCAAGACTGCTGCAGTTCTCAAACGCTCTCTCGCCGATGCTCTTTACGCTCTCCGAGAGGGAAACGCTGGAAATACCAGAGCAACTGTAAAATGCCCACTCACCTATATTCACCACGCCGCTTTCAACGACCACGCGGGAGATCGCGCTGCCAAGGGAAGACCAAGGCGCAACATAAGAAGAGAAATCCCCCATTGCCCCGCTGCCGGTGATGGTCAGAGTGCCGCCGGAGAAGGACCACTGGACGCTGGCAGTAAAGTTGCCATCTACCCGCGGTCCGCAGTTGCCGGAGGTGGGCGTCTCCGCCGCCGCCTCCGGCTCCGTTGCTTCCTCCACCACTTCTTCCGGTTCAATGACCGGCTCTTCCTCCGCCTCGACGACTTCCTCCGCCGCCTCCACGGGCTCTTCCGTTACAACCGGTTCCTCAGTTGCAACGACTTCTTCCTCCGCAAGCGCTGGGGCGCTCAGCGAAAAGAGCGTAACCAGCGCCAGGAGCAAACTCAAACCGCGCTTTGCCATAGTGCTATACCGTTCCTTTCTTTTTCATTTCCCGGCAGTCAGGCCCGGAGCGGGTTTGCCCGCTCGCGGACCTTTCCACCGAGACAAACAAAAGACGGCGCAGGGAAACTTCCCTACACCGTGGAACGACAGCACGACCCCATCCTCCGCAATCCGCCTTGTAAAAACAGAGGGTTGCGGTTATAATGGGTCCGGCGCAGTTATCCTGCTGTGTGGGAGCCACCTCTCCTGCATAGGGGCTTGGGGTGTTGGCCCACTCCAAGTCCCGCCTTTTGCTTATCTCGCACGTCTATTGTAGCGCATTGTTTGATGTAACGCAAGAAAAAAATGACAAGACCCGAAAAATCGGGGAACTGTCTCTCCCCCAGTCAGCGCGGAGCGCTGACAGCCCCCTCGTCAGAGGGGGCCGCGCTGCGGCGCGAGGGGACAATCCCCCAGTCACCGCCTAAAGGCGGCGACAGCCCCCTTTACACAAAGGGGCCATCAATATGGAATGGGCGCGTCGGAGGACGCGCCCATTCATTATACGATTTTATTCCTGGAACATGGGGGTGGAGAGGTAGCGGTCGCCGGTGTCGGGCAGGAGGGCCACGATGGTCTTGCCCTCGTTCTCCGGCCGCTTGGCCAGCTCTATCGCCGCCCACAGCGCCGCGCCGGAGGATATGCCCACCAGAACGCCCTCCGTGCGGCCCATGAGCTTGCCCATGGCAAAGGCGTCCTCGTTCTCCACGGGGACGATCTCGTCGTACACCGCCGTATTCAGTACGTCCGGGACAAAGCCCGCGCCGATGCCCTGGATCTTGTGGCTGCCAGCCACACCTTTCGACAGCACCGGGGAGCTGGCCGGCTCCACCGCGACCACCTTGATTGCGGGGTTCTGCGCCTTCAAGTACTCCCCCACGCCGGTCAGGGTGCCGCCGGTGCCCACGCCGGCCACGAATATGTCCACCTGGCCGTCCGTGTCCCGCCAGATCTCCGGGCCGGTGGTGGCCTTGTGGGCCGCCGGGTTGGCCGGGTTCACGAACTGGCCGGGGATGAATGCCCCCGGCGTCGAGGCGGCGATCTCGTCCGCCTTGGCGATGGCCCCCTTCATGCCCTTGGCCCCCTCCGTCAGGACCAGCTCCGCGCCGTAGGCCTTGAGAAGGTTCCGCCGCTCCACGCTCATGGTCTCCGGCATGGTCAGGATGATGCGGTAGCCCTTGGCCGCGGCCACGGCCGCCAGGCCGATGCCCGTGTTGCCGGAGGTGGGTTCCACGATCACCGCGCCGGGCTTCAGCTTGCCGGTGGCCTCCGCGTCCTCGATCATGGCCTTGGCGATCCGGTCCTTCACGGACCCGGCCGGGTTGAAATACTCCAGCTTCGCCACGACCTTCGCCTTCAGGTCCAGCTTCTTCTCCAGGTTCCCCAGCTCCAGCAGCGGGGTGTTGCCCACCAGGTCCAGAAACGATTTGTTGACAGCCATTTCCCAATCTCCTTATTTCCTATTGGTTTAATATGTTTTTGCGATGCTGCTATTATACACCTCTCCCCCGCGCTGTCAAGACCTTTTTGCAAAAAGGAAAATGATCAGTAAATTATTCTCTCCCTCAGTCAGCGCCAAAGGCGCTGACAGCCCCCTCGTCAGAGGGGGCCGCGCTGCGGCGCGAGGGTGACACCCCCAGCTAGCGACGACGAAGCGGCGTTTTAAAGGACTACGCCGTCCTTGAAGATGGATATCTCCCTTGCGCCGTGCTGTTCGGCCTTGGTCTTTTCACCGCCGGCCACGGCCAGAACGTAGTCTAAAAGCCGCGCGCTCACGCTGTCCAGGCTCTCGCCCTGAGCGGCTGTGCCGGCGTTGAAGTCGATCCAGTCCCGCTTTTTGTCGTACAGGGCGGTGTTGGTGGATATCTTCACCGTGGGCGCGGGGGCGCCGAAGGGGGTGCCCCGGCCGGTGGTGAACAGGATAAGGTGCGCTCCCGCGGCGGTCAGGGCCGTGGCGCTCACCAGGTCGTTGCCGGGGCCGCTCAAGAGGTTCAGGCCCTTTTTCGTCACCGCCTCACCGTAGGCCAGCACGTCCGCGACCTGGGCGCTGCCGCCTTTTTGCACGCAGCCGCAGGACTTGTCCTCCAGGGTGGTGATGCCGCCGGCCTTGTTGCCGGGGCTGGGGTTTTCGTAGACCACCTGGCCGTGGCTGACGAAATATCGCTTGAAATCCTCCACCATGGCCACGGCCTTGTGAAAGACTTCCTCGCTGGCGCAGCGGTCGAACAAAATACTCTCCGCGCCGAACATCTCCGGCACCTCCGTGAGCACCGTGGAGCCGCCGGCGGCGATGAGCAGGTCGGAAAACCGGCCCACGGCCGGGTTGGCGGTGATGCCGGACAGGCCGTCGGACCCACCGCACTTCATGCCCACCACCAGCTCCGAGGCGGGGATATTTTCCCGGCGGAACTGCCCGGCGTATTGCGCCAGCTCTGATAAGAGCGCGGAGCCCGCGGCCAGCTCGTCCGGCACGTCCTGGCAGGTGAGGAACTTCACCCGCTCCCCGTCCCAGGCGCCAAGCTCGGCCTTGAACTGGTCCATGGTCAGGTTCTCGCACCCCAGGCCCAGCACCAGCACGCCGCCGGCGTTGGGGTGACGGACCAGGGCGGCCAGGAGCTTGCGGGTCTGGGCGTGGTCGTCCCCCAGCTGGCTGCACCCGAAGGGGTGGGGGAAGGTGTAAAGCCCGTCGATGGAGCCGGTCACCAGGTGCCGGTTTGCCTCCACAAGCTGCTTGGCCACGGCGTTGACGCAGCCCACGGTGGGGATGATCCACAGCTCGTTGCGCACCGCGGCACGGCCGTCGGGCCGGCGGTAGCCTTGGAAGGTGTATTGCCGGGGCTCCGGCATGGGCAGGACTTTGTGGTCGTAGACGTATTCCCCGCCCTCCGAAAGGGCCGTGCGCACGTTGTGGGTGTGCACCCACGCGCCGGGGGCGATATCGCACGTGGCAAGGCCGATGGCACAGCCGTATTTTATCACCGGCCGGCCCGCTTGGATGGGCGTCAGGGCCAGCTTGTGGCCACGCTGCACGTCCTCCGCGGCGGTCAGGCCGGGAAAGCCGTCGAAGGTCTCGCCGGCGGCGATATCCTCCAGGGCCACGGCCACATTGTCCGCCGGATGGATACGGATGAGCTTCATCCCAGCTCCTCCTCCATGGCCTGGTAGGGGCCAACGGCCTCGATGCGCGCCAGCGCGTCAGCCACGGCCTGCTCAAAGCCGGGGATGGCGGCCAAGCAGCCGTCCCACATGCGGTCATTGTTCACGACGGCGTGGACAATAGACTTGGCGTCATCGTCTTTGTGATCATAGTAGAAGTCCAGCACCCAGGGGTCGTCCCGGACGGCGTAGGTGTCCGCGCCACGACGGCCGGTCAGGCAGTTCTCCCCCCGCTCCTTGGCGTTGTGGTAAAAGGCGATGTAGGCGGCGAAGGAGAAGGTGATGCACCGGGGCAGCGCACCCAGGCGCTTGACGTATTCCAGAAGGCTGGGCAGCACGCGGGCCTTCCACTTGGCGGTGGAGTTCAGGGAGATGTCCAGCAGGGCGTGGTCGATGTAGGGGTTATTGAACCGTTGGCTCACGGCGGCGGCGAAGTCCTCCAGGTCCGTCTTGGGCAGGTCCAGGGTGGGGATGATCTCGTCGTAGATGGTCCTGTCCATAAAGCCGTGGATGACCGGGTCCTCCATGCAGCCGCGCACGATGTTCTGCCCGGCCAGGTAGGCCCCCAGGACCATGGAGGTGTGGGCGCCGTTCAGGATACGGACCTTCCGCTGCTTGTAGGGCACGTGGTCGTCCACCACGATCACAGGCAGGCCGGCCTTTGCCAGGGGCAGCTCGTCCAGGAGGGACTTGGGTCCCTCGATGACCCAGGAGCCGAAGACCTCGCCGGTGTCGATGATGTCGTCCTCATAGCCCAGTTCCTCCCACAGAGCGGCAGCCTCCGCCTTGGGATAGCCGGTGACGATCCGGTCCACCACCGTGGAGCAGAAGACGTTCTCGTTCATCACCCAGGCACGGAAATCCTCCCCCAGACCCCACAGGTCGATGTATTGGTCCACGCACTTTTTGAGCTCGCTTCCGTTGTGGTCGCTCAGCTCGCAGGGCAGCAGGATGAAGCCGGGCAGACCCAGCTCATACCGCGCGTAAAGGAACTGGGTCAGCTTGCCGGGGAAGCTGGCAGGCGGGGTATCGTCGGCCTTGCAGGCCGGGTCGAAGACGATACCCGCCTCGGTGGTGTTGGACACAATGAAGCGCAGGTCGGGGTTTTTCGCGCAGTCCATCAGCGCCTGGTAGTCCCCGATGGGGCTCAGGCACCTTGACACGCTGGAGATGATACGCCGGCGGGAGACCGGCCGGCCGTTTTCCCGGCCACGGAGGATCAGGGTGTACAGCCCCTCCTGGTCGTTGATGCGCCGGGCGGAGCCGGGGTGATTGCCACGGGGCTGGACCAGCACGGCCTTGCCGTTGAAGCCGGCCTTCTCGTTCATCTCGTCGATGAAAGCGTCCACAAAGGCACGCAGGAAATTGCCCTCGCCGAACTGGAGCACCCGCTCGGGGGCATCCTTGAGAAGATACCCCTCATAGCCCCGGTCCGCCAACAGCTTATAGCGCAGCTTTTCCATTTGCAGAACTCCTTTTTCCATTCCGATTCCTATCCGATTTGACGCTGAGTACGCTCAGCACGATACTCGCCAGCAGCAGAGCGGTGAAGGCCACCACCAGGCCCATGCCGGCCCGGATGCCCGCCCGCTCCGCGGCGAAGCCCACCAGCGCCGGGGTGATAACGCCGCCGGCGCTGCCGGTGAGGATCATGACGGAGCAGCCGAAGTCGTTGCCCCGGATGCAGTCGCTGCCAAAGGCAAAGGCGCTGGGGTAGATGGTGGCCATAAAAAGACCCGTGCCCATGAGCCCCACCAGGACCAGGCCCGGCGTGCGGCTGAAAAACAGCACCGCGAAAAAGACGCACAGGCCCACCCCGTCGGCCAACAGCAGGGCGCTGCGGGACAGCTTGCCCGTGGTGGCCGCGCCGAACATCCGGCCCAGAAATATCACGAACCATAAAAGGCTGTTCATCATCTGGGCCCGATCCGCGGACAAGATGCCCGCGTCCTGGAAATAGGTCACCAGCCATCCCACGATGGCGTACTCCGTGGAGATGTAGAAAAACAGCATGGCGCTGCCAAGCCAGAACTGGCGGACCCGGAGAAAGCTCCGGTCCACCGCGCGCACGCTGCGCTTTTCCGGCTCCGCCGGCAGGGGCATTTTGCCGTACACCGCCAGCTGCACCAGACACAGCGCCGCCAGCACACCGGCCATCAGCCGCCAGCCCGTCCGGGGAAAGCGGTTGGAGAGGGACACCAGCGCCAGAGGCGACAGCAGCGCCCCCACGGCAAAGCAGCCGTGCAGCAGGTTATAGCCACGGGTGGCCTTGTCCCCCGGCAGGGTGGAGATCATGGTGTTGGCGAAATTGGAGTTGGCGCCACGGGCCACACCCGTCATGGCAAAGGCCGCCACCATGAACAGCGGCGAGCCCAGGCCGCTGACGAAGATGAGGTAGGCCGCCGCCATCCACACCGCCAGGACCAGGATGCTCCTGCGCCGGCCCAGAAGGCTGGGCAGGAGCCCCGCGATCAGCACGGACACCAGGTTCCCCACCGACTGGCAGCTCAGAAGTATGCCCGACAGGTCATAGCTGAAGCCGTAGGCGGAGCGCAGAAAGGGGATGAAGGACCCCAGCGGCTGGCTGGCCGCGCCGCTGACAAAAAAGGCGAATAAAACACAAGTTAAGAGCCGGTTTTGCTGTTTTTCTTCCACGGATAAACGCTTCCTTATGGGTTTATTAAAGGTCAAAATATCTGGCGGCGTTATAGTAACAAATTCCTTCGACGATTTTTTTCAAGGCCGCCTCGTCCGCGGGATACTCCCCGTTTTCCACCCACTTGCCGATCAGGTTGCACAGGATACGGCGGAAGTAGTCGTGGCGGGCATAGCTCAGGAACGACCGGGAGTCGGTGAGCATGCCCACGAAGTTTCCAAGCAGGCCCAGGTTGGCCAGGGACTTCATCTGGTCCTCCATGCCGGTCTTGTTGTCGTTGAACCACCAGGCGGAGCCGTGCTGGATCTTGCCGGGGATCTCGTCGGACTGGAAGCAGCCCAGCATGGTGCCCAGCTGCTCGTTGTCGGCGGGATTGAGGGAATAGAGAATGGTCTTGGGGCACTTGCCCTCCATGTCCAGAGCGGACAGGAACCGGGCGATATCCCCGCCGCAGGTGTTCTGGGCGATCATGTCAAAGCCCGTGTCGGCCCCCAGCCTGGCGTACATGCGCTCGTTCATGTTCCGCAGGCAGGAGTAGTGCAGCTGCATGGCGATGCCCAGCCGGTGGTATTCCCGGCCCAGGTGCAGCAGGATATAGGTCTGGTAGCCCTCCGCCTGGGCCACGGTGAGTTCGGCGCCCTCCATGACCTTCTTGAAGGCCATATCCGCCGCCGTCTCGCTCACGGGCCGGAAGGGGATGTAGTCCAGGCCGTGGTCGCTGGCCCGGCAGCCCATCTTCTTGAAGAACTCCAGCCGCTCGGTAAGGGCCGCGCACACGTCGGCCACGTTTTTCAGGGACTTCTTGCCCACGCTGGCGGCAAGCTGGCCGATGTATTCGGCAAAGCCGGGTTTATTGATGTTGATGGCCTTGTCCGGCCGGAAGGAGGGGCAGACCTTGAATTGAATGGTGGGGTCGGCGGCGATCTTCGCGTGCCACTCCAGGGTGTCAATGGGGTCGTCGGTGGTGCCGATGAAGGCCACGTTGGACTGCTCGATCAGGCCCCGGACCGTCATGTTCGGGTCGTTTTGCAGCTTGTCCTCCGTAAGAGCCCATACCTCGTCCACAGTCTCCGGTCGCAGATAATCCTCATAGCCGAAGAACTTATGCAGCTCCAGGTTGCACCAGTGGTACATGGGGTTGCCGATTGCCATCTCCAGGGTCTCGGCGAACTTGGCCAGCCGCTCCTTGTTGGGCTTGTGGCCGGTGATATATTCCTCGCTGACGCCGTTGGAGCGCATGAGACGCCACTTGTAGTGGTCGCCGAAGAAGGTGCCGTCCGGGTTCTCGCCTCCCAGCCAGACCTGGGCCAGGTCCTCAAAACGGCGGTTTTCGTAGATCTCCTGGGGCGGGATATGACAGTGGTAGTCCACCAGGGGCATGGGCTCGGCGTAGTCGTGGAACAAATGCTTCGCCGTCTCGGTCTCCAGAAGAAAATCCTTGTCCATAAATGCTTTCATAATGCTTCTCCTTTTATCGGCCGTCACAGGCCGCTCTTGATCTTTTCGATGATCTGGTCGTACGCCTCCGCTGTCAGATAGGTCTGGCCGGGGTTCATCTGGAAGACGGTGCCCCACTCGAACTGGTCCTTGTACTTGGGGACCAGGTGGAAGTGCAGGTGGCAGCCGCCGTCGCCGTAAGCGCCGTAGTTCACCTTATCCGGGTGGAAGGCGGCGTGGATGGCACGGGAGGCACGGGCCACGTCGGCAAAAAACGCGTCCCGGTCCGCGTCGCTGATGTCCGTAAGCTCGCTGACGTGGTCCTTATAGGCCACGATGCAGCGGCCGGGGTGGCTCTGTTCTTTAAAAAGGATGAGCGTGCTGACGGACAGGTCGCAGATATAGATGCCGAAGGCGTCCAGCAGCTCCCCCCGCATGCAGTAGCCGCAGTTTTGGTCTTTCATGGGGCCCTCCTTACCTCTGGATGCGGCCGGAGCCGTCGCCGCCGGCCAGCTTCTCCACCTCGGACACCGTGACCATATTATAATCGCCCTCGATGGAGTGCTTCAAAGCCGACGCCGCCACGGCGAATTCCACCGCGCCCTGGGTGGTGTACCCGTTCAGCAGCGCGTAAATGAGACCGCCGCCGAAGCTGTCGCCCCCGCCGACCCGGTCGATGATGTGCAGCTCGTACTTCTTGCTGAACGCGTACTCGCCGCTCGCCACGTCATAGAGCATGGCGCTCCAGCCGTTGTCGAAGGCCGAATGGCTCTCCCGCAGGGTGATGGCCACTTTCTCGAACCCGAATTTGTCCGCAAGCTGCTTGGCCACGGACTTGTAGCCCTCGCGATTTATCTCCCCGGCGGTGATGTCGGTGGCCTCCGCCTCGATGCCGAACACGTCCTTGGCGTCCTCCTCGTTGGAGATGCACACGTCCACGTACTGGCACAGGTCCGTCATAGCCGCGTTGGCCTGGTCACGGGTCCACAGCTTGCCACGGTAGTTCAGGTCGCAGGATATCTTCACGCCCTTGGCCTTGGCCGCCTTGCACGCCTCCCGGCATATGTCCACCACGTTGGGTCCCAGCGCCGGGGTGATGCCGGTGAAGTGGAACCAGTCCACGCCGTCAAAGATGTCGTCCCAGTCAAAGTCGGCGGTGGTGGCCTCCTGGATGGCGGAGTGGGCCCTATCGTAAATGCACACGCTGCCGCGCTGGGAGGCGCCCTTTTCGTTGAAATAGATGCCCACCCTATCGCCGCCTCGGGTGATCTTGGTGGTGTCCACCCCGTAGCGGCGGAGGGAATTGACCGCCGCCTGGCCGATGGCGTGGGCCGGCAGCTTGGTCACGTAGACCGCGTGCTGGCCGTAGTTGGCCAGGGAGACGGCCACATTGGCCTCACCGCCGCCGAAGGTGAATTCCAGGTGGTCCGCCTGGACGAACCGCTCGTAGTTGTAGGGCTGGAGCCGGATCATCAGCTCGCCGAAGGTCACGATCTTAGCCATTGCCGCGTGCCTCCTTCACGATCTCCACCGATTTCTTGCACAGGTCGGTGATCTCGTCCCACTTGTTGTTGTCGATCAGGTCCGCCGTGACCATGTAGGACCCGCCGCAGGCGGCGATCACG
>CANQQB010000079.1 GCA_947625845.1 uncultured Oscillospiraceae bacterium
ACCGGGGGTGATAGCCCCGCGGGGTCTTGTAATAGTCGTAGTAGTCCTTCACGAAAAAGGGCGCGTCCTCCGGAAGCGGGTCCACCACGCCGCCACCCAGGGCATAACTGCCAGACTTAAAATCCACAACGCGCTGGGCGTTCAGGGCCTTTTTCTTCTCATAGCGGGCGTCGGCGGAGTCCTCCGCGTCGAAATATCCGTTGGCGTTGACCCGGGCCATGTCATACATGGTCATGGCCGCCGTGGCCTTCACCCGCGTGTCCAGGGCCGCCGTATTGATGGCCATGCCGCCCCAGCCGCAGATGCCGATGATGCCGATCCGGTCCGGGTCCACGTTATCCTGCACAGACAGAAAATCCACCGCCGCCTGGAAGTCCTCGGTGTTGATGTCCGGGGAGGCCATGTACCGGGGCGTACCGCCGCTCTCGCCGGTAAAGGAGGGATCGAAGGCCAGGGTGAGAAAGCCCCGCTCCGCCATGGTCTGGGCATACAGCCCCGCCGCCTGCTCCTTCACCGCGCCGAAGGGACCGCACACCGCAATGGCCGCCAGGGGTCCGGCCACGCCCTTGGGCGTATACACATCCGCCGCCAGAGTGATACCGTAGCGGTTGGGGAAGGTCACCTTCCGATGCTCCACCTTTTCGCTTTTGGGGAAAGTCTTGTCCCATTCATTCGTCAGTGTGCGCTCTTCCATTTCGCATTTCATCCTTTCAGAAAGTATTCGTATCTTCATTGTGCATCCTTGACGGTGTTTTTGCAAATAGTTATAATTTATATCGTGATATAAAGAATACGAATATCAAGGAGGATACCATGGAACTGCGGTCGATGCGCTATTTCCTCGCGGTGGCCAGGGAGGAGAACATGACACGGGCGGCGGAGCTGCTGCACGTCACACAGCCCACGCTGTCCAAACAGATACAGGCGCTGGAGGATGAACTGGGAAAGAAGCTGTTTGTCCGGCACAGCTTCAGCATCGAACTGACCGAGGAAGGGATGCTCCTGCGAAAGCGGGCGGAGGACTTGGTATCCATGGCGGACAAGATCGCGGGGGAATTTGCGGCGCTGGACGATGTGACCGGCGGGGATGTGTACTTTGGACTGGCGGAATCCTACCAGATACGCAGCCTGGCCCGCCAGATCAAGCGGTTCAAGCAGACCTATCCGGGCCTGCGCTACCATATCACCAGCGGCGACACGGAGCAGGTCACGGAGAAGCTGGACAAGGGCCTGCTGGACTTCGCGGTGCTGGCGGACGAACCCAATACCGCCAAGTACAACCATCTGCCCTTTCCCAACCGGGACGTTTGGGGCGTGGTGATGCCGGACAGCCATGACCTGGCCCGGAAAGAGGCTGTCACCGTGGACGATCTGGCAGGACTGCCCCTGTTCTGCTCGGAGCAGGGTTGGGCAAACGACATCCCCAGGTGGTGCGGTGAGCGCATGGATGAACTGCACCTGGAGGGGTCTTTCCGGCTTTCCTACAACGGCTCACTCTTTGTCAGGGAGGGGCTGGGGCTTCTTTTGACCTTCGACCATCTTATCGACACGAGCCGGGGCAGCGGCCTGGTGTTCCGGCCCCTGTCACCCCGGCTGGAGACGCGGATATACCTGGTGTGGAGAAAGTATCAGGTCTTTTCGCCCATCGCGGAGCGATTTCTGGAAAGCGTCCAGAAGGAGATGAACACGCTGGCACACTGAACAATTCTTCAGAGAAAGCTCCGCTGCCGAAAAGGATATGGGTGGGGTCGTTAAAGACAAATTTCGTGTTCCTTAGTTTGCCTCCAAAATTTATTATTTTTGACTTTATAGACAAGGAAATCAAGGCAGTCAATTTGTTTTTGCCCATCGTGTACTGTGTCAAGCAACGCTCTCCTGTATTTGGCGAGGATCGGAAGCAGGTCGGAATATCTGCCTTCCGCTACGAGCGCCATACACCGCTCTGTTGTTTGTTCATCGCACCCGGCATCTATGAGATTTTGATAGATGCTTCCTGCTACATCATTTATTTCCGCCATGATCTGTGCCTCCTGCTCACAGAAAAAACAACAATAGTTCTTGCTTTCATATGTTGATTGCAAACGGAAGAATCGTCAGAAGTACATAAGATGTCAAGCGAAACCATTTTACCGCCTCCGGGATCTCATCTCTTTCTTTGAAAATGCGCCCGTCACCATAACCAGCAGCAGAACGGGACTTACCATACTGGAAAGGCTGAATGTGATGCCTGTCAAACCGGCTGACGGGACCGGAAGGGTAAAGCAGTATCCGATCATCAAAAGCAGCGGCGCACATGGCGTGATGCCATAGGTAAAGCCCGCGATCAGCATAGGAATTACTCCGGCCTTTCCGTCCTGTTTTCCGCAACCGTTACATCCCTTACACTTTCTTTGCTTTTTCAATTCTGTGATCCAGCGGATCACCATGATCACACCGATCAGGCTCATAGCGATCTGGGAAAACAGACGCAAATTAAAGGAACCGATATATCCATCCTCACTGATGAACTGTCTGCTTATCAAAGCCGAGATGGTGCAAAGCAGGGATACGCTGAGCAGCTTTCCGAAAAAGAAACTTACAAATGATAAAAGACCTTTCTTCACTCCATTTGCATGGGAAACCACATACGTTGAAAGAAACGTGCTGATGATCGGGCTGCAACAGGTTCCACAACCGAGACCGATCGAGACAGCCGTCGTCAAAGCAGGGAGAATCAATTCCGTATTCATATCGCACCTCTCTCGCTGGCAATCAATGCAGCACCTACCGCACCATTGAACTGAGGATACCTTGCGACATAGACATCCCGCATCATTTCTTCTTCAAAGGCTTTATGAATACCAATGTTCAATGCTCCGCCGCCTGTCATTAAAATATCGCCGCATTTTTCAGATTTTTTCATCATTTTTATAATTCGCTTGGCCATCGAAAGATGCATTCCGGCCAAAATATCACGCCTGTCATATTTTCTCGCCACAAGGGAAATGACCTCGGACTGGGCAAACACGACGCAAGTACTGTTAATATCACACGGCTGCGTACTTTCCAGAGAAAGCGGACCTACCTGATCGATGGTCGTCTCCAGAATTTGAGCGATAACCTCCATAAATTTTCCTGTGCCGGCCGCACATTTATCATTCATCGTAAAATTCTTAACATTATAGTTGGCGTCCAGATAAATGATCTTGCTGTCCTGTCCGCCGATATCAACGACCATTCCCGGACGGTATTCTTTCGGAGCTGTTACACGAACTCCATAGGCATGAGCCGTGATCTCTGAAATATCATCATCTGCAACGTCAAGAATTTTACGGCTGTAGCCGGTCGCCATGATATAACCGATATCAACGCGGTCAATGTCGTGCTTTCTGCGTAAATCCTCAACAATTTGTTTTGCCGTCGTGTTGTTGTCGATCCCGGTCGGCTTTACAACGGTATCTATTACATTGCCGTCTTTCAGGAGGGCAGCTTTCAGATAGGTAGAGCCTCCGTCCAGCCCAAGATAATATTTACTCATGCTGTCACTTCCTTTCCGATTTTTTCTTTGCATGATCCTTTAGCTTTATCAGCTCTATAAAGGCTTCAATGCGGATGCGGAGTTGTTCCACATCTTCCTCGTTATAATCGCTTTCGACGCGGATAATGGGAATATCCAGTTTTCCCATTTCTTCTTCCATGATCTGATACTCATAATCGTATACGAGACAGCCGCGAAGCACATGGTACACGACCCCTTGTATTTTGTGGTCCCTGATCATTTGCTTGAGGCGGAAAACTCTTTGCCGGTTATCCACAAATACCGGGCAAGTACATGGCTTTGTATACCGTGAAGCAATTGCCCGCATCATACCGTCAAAGCTGGGTTCGATCACCGACACCGGATCAGACAGCCCGCGTTCTCCCATACAGGTTTCGTCCGCCGCAAGGATGCCGCCCATTTCCTCGATCAAGAGCGGCAGTTTAATATTGGGGAATGTAATGGGGGACCCTGTAACCAGAATACGAGGTTGTTTTTGCTTCCCGACAAAATCTTTCCGTTTTAATCTTGCCTCCAGTTCACTGTTCAATAAATGCATCTGTTCTGTCCATACGTTTACCGGCATATAGGCGTAGGCATTCATGATCGCCATAACCTGTGTGCCATAGAGCAGAGCGGGATCGTATTTGCGATACTGTAAGAACCGTGACATTTCATACTGTGCCCTTCCAACCATGCGGATCGCGTCTGCCAAAGAACCCGGCGTTATTTCATGCCCTGTTTCCTTTTCCAGAACAGGAATCAGGCGGTACAACTCCCGAACGTAAACTTCGGTATCGGCGTCCTCTTTTTTCAAAGGTGGAATATGAATTGCTGCTGTGCGCTTTACCGAATTTATCACGCCTGCGAGTTTCTTTTTGCAGTCACAAGTGATCGGCGTTATCAAGAGAGAGCAGTTGTCAAAAACCGGCAACGCTTTGATCTGCGCGAACCCCATAATGGACTTAACAAGCGGGCAAGCGTCGCGGGGAATATGATCGTCACCGATCGAATACGCCGTATAGCTTCCGGAACAGAGGCGCACAGGCATAGCGCCGGCGGCACAAATCAATTCCGCGGGAACCATAACACACAGTGTTCCGATCGTTTTGACATTCTCCGGCTTTGCAATATCCTGGAGCTTGATATAAGTATTCTCCAATGCGTCCAGAAACGGCACAGCGGCATCCGGCAGATCGGGAAGTGATTTTACGCGGTTTAAGTACGAAGCAGCCACTCTTGTTGATTTCTTGATAAACAACTCCCGCTGACGGCTGTTTGTCTGAACCTGCCTATCCATGGATCACTCCTCCTTTTTTCCCGTTTTTGTCGCTTTTGCTCGATGAAACAGTTTTCTATGTCTTGATTTCTTATCGTATTTTTTCATAAAAGTCTTTCGGGATGATCGATAGATCGGTTTGCCGCAGAATGTCAGGGACAGCGCCTTATCTTCCGGGCATTTATTGATGCACTCTCCGCACATCAGACAATCTACTGTCTGTACATGGCTTTTTTCTCTTTCCGTATAGATACTCTTTATCCGCATAGGACAGGCATGATAACAGGCTCCGCATTCCGTACAGGACGTACAATCCTTTTTCAACTTAAAAAGGTTAAATTTCTTGAAAACGCCCAACAGGTATCCCATGGGGCACATAAGGCACCAAAAACGTTTGATGTAAAAGCTGCCAACTAAAAGCGGAATTGTCAGGAAACCGCCCAAAGCGTAATTTACCCACCAGCCGCCCATGGCGGTTGAGAAAACCTTATTGGGGCAGATGTTACAAAAATCGCCTCCGATAAATACAAACCCCAAAAACAAGATGATCCATACCCACTTTAACGGCTGAATGATCTTATTCATCCTATCAGTCACTTGAACCGGCTTAATGTGCAGCGCCCTTCGGAGCTTATCAAACAAATCCTGAATAAATCCCAAAGGACACATAAATCCGCAAAGGATGCGTCCGCCGAGTACAAGGAAAATCGATAGCGTAAGCAAAAACATGATGACGTATCCAATGTTGCGCGTGAACAGGATCGGTAAATGCGTAAGGTAATAGCAGCTTGATTCAACCGGCTGATCCAGGTTGAACGGACAACTGAATGTGGGAACAGCCACTTCATTCAAAAGCTGACCCTGCCCCAGCAGCTTGCCGGAATATGTCCACAGCACAAAACTCAAAATGAGAAATACCCATCGAATGATCGAAAACTTCGAGTTTCCGCTTTCAAGACCGTGATTTCCCTTAAAGCCCGGCTTTTCTCTGGAATAAATCGCATAGGCGGGATCTCTCTTTGCATAATGCTCCCGAATGAAATACACAAGTACGATACCAACCACAGAGAGCGCCAATATGATGAGCAAAGGAAGCTGCGCATGGAAGAAGTGTTCACTAAAGTAATCGTAATCCTCTACGGCATAATACATACGGTAAACTGTATTTTCGTTCGGTGAATAGCCGGCAGTGAATCCCTCGCGTATATTGCGGATCGGAAGTCCTTCGATCCAGCCGTTTTCGTCCGTAACATAATCTGTCTGAATACCATCTGCATCTGTAACAGTTATCTTTGCATCCGCCAAAATTTGATCCATATAATGCACTTGAATCACTTTGCGTTCTTCAAACGACACCTCGAACGGTATCTCATCCGGCAGATGGAACGCTCTTGGCGTCAATTCATAGGTGTGCGCGCCGAAATCAGCGCGGGCTGTGTCGTATACAGATTCTGCCGTGCCGTCGTTGTCAATATCCCGTGTTTGGACAGGCGCAGCAGCAATGATGTAACCGAGAAGATCCTCACGGATCGGGTTTAAGTCCGACGCTGTAATGGGAAGGCTTTCTTCTTCGGTCTTGGCGTAGAGCCTGAGTCCTTCGGCATTTATCTCATCCGAAATCCCGAATTTTACTTCTCTGCCTGACCCGTATGTAAACCAGAGCGATGTATCGGCCTGCAACGGCTTTTCCCGGTCTGTTTCCTCCCATGTGTAGTCAGATGGCATCATATGGAAATCATAAAGAACAAAATCTGCTGCAAAAAAAGCAGAAATCAGCAGGAATGCGCAGGCGATATAAACAATGGCGATCCCTATGTTTCTTTTTTTCATACCGCCACGCCCTTTCCGTATGTTCTCTGATTCAACACCTCCGAGAATGCCTCCAGACGAATTCGAAGCTGTTCCACGTCCTGATAGTTATAATCTGTTTCCAACCTGAAAATCGGAATGTCTTCCTGTTCAAACATTTCTTCAAACCGTCCCAATTCAAAATCATATTCGATCTGACCTTTTAGAATGTGATAGACAACGCCATCTATTTCGTTTTCGGAAATTAGCCTTGCGATTTCTTCGTATAGCGTATCGTTTTTTACATAGGCAGGAGAAGAATCATTGATATAAAAGGTGTACGGCGTGATCCGCCTGTTCTTTTTTGCAAGACACCCGCTTGAGCAGATCGTGAGCGAAGTATGATCTGCCTGCAGAGCAATTTCAAGACCGGCCTCTTCAATCAGAAACGGTACCTTATAATTTGGGAAATAGATAGGAGAACCCAGCAGCAGGACCTTTCTCCTCGCTTTACTCATATTAACGGGGCTTTTGTTCTGAAGCCGTTTGGTCAGACAGTCCAGATGTTCACACCATTCGGAAGGATCTTCAGCATAATAGTAACTGCCGATAATAAACATTCGGCAAGCGCCGCATAGGATCCCATTGGACGCCAGAATGAATTTTCTAATATGGGTTTTGATTTGGTATATCCGTTCCCGCGTCCTTTGTAAGGCCCGGTTTGAAAACGGTTTTTTGAAATAGGATGAGATCGCATATCGGCAATCCTCATATTGGCGATACCACTCTGCCAGAGATTCTTTGTTTTTTACCGGCGGGAAATATACTGTATGCACGTGCCGTCCCATCGAACGAAGCAGGTAGGCCAGCTTTCTGGCGCTGTCATTTACTAATGGGACGAGAATCAGCGCATTTTTAGTAAAGTCGGATTTCAGATAGCCAAGACTTGACCTGCTGATGGGGTCGGTATCCCTCGGCACTAGATCATCCGCCCAATTGGAACTCGCTCTGCTTCCGCCTAATACCCAATATACCGTTTTGTTTGTTGCAAATACTAATTCTGCCGGAATACTGGAACCGAGTACGATAATATCCGGTTTGAGGCAGTTGAAACCTGACAGGAAGTGTTTTCTCGCTGTGTTTATGAAAAAAGCTGCTTCTGCATATCCAGCCAAATATTTTTCAATAGTATACAGAGCGTCTGTGATTTCCTTTTCAAATACGCTTGCTTTTTCATTGATGAGAGTATTCGGCATATTGAATCACCTCCAATGATGAAATTATAGCTCCGCTTTCAAAAATATCAAATACATATATTAAATGCGTCTGCATACTTGAAAAGTATTGAAACGTGCGCTATAATTTTAGTGGAGGCGATCAAATGGATATTAGAATATTACAATACTTTCTTGCGGTAGCACGAGAAGAAAGCATCACAAGGGCGGCCGAAACCTTGCACATGACGCAACCCCCTCTGTCTAGGCAGCTAAAGGACTTGGAAGATGAAATAGGAAAGCAACTTCTTATCAGAGGGAGTAAAAAGGTGACACTTACCGAAGACGGGATGCTTCTGCGCAAAAGGGCAGAAGAAATCGTGGCATTGATGGAAAAAACAAAGGCAGAATTATCAGCCTCCGATGAAAGCATAAGCGGCGACGTTTACATCGGCAGCGGTGAAACGGACGCTGTTTCCACGATCGCAGAAGCGGCAAAAGATTTACAAGCCAAATATCCTCTTATCCGTTACCACATTTACAGCGGCGATGCAGAACACGTTGCAGAGCGGTTGGATAAGGGACTTGTAGATTTCGGCTTGTTGGTCGAGCCTTTTGACGCTGCTAAATATGATTATATACGTTTGCCGGTAAAGGATACTTTGGGTGTGCTTATGCCTGCGGATAGTCCGCTTGCGCAAAAAGAGAGCGTTTGCGCCGAGGACTTATGGGATAAACCTTTGATCATATCCCATCAAACATCTTCCAGTGGTGAAATGACCGCATGGCTGCGCAAAAACCTATCCCAACTAAATGTTGTAGCCTCCTATGATCTTTTGTATAATGCTTCAAGATTTGTAAAATCAGGTTTTGGTTATGCAATTGCCCTCGATAAGCTGATCAATACGGCAGGCGAGAGCGGCCTTTGTTTCAAACCGCTTTCCCCGGTTTTAGAAGCCGGATTATGTATTGTTTGGAAACGATATCAAGTTTTCTCCAAAGCTGCGGAGATCTTTCTAAAGGAGATCCAAATGAAGTTTTCAATGAATATAGAGTGATCATGCAAAGAAAAAATGTGTGCCGCTTGCAGGCACACATTTTTCTACTGTAAGGCGATAATTACATCATCACTTTATTTGCAAGCCTTAAATGGATCGATCCTGCAAGCAGTCATGCGACCGCATCCGTGATATTCGCAATTTTTATATCACGATATAAATTATAACTATTTGTTGCCGAGTAATCAAGAGTGGTATGATCGCTGTTGACAGGGGGTGCAGGCCAATGGATGAGCTTACGCAAAACATGAAGGACGCAGGCTGTGATAAAGAGACGATCGGCACTGTCTGCCGGTTGTATGACGGCGGGCAGGTAGAGGACGCGGTGAAGGTGCTGCGCCGTCACCGCTGTGCATTGATGGATGAGGTCCATGAGAGCCAAAGCAAGGTGGACTGCCTCGATTTTCTGTTGAGAAACATCGAAAAAGGCAGAGCTTACAAAATTTCGGGGAGGTAACACGATGAAACGAATCATTTCCGCGCTATGTGTTATGGCGCTGGCATTTAGCCTGGTCGCCGGTATCGGCGGCTTTGGCAGCGCATCTGCGTCGGAGGCGGGCAGCAGCATTCTGGTCGCCTATTTCTCCGCCACCGGCACCACCAAGGCGATCGCGGACCATGCGGCGGACATCTTGGGCGCGGACCTGTATGAGATCGTACCGACCGTGCCTTATACCAGTGCCGACCTGAACTATGGCAGCGCTGACAGCCGCACGTCAAAAGAGCAGAACGACCCCAACGCCCGCCCCGCTATTTCGGGCCGTGTGGCAGATATGGCGCAGTATGATACGGTGTTGCTGGGCTATCCCATCTGGTGGGGTCAGGCGCCCCGGATCATCAGCACCTTCCTGGAGAGCTATGATTTTTCCGGCAAGACGATCCTGCCCTTCTGCACCTCCGGCTCCAGCCCCATCGGTACCAGCGACGATAACTTACACGCCCTCGCGCCGAGCGCCCACTGGCTGGACGGACGCCGTTTCGCCGCCGGGACCACCAGGGCGACGATCTCATCGTGGCTGGACGCCAACGGGATAACGGCGGCAAAGCCCGCAACCACGGCCAAACCTACGGCCACGCCTAAGCCTACAGCCACAGCTAAGCCAGCGCCCACGGCAACACCCAGGCCAACGGCTACAGCCACGCCCAAGCCCGTAGTCACAGCCACGCCCAAGCCCATAGCCACGGCCACGCCCAAGCCCATAGCCACGGCCACGCCCAGACCCGCAGCCACGGCCACGCCCAAGCCTGAAGCGTCGGCCACGCCCACCCTCGCGGCGCCGACCGTGACCATCGGAGTGGCGTCGAACGGTATCAAAGTAACGTGGAACGCGGTGGACGGCGCACCGCGCTACATGGTCTATTATAGGGAAAACGGCGGCAAATGGACGCGGATAGGGACGACCACCGCGACCAGCTACACCCGCAAGGCGGCGCAGCTCAAAAACGGCGTGACCTACCAGTTCACCGTCCGTTGCTGCACCGACGACAAAGCGACCTTCCTCAGCAAATACGAGGCAAGCAACAGCCTGCGATACTACGCCGCGCCCACGGTGAAGATCAGCAAGGTTTCCACCGGCATCAAAGTGACGTGGAATGCGGTGGAGGGTTCGCCCCGGTACATGGTCTATTACAAGGAAAACGGCGGCAAGTGGACGCGCATCGGCACCACCACAGATACAACTTACACCCGCAAGGCGGCACAACTCAAAAACGGCGTGACGTACCAATTCACCGTCCGCTGCTGCACCAGCGATAAGAAAACCCTGCTGGGACCGTACAAGGCCAGCAACGGTTTGAAATATACAAAATAACGCCATACCGTTTGACAAGCTCACGCAGTTCTTTCAGGATAATCTGAAATGAAATCCACTATATGACAAGGAGGGCAGATCATGATCCACAAGAGAATCAAGCTGTTTGAGGACAAAGAAGTATACCTGACCACTTACATCCACGACGATTTCGGCGCATACGGCACGGAGAACGGTCGAGGAGCGATCATCGTTCTGCCGGGCGGAGCTTTTGCCTTTTTGGCGCCGAACGAGGGCGAACCGGTGGCGGTCACTTTCCTGCAAAAGGGGTTTAACACCTTCGTGCTGGAGTACACCGTCGGGGATGACTGCAAATACCCCGACGTGCTGATTGAGTGTTCCAAGGCAATTCAGGTCGTGCGGGACAACGCCGAGGCATGGAATATTGACCCACATCGGATAGCACTGATGGGATTTTCCGCAGGTGCGTGCCTCGCGGGTGTGTCAGCTACACAGTGGAACGACCCGCAGATCGCGCAGGCGTTGGGCGTCGAACAGACGTACATCCGGCCGGACGCCGCCGTGATCGCCTACGGCTGCTGGGACAATTCGGGAACGATCTGGAACGACCCGGAATTTGTCAATCCAGACGCCTCTCAGTTTCCCAAAAGCTGCCCGCCGCAGCTGGACATGATCCACTATGTGGGTGAGCACGTCTGCCCTCTGTTTGTCTGGC
>CANQQB010000080.1 GCA_947625845.1 uncultured Oscillospiraceae bacterium
CGCCTAACCCGCTTCACACACTCACGCTTCCGGCGCCTTCACTGGCGTCTGCTTTGCTATGCCCTCTTGCGGGTCCACACGCCTTTGCACGATTACCTCAATTCATGCTTGACTTCTAATAGTTAGTCTTTCTGTCAGACAGTGGTTGGCATGACCATTCTCCTCGCGTTTGGCTCACTACTATCATAGGGATTAAATCTCTTGCTGTCAATAGGTGCTTTAGACGCTTCGTTTGCGCAACGCTTTCTCCCGAAATGCAACGCTGATACGACAAATGCAACGCTTCCACTCCGAGCGTTGCATTGTATCAAATAGCGCAATCTTTGCCAAGATTGAGAAATCCGAGCTTGATTCCAATAGGAAACGGGTTCGGATTTCTTGTGTTTATTGAAGACATCGGAGTATGAAACGGAGGCGGGAAGTTTGCTTTGCGCTTATGGGTGTTCTTTTTCTTCCAGCAGCTTCTCGATCTGCAATTCCAGGTCCAGGCGGCTGTAAAGCAGCAGTTGTGCCAGGAAGGTGATATACCAAAAGCCGAGAAAGGGGACCAGCACCAAGGTGAATGGCGCGAAAAGGATGTAGACGGCCCAATAGGCGGCCTGGAGCGCCACGACGCCCAGCACCCGCCAGAAGTATTTGGACGTGAACAGGATGATGTTGCGCAGCCGGCCCGCCGCCGTCTGGCGAAAGAGCACCAATTGAGGCCAGTACAGGGAACCCAAAAGCAGGAACAGGAACCCGGAGAACAGGTACAGCGCCACGGTCCCGGCGGAAGGCGGCACCTGCGCCCACCAGAAAAGCGCGGTCATAAAGGAGAACACGCCCAGGAAAAGGCCGGTGACCGCGCCGGGCACCAGACTGTCCTTCCAGTTCTGCCGCCAGCTCTTCTTCCACGCCGGCCACCACTTGCCGGACGCGTCCCGCAGGCCCCGGTATATGGCGTCGTAAAGCCCCGCCAGGAAGGGTCCGAAGATCATCCCGCCCGCGACGGAGGCCGGCAGCAGCACCGCCACGCTGGAGGCCACGATGGACGCGCTGACGGCGAAGGCCAGGGGCAGCGCCCCCAGGATGGTGAGAAAATTGACCTTGGCCCAGTCCGTCCAGTGGAGACTGATGAGCTGCTTATACCGGTTGAAGCCGGTCTGGCGCACGCTCTCGTCGTAGCTGGGGTCGTCCGGTGTGAATAGTCCCATGGCGATGGCCTCCTTATCCGTTCTCGATATCGGCGCTGTAATGGCAGCGGCTGAGCACGTCGGCCAGGACGTCGGCCTCGTCGCCCTGATAACTCTCCCGGCATGTAAGCTCCGCGCTGACGGCGTAATTGCCGTACACCGTGAAGGCGGTCACGCCCCGCTGGTAGGGGTTGGCGTCGGAGACGCAGTCGTAATAGATAAGATCGTACGTCTGGCCGTTGTAGACCTCCGTACCAGTCTCCCGGACGGCGTAGGAATCCGTCTCCCTGTCCGTCCACTCCCGCACGGCTTTGGCGGCGTTTTCTGCGTCGGCGCAGCCCACCGCCAGCATATACAGCTGTGCGTCATACACGTCCGTCTCTTCCCCGTCCTCGTTGGTGAATTTCTCGCTGTCCCCGGCGGTCCAGGCGGCGTAAAAGATATCGTCGGCGGTGAGGATGGCGCTGTTATCGAGCAGGGTCAGACCGTTGCCCGGCGCCTCCACCCCCAGCACCGGCCCCAGCATCTCCCAGCTCTCGTCCCAGGCCGCGCCGTCCGCCGCTCGGGAGGGGTAGTGGCTGCCCGCCGTGAAATACACCGTCGCTATGACGGCGACGACCAGGACCAGCCCCGCCAGCAAAAAGATAGTTGTGCGTCTTTTCATGAACCGGCACCCTCCGTGATAGTTTCCCACAGACCGTCGCATTCCGGCAGGAAGGCGGCGGTCTTTTCCGTCCAGAAACCACGCCGGGCGATGTACAGCCCGGCCATCAGCGCCTGACTGTCCCCGGTGACCTGTTCGCCCAGGACGGTTTGCGTGTAAGAGCCCAGGTCCAGGCCAGCCAGCGCGGGGCAGTCCGTCCAGGCCAGGGCAAATGGTCCGTCGTCGCCGCTTCCCTCGTCGGGCAGCGTCCCGTTCAAAAGCCGCAGGATCTGGTGGTCCCGCTGGAACCTGTCCGGCTCGTCCAGCAGGAAGAAGTAGCTCTCGCAGTCCTCCAGATCCGCCATGAGCCGGGTGGAGGAGGCGTAGGCGTAGTCTGCGCTGCCCTCCCCGCCGGAGACGTATTGGTTGAGCCGCACCACGGTCCGGCCGTCCCCGTTGGCGTCCTGCCCCAGACCGGCCAGAGCGGTCTCCAGCGCGGCGGCGGTGTCCTCCGGCAGCGGGTCGGCGCCCACATAGGCGATCTCATAGTCCGGCCGCACCTGCCCGATGCCCAGCGCGTGCCAGAGGATGTCCCCCAGCGCCAGCGCCAGGACAAGACCGCCCAGCACCAGTCCCTTGTGGTAATGCCACCAGTTGGCCCACCTGGCCCGGCCGGTGAGTGGCGCGGGCTTTTCATCGGGCTTCACGTCCCGGTATTTCCATTTTAAGTACTCGCTGGCCACGGTCAGCCGTCCATGGTGGTGCCGCCGGGGGCATAGCTCACCGGCAGGCAGATGAGGCTTGGCAGAGCGGAGCGGTCCTCTTCCAAAAGTATGCTCACGCTGGTCTCCGCCAGCTGCCCCACAGGCTGGACGATGGTGGAGCAGTAATAGCCGTCGTTGCCGAACCGGCGCACGCCGTCGAAGCCCACCACCTGCACGTCCTCCGGCACACGCAGACCCAGTTCGGCCAGCATGTTCTGTACATAGAAGGCCAGCCGGTCCGTGTTGCAAAAGATGCCGTCGTAGGAGAGCCTGCCGCCCTCCACATGGGACCGGAGAAAGACACGGAAGGGCTCATAGCCGTCCCGGTCGTTCAGGGCCATGACCGCATGCTCGAGCCCCCGCGCCTGACAGGCGGCCTGAAAGCCGCCCATGCGCTTGTCCGGCTCGCCGGGCACGTCCGCGCCGATGCGCAGAAACAGCAGCCGCCGACAGCCCAGCTCCGCCAGCTTCTCCGCCGCCAGCTGCCCGCCGCCGAAGTTGTCCGACGCCACGCAGGGCACCGCCGGGTTGAAATACCGGTCGATGCTGACGAAGGGGATGGAGGCGGGGATCTCCAGCGCCGGGTTATAAGTCAGGCCGATGATACCGTCCACCTTATTCTGTTCCACCATGCGGATGCATTGCTGCTCCGCGTCCGGGTCCGAACCGGTGACCGCCATCAGCATGCGGCAGCCCCGTCGGGCCAGGGCCTGGCACACGCTGTCCGCCAGAGCGGCGAAATAGGGGTCGTAGGCGTTGGGCAGGATCAGGGCCACGGTGCCGGTCTTGCCGGCCTTCAGGCCCCGGGCATAGCTGTTGACCTGGTAGCCCAGCTTCCGGGCCGCGTCCAGCACCCGCCGGCGATAGTCCTCGCCCACGGGGATATCGTTGAACACCTTGGACACCGTCCCCAGGGCCACGCCGGCCTCCTGGGCCACGTCCTTCATGGTAGGCATCGTGCCGCGTCTCATAGGGATGCTCCTTGCTGCTTCGTGAAATGTTTCATGAAAAAACAGAACGCTGTTCATATGATAGCGTGTGAAACGTTTTTTTGCAAGAGGCAAACGGGAAAAAATGCCTGATTTCCTACATTGTGGCGTTTTATACAAATTGCGCTTGATGATTTTAGTGAATAAGTAAAACTGTAAAATCACACAAATGATTGTCTTGACACGGGCCGGGATATGGGCATATTATAGGTCTAACTTCATTATGAAACGTTTCACACCGATCATATCCGCGAACCCGTGGATTTTTTCTGGCGCTTTTTGTGAAACGTTACACGGAGAACGGGGCAAAAGAGGTGAGATATGAAAGCATCGGCGCGTCCCCTTATCTATAGAAAGGAGTGAATAGACAATGAACGAAGCGATCAGCAAGAAACCTGTTCGCGTGGGCAAGCCGCTGAAAACGCGCTTGCTGAACAACTGGCAGCTTTACCTTCTGCTGCTGATCCCGGTGGTCATCACGTTCATCTACAAGTACATCCCCATGTACGGCATCCAGATCGCCTTCCGCGACTACAAGGCCAGCCGGGGATATCTTGGCAGCGAGTGGGTGGGGTTCGACTGGTTCACCCGGTTCTTTAACGCCCCCACCTTTGGCCGGATGATCAAGAACACCATCCTCCTGAGCTTTTACAGTCTGCTCTGGAGCTTCCCCGTGCCCATCATCCTGTCCCTGTGCATCAACCAGCTCCGCTTCAAGCGCTATCAGCGGGTGGTGCAGACCGTTCTGTACGCGCCGCACTTCATCTCCACCATGGTCATCTGCGGCATGCTGCGCATCTTCCTGAGCCCCTCCGGCGGCCTTATCAACCTGCTGCTGGGCACCCAGGTGGACTTCCTCACCCAGTCCTCCGCCTTCCGGACCATATACATAGCCTCCGGCATCTGGCAGGACGCGGGCTGGGGCTGCATCATCTACCTGGCCACGCTGTCCAACGTGGACACCAGCCTGTATGAGGCGGCCAAGGTGGACGGCGCTTCCGTGTTCCAGCGGATCATGAACGTGGACGTGCCGGCGCTGCTGCCCATGGCCATCCTGAACCTGATCATGAGCGCGGGTTCGCTGATGAACGTGGGCTTTGAAAAAGTCTGGCTGCTGCAGACCGAGCTGAACAAGGCCACCAGCGACGTGATCGCGGTGTATGTGTACCAGCAGGGCATCGAAAACGCCAAGTACAGCTACTCCACCGCCGTGGGTCTGTTCAACACGGTCATCAACCTGGTGCTGCTGTTCGTGGTCAACAAGATCGCGTCCAAGACCTCGGACGTGGGCATCGTGTAAGGAGGCGGACACTATGAAAAAATCTCGCGGTCTGTCCGATAAGACCAGTGACATCATCCTGGTGACGATCTGCACCATCATCATGCTGCTGGTGGCCTACCCGCTGTATTACGTGGTGGTGGCCTCCGTGTCCAACCCCTACGACGTGTACGCCGGCAAGACCTTCCTGCTGCCCAGCGAGTTCACCCTCAAGGGCTATACGGCGGTGTTCGCGGACGACAGCCTGCTGCGGGGCTTTCTCAACTCCGTGAAGTACACCGTCATCGGCACCGTCTTCTCCGTGGTGATGCTGTACATCACCGCCTATCCTCTGGCCCAGTCGGACCTGCCCGGCCGGAAGTTCTTCAGCATCTTCTTCCTCATCACCATGTACTTCGGCGGCGGCCTGGTCCCCACCTACCTGGTGGTGAAGCAGACGGGACTGCTCTATAACATGTGGGCGCTGTTCCTGCCCGGCGGCGTGGCCGTGGGCAACATGATCATCGTGCGCAACTACTTCCAGAACAACATACCACATGACCTGATCGAGGCTGCGTCCATAGACGGCTGCTCCAAGTGGCGCACCTTCATCCGCATCGTCATCCCCCTGTCCAAGCCCATTATGGCGGTCATGGTGGTGTTCTCCATGGTGGCCTACTGGAACGACTGGTTCACCGCCCTGATCTATCTGCGCGCCGAGCAGGCGCCCATGCCCCTGGTCATCCGCAACATCCTCATCAAGAGCTCCGCCAGCGCCAGCCAGGCCAGCACCATCTCCGGCGGCTACGCAGAGCTGAACAAGCTGACCGAGATGCTGAAGTTCTCCTCCATGATCGTGGCGGCGGCTCCCATGCTCATCATCTATCCGTTCGTACAGAAGTACTTTGAAAAGGGCTTCATGGCCGGCGCCGTGAAGGGTTAAAAACACTGGACACAAATTTATCAGAAAGGGTATAATGCTATGAAAAAACTCATTGCGCTTCTGCTGGTCCTCGTGATGGCTCTGAGCCTGACCGCCTGCGGCGGCGGCGACAAGGACAAGGGCGGCGACGCCGCCGAGGGCGAGACCCAGACCGAGTTCACCGTCATGGGCGGCATGTCCGCCATGAGCCCCGGTTACCAGGACAACGAGGTGCTCAACAAGCTCCAGGAGAACGTGGGCATCCACATCACCTGGGACACCATGAGCGACTCCCTGGCCGAGCAGGTCAACATCCGCATCGCCGGCGGCGACTATCCCGACGCCTTCCAGGGCGTGGGCTTCTCCAACTATGACCTGATGCGCTACGGCGAGGACGAGACCTTCATCGACCTGACCCCCTACATCACCCCGGAGATCATGCCCAACCTGTCCGCCATCCTGGAGGAGCATCCCAACATCAAGGCCGCCATCACCATGTCCGACGGCAAGATCTACGGCCTGCCCGCCGCCGAGCAGATGGGCACCGCCGGTATCGGCAAGGAGGAGGACTACTCCATCTACACCATCCCCCAGTTCTCCATGATCAACAAGGCGTGGCTGGACGATCTGGGTCTGGAAGTGCCCACCACCCTGGATGAGCTGCACGACGTGCTGGTGGCCTTCAAGGAGAACGACATGGCCGCCAAGATGTACGGCGCCGCTCCCGGCAGCACCCTGCCCATGTCCACCGGCTTCGACCAGTGGTGCTGGGGCCAGAACATCTTCTATGCCGGCTTCGGCTTCACCAACTGGATCAACGACGTGTGCAACGACCTGGTCCTGGACAAGGACGGCAAGGTCAGCTTCGTGTGCGTGGACGACCGCTACCGCGAGGCGCTGACCTACTTCCACGACTGGTACGCCGAGGGCCTGATGGACGTGGAGATGTTCTCCCAGTCCGACACCCAGCTGATGGCCAAGTGCCAGCAGGGCTATGTTGGCGTGTCCACCTGGTGGTACATCGAGGAGCTGATGGGCGACTACGCCGACGACTATGTGTTCCTGCCCGTTCTGGACGGCCCCGACGGCACCCATAACGTGACTGTCCGCACCGGCGGCGCCACCAACGCCGGCCAGCTTTCCATCACCTCCGCCTGCGAGGACCCCGCCACCCTGCTGAAGTTCTATGACCAGTGGTACGACGGCGAGATCGTCATGCAGCTGCAGTACGGCCCCATCGGCACCTACTTCCTGGAGCAGGACGAGAACGGCATCTGGCAGTCCATCACCGAGGAGCAGTCCCAGGAGATGTTCGGCAAGGGTGCCGGCGAGCTGAAGATGGCCAACGAGGTGGCCGGTCCCAAGCTGATCCTCTCCGAGTACTACAGCGACACCTTCGCCATGGAGGACCGGGCCATCGAGCGGCTGACCGACCTGTATGATTACTGGATGCCCTATGTGGACGACACCAGCGTGTACCCCGTCGATTGCGTGTTCACGCCGGAGGAACTGGAGACCATCGACCTTTACAAGGCTGATTTTGAGTCCATGGTGGCCGAGCAGGAGGGCCTGTGGCTCCGCGACGGCGGCATTACCGACGATAGCTGGGAGTCCTACAAGCAGATGCTCAGCGACTCCTGCGGCATGGACCAGCTTCTGAAGGTCTATCAGGATGCCTATGACCGCTATGCCGCGGCTCAGGGCGAATAAGCAGTTAAGAAACAGCGCACAAAACCAAAAATCCATAAGCGTGCCGCCCGCTCCCTTGGGTGCGGGCGGCATTGCCAGCGTAAAAGGGGGACCCTCTATGACCAGTGAGAAATTACAGCAGGCGCGGGACTTTGAGGCCCAGTATGTGCCCTTCATCCCGGAGCGGGAACGGCCGGCCTTCCATGTGACCGGCGGCATCGGCTGGATCAACGACCCCAACGGCTTTTCCTGCTATAAGGGGGAGTATCACCTGTTTTATCAATACCACCCCTATTCCACCAAGTGGAACAGCATGCACTGGGGCCACGTCAAGACCCGTGACTTCATCCGCTGGGAGCGGCTGCCCGTGGCTCTGGCCCCGGACCGGGCATACGACCGGGACGGCTGCTTCTCCGGCGGCGCCGTGGAGATGCCGGACGGCCGGCAGCTTCTCATGTACACCGGCGTGCAGCGCGTCCGCCGGGAGGACGGCCTGCTGGAGGAATACCAGACCCAGTGTATCGCCGTAGGCGACGGGACGGACTATGAGAAGTACGAGGGCAACCCGGTCCTCACCGGCGCGGATATCCCCGCGGGCAGCAGCCCCCTGGATTTCCGGGACCCGAAAATCTGGCGGGAGCCGGACGGGTCTTACCGGGCCGTGGTGGGCAACCGCACCGCCGACGGCAGCGGCGCCGTGCTGCTGTATAAGAGCGACGACGGCTTCCATTGGACCTTCGTCACAGTGGTGGACGCCTGCCAGAACGAGTACGGCCTGATGTGGGAGTGCCCCGACTTCTTCCCCCTGGACGGGAAACAGGTGCTGGTGGTCAGCCCCCAGGACATGCTGGCCCTGGGGCTGGAGTTTCATGCGGGCAACGGCAACATCGCCTTTTTGGGCACTTGGGACAACGGCCGGTTCACCCGCGAGAAGGTGCAGTCCATCGACTATGGCATCGACTTCTACGCCGCTCAGACCATGCAGACCTATGACGGCCGGCGGGTGATGATCGCCTGGATGCAGAACTGGGCCACCTCCAACTGCCAGCCCCTGAACGCCCGCATCTTCGGCGAGATGACCCTGCCCAGGGAGCTTGCCATCCGAAATGGCCGGCTGGTCCAGAACCCGGTGCGGGAGCTGGAGAATTACCATGGCCACCGGGTGGCCTACAGCGACGTGCTCATCACCGGGGAGACGAATCTGCCCGGTGTCAGCGGCCGCATCCTGGACATGACCGTCACCGTCCGTCCCGTGGGGAACGCCTACCACGCCTTCCGGCTGAACGTGGCCAAGGACGGGGAGCACGTGACCTATATCCGCTATAAGCCGGAGATGAATACCGTCCGTGTGGACCGGAGCCGCTGCGGCATCCGCTACGACGTGGTCCACGTGCGGGAATTTCAGGTCCGGCCCGGAAACGGCGAGATCAAGCTGCGGCTGGTGATGGATAAGCACAGCCTGGAGCTTTTCGTCAACGACGGGGAGCAGGCGGCCACCTTCATCATCTACACGCCGGAGTCGGCGGACTCCATCAGCTTCCAGGCCGAGGGCGGCGCGGTGCTGCTGGACGTGGAAAAATACGACTTGGCCCTCTTCTGAGTTTTCAACAAGCAAGAGTCCCCGTTCCCGGACGGGATCTCTTTTTGATGTGAGGAGCGGATGCCTATGACGACGTTTGAACGACGCGCAAAGTCCCGACTGGGGGAGCTGAAAGCGCTGTACCTTGCCCTGTACGGCGATAGGACCATGCTGGACGCTCTGGAGCGGGCGATGGCCGCCGCCTATGCCGCCCGACCCCTGGCACTCAAACGGCTGGACGGCCGCCGGGAGAGGGACCCGGACTGGTATCGCCGGGGGAATATGCTGGGCATGACCATGTACACGGACCTGTTCGCCGGCGACCTGGCCCATTTGGAGAAAAAACTGGATCACCTGGCAGAGCAGGGTATCACATACCTGCACCTGATGCCCCTTTTGAAAATGCCCCACCCGGACAACGATGGAGGCTACGCCGTGGAGGATTTCTCCCAGGTGGACCCGGCTCTGGGAACCAACGAGGACCTAGCTCGTCTGGCCGCGTCTATGCGCCGGCGGGGCATGAGCCTGTGCCTGGATTTCGTGATGAACCACACCGCCGACAGCCATGAGTGGGCCGTGCGGGCAAAGGCAGGCGAACAGGCGTACATAGACCGGTACATCTGCTTTGACGGCCCGGACATCCCCAGGGAGATGGAAAAGACCATCCCGGATGTGTTCCCCGCCACGGCTCCCGGCAGCTTTATTTACGTGCCGAAGATGGGAAAATACGTCTGCTCCTCCTTCCACCCATACCAGTGGGACCTGAACTACAAAAACCCCGCCGTGTTCAACGAGATGGTGTCTGCCATGCTGACACTGGCGAATATAGGGGTGGAGGTGCTGCGGGTGGACGCCACCCCTTACCTCTGGAAGGAGATAGGCACCACCTGCCGGAACCTGCCCCAGGTGCACACCATCATGCGCATGGTGCGGCTCATCACCGAGTGCGTCTGCCCCGGTGTGCTCCTTAAGGGCGAGGTGGTTATGGCGCCGAAGGAGCTGGCGCCCTATTTCGGCACGGCCGACAGGCCAGAGTGCCACATCCTCTACAACAGCTCCACCATGTGCACCCAGTGGAGCGCTTTGGCCAGCGGGGATACGCGGCAACTGAAGCACCAGCTGGACGATCTGCATGCCCTGCCGAAGCACTGCGTGTTCGTCAACTACCTGCGCTGCCACGACGATATCGGCTGGGGCCTGAACGAGGCGTTCGGATATTCCATCGGCCAGGACGCGCTGCTGCATAAAAAGTATCTTTATGAGTTTTATGAGGGCAGCTTCCCCGGCAGCTGGGCCAGAGGCGAGCGGTATAACTACGACCCTGTCACGCAGGACGCTCGCACCTGCGGCACCACTGCCAGCCTGTGCGGCATAGAAAAAGGACTCGACGAAAACGACGAGGTGCAGGTAGCATTGGGTATACAGAGAGACCTGATGATGCATGCGGCGATGATGGCTATGGCGGGGTTCCCTATGCTCTCTAGCGGGGACGAGATCGGCCAGCTCAACGGCTACGATTACCATAACGACCCAGACCGGACAGAGGACAGCCGGAACCTGCACAGGACCGCTTTCAACTGGGAAAATGCCGCCAGACGGACCCGGCCGGGCACAGTGCAGCAGCGTCTGTGGGACGGTTTGCGGCAGCTGGAGCATATCCGCTCCACGGCCCCCTGCTTCGGCCCGGACGCCTGGGTCACCACCTGGGACACGCACAACGACCATGTGCTGGCCCTGGTGCGGAAGACGGACAGCGAGACGCTGGTGTGCCTTTTCAACTTTACCGGCGAGGAGCAGACCGTGTCCCTGGACGCTCTGCTGGGAGAATATACCGATCTTCTCACGGGCGAAAGATCGCGCTGCGACCGCCGGACCCTGGCGCCGTATCAGTATAGCCTTTGCCGGAAAAACAGATGAAGCATCGGGCCGCGACCCGATGCAACGCTCCTCCGAAAGAGAGCCGAACTTGATTCCAATAGGAAACGGGTTCGGATTTCTTGTGTATTTTGAGTACATTGAGATATGAAGCAGAGGCGGGCGTGATGCCCGCCTCTTGCGCGTGATACTATTCCCTGTTAAAAAGTTTTAATACTTTGATAAGCTGTGGTATAATAGCGCTGTTAGCGCTATTATACAGCAAGATA
>CANQQB010000081.1 GCA_947625845.1 uncultured Oscillospiraceae bacterium
GCCATGACCGGCGGCGTGGAGGCGGCCTACAAGGCGGTCATGAAGCCCGCCGAGGGCACCATCCTGACCGTGAGCCGTCTGGCGGCGGAGGCCGCCGTGGCCAAGGCCAAGGAATCGGGCTATTTCGAGGAAATGCTCTTCGCCGCGCTGGAGGCCGGCAAGGCCGCGCTGGACGACACGGTGAACCAGAACCCGGTGCTGAAAAAGGCCGGCGTGGTGGACGCCGGCGGGTATGGCTATATCCTCATGCTGGAGGCCATGCTGGGCTGGCTGGAGGGCCGCGTGACCGTCAGCCAGGGTCCCGGCGCCGCCAAACCCAAACAGGAGGCCGCCGACGAACAGCTCAAGTATACCTACTGCACCGAGTGCGTCATCCGCAAGGCCAACAAGAAGAGCGTGGATCTGCTGCGCGCCTATCTGGGCAACATGGGTGACAGCGTGGTGCTGCTGGACGGCGAGGACACCGTGAAGCTGCACATCCACACCAACGCCCCCGGCCGGGTCCTGACCCAGGCGCTGACCTACGGCGCGATGACGGCGGTGAAGGTGGAGAACCTGCGGGAGCAGCATATCGCTCTGGAGGGCCACACCCCCACCCTGGCGGTGCCGGACGAGCCCAAGGCCGACGAGCCCCCGGCGGAAGAGGCCGACCCCCACGCCATCCCCGACCCGGTCCCGGCGGAAAAGCCCGTGGGCACCGTGTGCGTGTGCGCCGGAGACGGACTGGAAGAGCTTTTCCGTCAGCTCGGCGCGGACAACATCGTCTCCGGCGGCCAGACCATGAACCCCGCCACGGAGGACATCTTGACGCCGGCGGACACCGTGTTCGTCTTCCCCAACAACAAGAACATCATCATGGCCGCCGAACAGTGCGTTCCCATGACCACGAAAAAGGTGGTGGTGATACCCTCCCGGACCGTGTGCCAGGGCATCAGCGCCATGATGCGCCTGACGCCGGACAGCACCCCCGAGGCCCTGGAGCAGGACTTCAACGACGCGCTTGGCGCGGTGCACACCGTGCAGATAACATACGCCGCCAGGGACTCGGAGTTTGACGGCCACGACATCAAGGCCGGGGAATACCTGACATTGATGGACGGCCAGCTTGTGGGGTCCTTTGCGGACACCGAGGCGCTGGTGGCGGGCATCGACCCGGCCATCGCGGAGCTGTCCCCGGAGTTCGTGACCGTGTACTACGGTGCGGACGTGAACGAGGCCGACGCGGAGAGCTTCTCCGGCGCGCTGGGAGCCCGGCTACCCGACGCGGAGACCAGCCTCATCCGAGGCGGCCAGCCGGTGTACTATTACATGATCAGCGTGGAGTGAGATAGTTCCCGCACATAAAACAGAGCCTGCCTTGCGGCAGGCTCTTTTTTTATTCAGTAGGTGGAAAAGTCCCAGTAGTCGTAGCCAAATTGCTGGCGCAGCAGGTAATAGCGCGGGTGCTCCCGCCAGCCGTCCCGTGTGGGATTTTCCCGGTTGGTGATGTTGACCTGGGTGTTGGGCAGCGCCTTCTGGAGCGCCACCAGGTCCTCCCAGGGCACCGAGTTGTCCCGTCCGACCCACAGCCGTTTCAGCCAGGTCATCTTCATCAGCGGCGACACATCCGTCAGGTCGAACAGGTAGCACACGTTCAGGTGCCGCAGATTTTTCAGCCCCGCCAGCGGGGACAGATCGGTGCATTTGGTGTTGAATATCTCCAGATACTCAAGCTTGGGGCAGCTTGCCAGAGGCGAGGCGTCCTTCCACCGGTTGATGGCTAGGATGGCCACCTCCAAATTGGGCATGTACTTGACGAAGGAGATGTCGGTCAGTTTCGTGTTGTGGCCCAGATCCAGATACCGGACCTCGGTGCAGTATTGCAGCGCCCTGGCCTCTTTGGTGGTAACGGAGTTGTCCCCCATGGAGGCCAGGATCTTTTTTGTGTCGGTCCGACAGGTGTACTTGCCGAACCAGACCCGCCAGATCACCTTTGTTTTGGGGAAATCATCCCGGATGGCGGCCATATCCTCGTTGGAGACGCCGCACGTGTCCATGATCAGGGTCTTGCAGTCCGTCATGCACGACAGCGCCTTCCGGACCGCCGCGCCCTTATCGTTCATGGCGATATGGCTCAGGTCCACGGTCTGGTCCATGGTGGACACGGTCTTGCCCCAGAGGCGGAAGCTGAAGTGGAACGACACCGCCGGAAAAGCCTCATGGATGGTGACCATATCGTTGAGCTTCAAGCTGGTGGAGGCGTCGGTCTGAGGCGGGAGCCGCACCAGCAGCACGTCATCCATCTTCTTCAACCGCTCCAGCGCGTCCTTTACCCCGCCGCGCTTCAACCCGCCCAGGTACACGGCGGAGCCGGTGGCCTTATAGCCGCTGCGCACGGTCTTCTTGTCGTTATCGACGCACCGGACCGCGAACTGGTAGGCCACGCCGCTTTTCTGCTTCGACGCCGTCCATGTATAGCCGGTAGCCGCGGTGGTGCCTATCTTTTTCCATGCTCCGCCGTTTTCCCGGTAATAGACCGCGTAGCGCTGCGCGCCGGCGACGGCGTTCCAGCTCACCCTGACGCCGCCGTTGGCGGTAAAGGCGAGCTTTGCCTTTGGCGCGGCATAATACAGCAGGCTGTCGCTGGCCTTGTACCCGCTCAGGAGCGTCTGCGCGTCCCTGGTCGCGCACCGGACCGTGAACTGGTATTTCACCCCGCTTTTCAGCAGCGACGCCCTGCGGGTATAGCTGGTATCCGCGGTAGAGCCGATCTTTTTCCACGCTCCGCCGTTTTCCCGGTAATAGACCACGTAGCGGGAAGAACCGGATATCTTGTTCCAGCTGACCTGGATACCCTCGCCGTCCGGAGCAAAGGCGAGCTTCACCGTTGGCGCTGCGCAATAGAGCAGACTGTTGCTGGCCTTGTAAGCGCTCAGCACAGTCCTCTTGTCGCCGGCCACGCACCGGACCGTGAACTGGTATGTACTGCCGCTGTTAAGCTGCGCCGCTTTGCGGGTATAGCTCGTCGCCGCGGTGGTGCCGATCTTTGTCCATGCCCCGCCGTTTTCCTTGTAATAGACCGCGTAGCGCTTCACGCCGCTCACCGCGTTCCAGCTCACCTTTATGCCCGCGCCGTTGGAGGCAAAGGCGATCTTCACCTTTGGCGCGGCATAACAGGTGACGGACACGCCGGTCGTGTCGTAGCCGCTCTCGCCAACGCTGTTGCACGCCTTGACGGTGAAGGCGTACCGGACGCCGCTCACGCCCCCGGTCCACACCGCGCTGGTATCGGCCGTCTCGGCGAACCGCGTCCATCTGCTTGCGCCGCCGCCTTTATAGTAGACCAAATACCGGTCCGCCCCCTCCGACCGGTCCCAGACGACCCGGACCCCGTCCGCGGTATTTTCCGCCTTCACCAGCTTCGGAGCGGCCGGTCTGACGGACCCGGCCGCGGGCATCTCCGTGACGACCGGCATCTCCGTGACGACCGGTGTCTCCGTGACAACAGGCGTCTCCGTAGCGACAGGCTCTTCCGTGACAACAGGCGCCTCCGTGACGGCAGGCGCCTCCGTCGCAGGGGGAATGAACGGTTCCACGGGCTGTTCATCGGCGAAGGCCGGGACGCAGGCAGCCAAGAGCGTCACGACCGCCAGAAGCACACAAAGACCGCGCTCTGGCATAAACGAACACCATTTCCTTCTCATGGTTTTCTACCGGCCTACTGCAAGGTGATGCCGTAGATCTGCTGGTCGCGGGTACCGATGACCACGGTGTTGTTGTACACGATGGGGGTGGCCTCCATGGTGCAGTCGAACTCAAACGTGTCCTGCAGCTCGCCGGTCTTGCCGTTGAACAGGTACATCACGCCGTTGATGCAGCTTGTGTACAGCACGTATCCGTACCCGTCGGTGTCATAGAACGTGACGGGAGTGGACCATCCGTAGCTGTCGGAGTGGTAGGTCCAGAGTTCCTCGCCGGTGTCCGTATCCAGAGCCAGCAGGTGGCCGTCGTTCAGGTTGGGATACCGGGCCATGGACACGTACAAGATGCCCTCCAGGGGGCCTGTCCCCAGGCAAAGGGAACCCTGGCAGCCGCCGGACAGGTCGGTGATGGAGTGGCACTCATAGCTGTGGTGCCATACCTCCCTGCCCGTTACGGCGTCGATCTTCCACACCGGTATCTCGGCGGTGGTGGAGCTGCGCCAGCCGTTGTGGAAGGACGTGCTCATATAGATATAGGGATGCCCCGTCTCGTCCAGCTCCATGACGCCGGTGCAGTTTGTGTCGTCCAGGCAGTCGAAGCGCCACTCGATCTCCAGCGTATTCAGATCGATGCACAGGAAGCTGGCGCCGTTGTCCGCGATGAACAGATGGCCCCGCCATGCCAGAGCGCTGTCCTCCATGCCGTAATACCACTTGTCCGCCGTCTCGGTGTAGTAGGCGAACTTGACCACGTCCGGGTCCACGGAGATGGTCCCCGCCGCCGGGTCATATTTCGTATTGAGGTCCATGAGATAGAGCACGCCGTTTTCGCCGGGATAGATGAGCTGGTCGGTCTCGGCGTCCAGCAATGGCGCGCTGTCCCACGCGGACCAGCCCCGCGGCGCGAACTTGTCGCTGTTGCCGATCTCAAACAGGACCTCCCCGTCGATGAGGCTCACCACCAGGATCCGCGGCGTGCCGTCCCCGGCCACGCCGCCGCCCAGGTACATCAGCGGATAGCCCCGGGGGTCCAAAGACCCGGCGCCCTTGAAGGGATAGCCCAAGTAGAGGCTGTCCCGTGTCTGCTGACCGGTCTCCAGATCGATGAAGTACACCCGCCCGGCCAGCGTGGCGTAGACCACCTCCACCAGGTCCTGCTTCTGCTTGGCCCAGTCGGCCATGTTCATGATCTGCTTCGTCTCCTGGGGCCACTTGACGGCCAGGGGCTGGCCTGTCCAGCCGCTGCCGCCCCACCCGGCCAGAGAGCCGGTCGCCACGGTCCAGTAGTCGCCGAAGCCCGCTGTATCCAGCACGGCCGTGCCGTAGCTGGAGGTATTGCGGAAATTGTTGCCCCGGAAGGTGACGATGCCCTCCAGTTGGGTATAATCATCGGGACCGGAGAAGTCAATGATATGGCTCTCGTCGGCCCGGTAATGGTCCGTTTCCTCCCCGTCCACCATGTACTTGGTCCTGGTGATGTTGGGGTCGGTGCGCCGCTCCGGCTCAAATTCCGGCAGCGCCGTGGGCTCCGGCTCCGGCGTAGGGGCTTCCGTGTTCTCCTGTTCGCCCTCCGCCGTACCGGGCACGAACTCACCGGACAGGCTGGCCGCCGACACCGCCTCGTCTCCCCCGGCGGCGCGCTTCACGCCCCGCACCAGAAACACAAGGCCCGCCACCAGCCCCAGCAGGACCGCTCCCTCCAGGATCGTCC
Source organism: uncultured Oscillospiraceae bacterium (assembly GCA_947625845.1). GTDB lineage: Bacteria > Bacillota > Clostridia > Oscillospirales > Oscillospiraceae > CAJOIG01. The sequence goes on from CANQQB010000081.1 coordinate 5,392, forward strand.
TGTATGGCAACGCTGGCAGTTGCTTCAGCCGCTCCGCCCAGCGCGGCGTCTCCCGTTTGCCTTTCCCCTTTTGAACGCGTCCCATGATAGCTCACTCCGTGAAATGGACATGGTTATTGATGTGGTCGATGCAGAAGCAGTGATAGCCCGCGCACCGGCTGCAATAGCGAAATTCCAGGTCCGGATAGTCCCGATCCGTCCGGCCGCACACGGAGCACTTGCGGGTATACCCCTGTGCCTGCTGCTGCGCCTGGGTCTTTTTGGCCGCCTGCTTGAACTGTATGGTCTTGGCCCGCTGCCGTGCGCGGCTTTTGACCCGGCTCGGCCGGATGCGGTCAAAGAGCCAGTCCCCGCAGAACAGCAGATAGTTGCCCACCGCCACCACCGGGATCAGCGCCAGACCCAGCGCGAGGGTGAACATGACGCCGCGCGCCCCGGAGGTCAGGATGCGGATAAAATCCACCGCGAACAGCGCCACGTCCGCCCACGCCAGCCACTTCATCTTCAGGGGGATGAAGAAGAACAGCAGCACCATCTGGTCCGGCCACAGCGTGGCGAATGCGAAAAACAGGCTCATGTTGAGATAATATCCCGACGTGACCGGCACCGGCAGCTTTGTGATCCAGTAGAAGACCAGCGAGTAAAGGCATGTCAGCGCCATCCCGGCGAGATAATATATCGTGAACCGGCCCGCGCCCCAGGCGTTTTCCAGGCTGGAGCCGATGAAATAGTAAAAATACAGCGAGATGGCCAGCCACAGGATACCGCTGGTGTTTGGCACGAACACGAACGTGACCAGCCGCCATATCTGCCCCCGGCAGAAAAGAGCCGGCTGGAAGCTCAAAAGTCCCGCGAACGTGCCGGTCGTGTCCATCATGGAGATGAGATACACCAGGATATTCCCGCCGACGATGAACAGCATCAGCCGGGGGATGCCGAACCGTGGATGGTTCCAGCAAAACCGGTCGATCTTTTGATTCAGGCTCCTCACATCCATCACCTCTTTCCAATCATACCCTTTTTTGCCGCCAAAGTCCACATTAAAATTGTTACGGCGGCCCATATGACCCATATTTTTCACGCAAAAGCCAAATTATGTCTTCCAAAACGCTAATCGTTGTGGTATAGTACAGGCTGTATGAATATGTCGGAAGAAAACATAATAGAGGGTAAAAACGCGGTCATGGAGGCCATACGCGCCGGCCGGCCGCTGGACAAGGTGTTTCTTGTCCGGGGAAGCGGCGATAAGGCTCTGGCCTTTATCGCCTCCACTGCCAGAGCCGCCGGCACCGTGGTCACGGAGTGCGACCGGCGGAAGCTGGACGGCATGAGCCGCACCGGCGCCCACCAGGGCGTCATTGCCGTTGCCGCCGCGCGAGCGTACTGCGACCCGGAGGATATCCTGGCCCACGCGGAAAAATTGGGACAGGACCCCTTCGTGGTGGTCTGCGACGGCATCGAGGACCCACGGAATCTTGGCGCCATCATCCGCTGTGCCGAGTGCGCCGGTGCCCACGGCGTCATCATCCCCAAGCACCGCAGCGCCGGCATCACCGCCGCCGCGGACAAGACCAGCGCCGGCGCCGCCGAACATATGCTCGTGGCACGGGTACCCAATCTGCCCGCCGCCTTGCAGACCATGAAGGACCGTGGTCTTTGGATATACGGCGCGGAGGCCGGCGGCGGCAGCCCCCTTTGGAAGACCGATATGAAAGGCCCCATATGCCTGGTGATAGGCTCCGAGGGCGCGGGCATGAGCCGCCTGGTGCGGGAAAACTGCGACTTTGTCATGGACATCCCCCTCATGGGCCGGGTCAACTCCCTGAACGCCTCCGCCGCGGCGGCGGTGCTCCTGTACGAGATCGTAAGGCAGCGCCATGAGTGACCGGTATCTGGACGATTTATTGCCGGATTTTGGGGAGTATTCCCTGGAATCCGTGCTGGAGGAATACAGTAAGCGCGGCGCGGCTCCCGTTGCCGCCGATGAGGACCGGGACGGGGACACGCCCCCGCCGGCGGCCCCCTCTGACCAGGCCCAGGCCCCGTCCAACCCGGCCCAGGCCATCGCCCGGCGCTCCCGGCAGATCGTGATGGAGGCCCTGGGTGAGACCATCAGTCAGCGCAGCCGTGCGCCCGCGTCGGACTTCGACAAGGCGGGTCTGGACGAGCTTTTGGCCGACGAGCCGGAGCAGGAGGACGAGGCGGAGAAGACCACTGTCCGACCGGACAAGTCCGCACAGGTCCGGCCCCAGCCGAAGCCCAGGCGCCGCTTTGAGGTGTCCCCCGACGGCATCATCACCCTGGATCTGGACATCCCCCAGGGGACGTTGGAGCCGGGACCTGAACCGGAGCCCGAACCCGAGCCGGAGCCCCCGGCGGACGAGGAAGCCCCTCCGGAGGGACCGGAGGAAGAGCCTGACCGGGACCAGAGCGGCCAGCCGGACCGGCAGCAGCCCCGTGAGAGCGCCGCCGACCGGTTTTTGAAGCCGCTCATCCGTTTTGCCGCCACCAGGATGGCCATGCGCCAGATGCAGAAGGCGGAGGCGGCCAACTGGCCGGACCCGGTGGAATACCGGGAGACGGAGGAACTGCCTCCCGCCAAGGCGGCAAAATTTTACGGCCAGCAGATCCGGCCTCTTCGTTTTCGGTGCCGTGTGTGCTTTTTCCTGTGCGTAGTACTGGCGTGGATATGTCTGCGCTTTCCCATGGCCGGCATGCTTGGCCGGAGCACCGCCGTGCAGGCGGGCGTGTCCCTGGTGCTGCTGCTGACCGTGATGATGACCACGCTGGACATTCTGGCGGCGGGCATGCGGCAGCTATTTGACCTGCGGCCCGGCTGCGAGTCTCTGGCCACCCTGGCGGCCGTTTTGAGCTGTGCGGACGCCTGCATGGTGCTGACGGGCCACAGTACGAACGCGCCGTTTTGCGCGGTAGGCGCTTTTTCCCTGGGTGCGGCGCTGTGGGGAGAGCGGCTGGACTGTCTGGCACGGGCCCGCTCCATGCGTGCCGCGTCCATGAGCAAGTCCCCCGCCGCGGTGACGGCGGAGGAAGCGGGCCGCGGCGGCCGGTATATCTGCCGGGCTCACAGGTCATTGGACGGCGCCGTGCGCCGCAGCGAGCAGCCGGACCTGTGCCGCAGCACCTACGCCACGGCGGCGCCTATCCTGCTGATCGCCTCCGTGCTGCTGGCCGCCGCCGCGTCGGTGCACGGCCAGGGGGCCTATTTCCTGCACACCCTCTCTGCCCTTATGAGCGTCAGCGCCTCGTTCACCGCCTTTCTCTGCTTTCCCCTGCCCTACTCCATGATCGCCCGGAAGCTGCAAAGCTCCGGCGCGGCCATCGTGGGCTACGAGGGCTGTGCCGACATCGGCCGGTCCCGGCGCGTGGTATTGTCCGACGCGGACCTCTTCCCGCCGGGCACCATGAAGCTCAGCGGCATCAACATTTTAGAGGGTGCCTTCGTGGACAAGGTGATCTCCTGCACCGCCGGACTGCTGCGCGCCTCGGGCAGCGGCGCGGCCGGGGTATTCGCGGAACTTGTCACCCGCCGGGGCTATTCCGGCGTGACGCCGGAGGAATTTCGCTGCCATGAGGGCGGCGGCCTGTCCGCACGGGTCAACGGCGAGCAGGTACTGGTGGGCTCGGTGGGCTTCATGAACCTGATGGGCATTCGTCTGCCCCAGAACATGAGCGTGAAAAACGCCGTGTGCACAGCCATCAGCGGCGAGCTTGTCGGCGTGTTCACGATTGAGTATATCCCCGTGAGCAGCGTGCAGGAGGCGCTGGTGACGCTCCTGCAGGGCCGCACCCAGCCCGTCTTCGCCATCCGGGACTTCAACATCACCCCCCTGATGATCCGCCAGCTTTTCCGCATGCCCACGGACAACTTCAACTTCCCCACCTTCCGGGACCGGTACCGGCTGGCCAACACCGCCGTGAACACCACTTCCCCCGTGGCGGCGGTGCTGAGCCGCGGCGGCATGGGACCGCTGGTGGACGCCGCCGAGTCCGGCCGGAAACTATACACCGCCTGCCGTGTGGGCACGGTCCTGTCCCTGCTGGGCTCCGTCATCGGCATGGTCACCATGTTCCTTCTGTGCCGCGCGGGGGCCTATGACACCGCCAACGCCGGTAACGTGCTCTCCTATATGTGCCTTTGGGCTCTGCCGGTGCTGTTTCTGGCCTATGGCCAGAGCCGGTGAGGAAAAATAATTTATTTATGTGTATTGCCAAGATTTTGCCAATCGTGTATAATGCTTTTTTGGATGATATTACGCCTTTTAATACATGTCTAGTTGAAGGAGAAGACCTATGAGCTACGAAATGAAAAACATCCGCAACATCGCCCTGCTGGGTCACGGCGGAAACGGCAAGACCTCTTTCGCCGAGAATCTTCTGTCCGTGGCGGGCATGACCGACCGCCAGGGCAGGGTCACCGACGGCAACACCGTCTCCGACTTCGACCCGGAGGAGATCCGCCGCCAGATCAGCATCTCCGCCGCCACCATGAACCTGAAGTGGGGCGCGTGCAAGATCAACCTCATCGACACGCCGGGATTCTTCGACTTCGTTGGCGAGGTCTACCAGGCCCTGCGCGCGGCCGACATCGGCGTCATCTGCGTTGCCGCCAAGGAAGGCGTCAACGTTGGCGCGGAGAAGAGCTGGAAGTATCTGAAGGACGCTGGCAAGCCCCGTGCCTTCTACATCTCCAAGCTGGACGAGGAACACGCCGACTTCGACAAGACCTTTGACGGCCTGCGCGAGCGCTTCGGCAACTCCGTGTGCGCCATGACCGCCCCCATCAAGGACGGCGACAAATACGTCGGCGTAGCGGACGTAATCACCCGCAAGGCCTATAAGATGGACGGCAAAAAGCGCGTGGAGATCCCCGTGCCCGACGCCATGAGCGGCCGGCTGGACGAGCTGTACACCGAGCTTGCCGAGTCCGCAGCGGAAACCAGCGAGGAGCTGATGGAGAAGTACTTCGAGACCATGGAGCTGTCCCCGGAGGAGATCTCCGGCGCGCTGAGTTCCGGCGTGGCCGACGGCACCATCTGCCCGGTGTACTGCGGCAGCGCCTTCACCGGCATGGGCACCCAGATCTTCCTGGATGCGGCCTGCTCCGTCTTCCCCGCCCCCGCCGAAGGCGGAAAGCCCTGCGACCCCAACGGCCCGGTCAAGGCCATCGTGTACAAGACCGTGTCCGACCAGTTTGGCAAGTTCTCCCTGTTCAAGGTCGTCTCCGGCAAGGTGACACCGGACCTGACCCTGACCAACGCCCGCAGCGGCGCGCAGGAGAAGCTGGGTCACATCTATTCCATGCAGGGCAAGAAGAACACCGAGGTCACCGAGATCGCCTGTGGCGACATCGGCGCCGTGTCCAAGCTGTCCGACACCAAGACCGGCGACACTCTCTGCGCCGCCAACGCCGTGGAGGCGCTGCCCGGCATCACCTTTGACATCCCCTGCTACCAGATGGCCATCGCCCCCAAGACCAAGGGTCAGGACGATAAAGTCGCCCAGGGTTTGGCCCGTCTGGCCGAGGAAGACCCGGCCTTCACCGTCACCCTGAACGCCGAGACCCACCAGCAGGTAGTCGCCGGCGCTGGCGATATGCACATCGACGTGCTGTGCTCCAAGCTGAAGAGCAAGTTCGGCGTGGAGGTGGAGCTGAGCCCCGCCCG